>NZ_JAAIYB010000061.1 GCF_010894475.1 Myxococcus vastator
GCACGGGACCCGCGGGGCTAGGCGTCTTGCAGACGTCCGGGAAGGCAATGCTGGTTCCTCCGGTGTCCTTGTGGACGACGGACAGCTTGTTGACGCCGACGGTCGCGCTCATGATGGGTGGCTCCTCGTCTCGGCAATGTAGCGCTCCTGGCGTCGTGGGACGAGCCAGGGTGGTGGCCCGTCACATGGCGCCGTGGAAGACTGGCCCGTCGGTGCAGGAGGTCTTGGCGCGCATGTCGGGGTGGGTCCAGGCGGTGGGAATGGCGTCGTCGCTGGGGCCGCTGGTGCCCGCCGCGGCGGCGTTCCGTGCGGGGATGTCCTGGCCCTCGGCGGCGCCGGACTTCGAGGTCTTCTTGAAGGGCGACGAGGAGCCGAGCTCCGTCACCGTGCATGCGGCGGGAGAAGCCACGCTGGGCTTTTCGGGCGTGGGGCGGCTGGTGGCGCTGCTGGCGGAGGCGCTGGTGGACCTGGGGACGCGGGTGGACGTCGCGGAACTGGGGCCCGGCGTGGGGCTCTACCTGGCGTTGCCCGATCCGGAGGCCCGGGGCTTCACGACGGGGAAGGACCCCTTCGAGGAGGACCCGGACGACGCCCGCGAGCGCGTCGCGCGGCTGGTGGACCGGGTGGTGAAGGGGACGTGGCAGGCGCTGGGATGGCCCACGTGGAAGGGGCCGGTGCGGGTGTTTTCCACGGGGAACGTGGCCTTCGCCCAGGCGCTGGCGGCGGCGGGCGAGGACCTGCGGGCCTCGAAGGTGGAGCGGGCGCTCTTCTGCGCGGTGGACAGCTTCATCTCCCCGGAGACGCTGACGTCGCTGCACCAGCAGCAGCGCCTGAAGACGCCGGGCCGGCCCACGGGGTTGATGGCGGGTGAGGCGGCGGTGGCCTTGCTGCTCACGCGCGAGGAGCCCGCGGAGCCCTCCATGGCCGTGGTGCGAGTGGCGCAGGGGCGCGACGCGGCGCCGCTGGACGGGGAGCAGCCACCGGATGGGCAGGAGTTGGCGCGGCAGGTGCTCGCGGCGTTGGGGCCCTTGGGGCAGGACGCGTCCGCGCCGCTGCTGGTGTCAGACCACGACGGGCAATACACGCGCGCCTTCGAGTGGGGGATGCTGCAGGTCCGGCTGAGGGAGGCGGACGCCCGCTTCGAGCGAGGCGCGGTGTGGATGCCGGCCAGGAGCTTCGGGCACACGGGGGTGGCCTCGGGAGCGGTGGCCACGGCGATGGTCTTCCGGGCGCTGGCGCGGGGTTACGCGCCTACGCCTTCGGTGTTGGTGCTCTCCTCCGCTGAATCAGGGGAGCGCGCCGTGGTCCACCTCACAGCGTCAGGCCGTTCCAGCCCTCGGCTTCGTAGACCTTGAAGCCCGCGGAGGGATGGCGTCGTACTTCAATGGGTCGCCGGAGCACACTCCAGTGGCTGTGCTTCACGATTCCTCTTCGGCCTCGCCGTCTTCCTCTTCGAGCCAGCGAAGGAAGCGCATGGCGCCGACCAGGGCGAGCACCGGCTCCCCTTCCTCGTCCAGGAAGCGGATGGCGTCCTGTTCATCGGACAGGCTGACCTGGATGCAGTACATGGCCATGTCCTTGCCCGGGCGGATCAGGTCCTTCATCAGGGCATTGATGACGCGCGGATGCGCCTCCATCACCTCCGTGTAGACCTCATCCAGGGGGACCAGCACTCCCCGGACGCCCTCGCGTGCGGTGACGAAGCACGGCGACTGTTCCTCCAGGACCCGAGCGACGATGTCGGCGGGCTGCTCTGCCAGGCAATTGGCTTCAAACATGATGGGTCAGAGCTCCAGGCCGTCCCAGCCTTCGGCTTCGTAGACCTTGAAGCCGGTCAGGCCCGCTTGCTCGAAGGCAGCGTGGACGTCGTCACGGATGAGGATGAGACGGCGTTCCTTGGTGCAGCGGAACATCTTTGCGTCGGGGCTAATAGCGCTGGTGTTGAGGGCCAGCCTGTCAATGACACCGATTTGGTCCTTTTCAAGCGAGTCCATCTCGTAGTCCGAGCGCTCCATGTCAATGGCATCTTCTGCGCCGAGGAGATTGAGGAAGGCGTAATCGGGGCCGACGACGTTGCCCTTGTGGTCCTTGATGGCGACCGGAAGCCACTCGGCATTCGAGACACTGAGCGACTCGATGAGCTTGCGTGCACGCCCCGAGACGAGCAGGTTGCTCATCATGTTGGGCTGGAAATCGTAGAGATTTCGGTCGTCGGGATAATTATTTGAAAACGAAACTTCACCACCCATAGGAAATTCTCTGGCGAGGCCAATGCCTTCGTGGAGCTTCCAATCAGCAGGGCTTCCAATCGGAAGTTCCTCGATGTAGCCCGCTTCTTCAGCCATGACTTTGAAAATGAAATATTTCACGAAGAGTCTCGAATGACTGGTTTAGTAAAGAGAGCCCCACTCGTAACGACTCTTGGCCTTTTTGTCCTTTGGGGCGTAGCGTACAAAGGGGTGCTTGTACTCCTTCCCTGCGGTGACCGAGGCCACAACTGCACGGCTTAGTGCGACGAGGAGCTTCCAGTATTTGTTCTCCAACTTGTGCAGATGGATGAAAATATCCTCGACTAATGCCTTGTGATCTTTTTGAGAGTCGATCGCTTTCTGAAGTTTTTGAGCGATGGTTTTCATGTCCCGAATCACCTGCTGCGTGTAGATGGGATGGTCGCCCGGGTGCTGCAGGAGCGCATGGACGGGCACGGCCCACGCCTGGTCCGGCAGCATGATGATGTTGTGGCCGTGGTTCAGGTTGTAGTCGGACTGAAGGATGAGGCGGAGCTGTCGGTAGGTGAAGGCAGGCCCGTCCTTCAGCTCGTAGTAGAACGCCGAGCCCGGCAGGATGTGGTGGGCCTCCCACGCGTAGGGGTACTTCTGGAGCGCGGGCTTCTTGTCCTTGTCCTTGGCCCTCGGGTTGAAGTTCTCCGGTGGTCCTCCGGGGAACTCGGCGGTCTGCTTCACGAGGTCCCGGATTTCATCCAGGTAGGCGTGGTCGAAGACGCGGTACACGTCGCGACCGTCCAGGGACGCGATGTAGTCAGAGCCGTTCTGCGCGTAATCGCTGTCCTTGCCGAGCACCCCCCGGGGCGCCGCGCTGTCATCCACGTGGTCGGCGTCGTCCGCGGCGCTGTCCGCGGGCTTCGGCCTCTTCTTCTTCGCCGCCTTGGCCGCCGCGTACTTCCGGTCCCGGCTCCGCTCGAAGATGGACAGGAGCCGCTGCGCCAGCTCCGTGTTCATCTCGCTCGCATTGAGGTTGCTCACGCGCGTACCCACCTCCTACGTCGTAGGGTGCCTGAACGACGGGTTCCAGGCTACGCTCTCCCGTACCTTCCCTCATGGCCCGTCTCAGCTCCCTCCGTGCAGACGCCGCTGACTCCCTGGGGGAGCGGCTCCGCCGGTTCGACCCTGGCGCGGACCGCTCCAGTGTCCTCGCGCGCTTGGACGCCATTACGCTCGACCTGCACCTCATCGCCGTGGCCACGCTGCTGGTGGACGGCAACCCGCAGGGCTTCTTCCTCAACCTCTGCCGGATGGCGGAGAACGGCCGCCGGGTGCAGCGCCTCCTCGCCGACCGGGGCCTTCCACCTCCGCCCGCGCGGCGCAACACGCCCCTGCTGGGCGCGCTCGCCGCGGGCCACTTCTCCCTCGCGGAGGCCGTGGCCGAGGGCTCCGCCACCCAGTGGCAGCAGGGCGCGGAGTACGAGGACGAGTTCCTCTGGGCCTCCGCGCTCCAGCACCTCGCCCGCACGCCGTTCGCCCCGCTGGAGCACGTCCTCGTCTCGCTGGAGAAGGCCGGCCAGGAGCCCTCCGCCAGCCGCGTGGCCCTGGCTCGGGCCCTGGTGGCCAGGGACGCCGCCGCCTTCGCCGAGTCCTTCGCCGCGGCCTGCCTGGACTATGGCCTCGTCACGGAGAAGCGCGCCCACTCGCTGGCCACGCCCGTGACGTCCTTCGCGCCGCACCGCTTCCTCTGGCTCGAAGGGCTGGCGCTCCTGCGCCTCGCCGACCGCGCCGGCATCGCTCCCGAGGACACCGGCTTCCGCTACTGCCCGCCGCTGGCCCGCGTCCCGATGACGGCGACGTACACGGGCGACTGGGCCATCGACACGGCGCCGGCGAGATAGCCCCCGTCAGTCCGTCCCGACCGGCTGCCCCGTCTCCAGCTTCTCCGTGCCTTCACACGTCACCTGGATGGCGCGCAACTCCGTGGGCTCGCGCCGCAGCGCGAAGGTGCCACGCCACACGAGGAACAGCTTCATCGCGTCCGTGTCCAGGACCACCGTGTCCAGCCGCAGCGCCCCCTCCACGTCATCCAGGCCCCGGGCCCTGGGCGCGAGGACCTCCGGCGCCGGCAGCGCGGGCAACCTGAACGTCAGCGGCGCGCCCGGCGCGACGTGCTTCAGCAGCACGGGTTCTCCCCCTCGCAGGTAGCCCGGGACGAGCTGGCCCCACGGCGCGCCGTTGAGGAAGCGCCGGTCGAAGTCCTTGGGCAGCAGCGGGGCGCGCGACTTCTTCCACGCGTCATCATAGGTGCCCGCGTAGGCGGCGCGGGGCTGCCAGTGCGGTTCAATGAACCCGAAGCCCATGGGCGGTGGACGCTGGCCCCAGGACCTCAGCGGCTCGGTGGGAGACTCCAGGTTCGGCAGTCGCAGGCCCTCCTCGAAGCGGCTGCCCTTCTCACGGAAGCCCGTGCCCAGCGGGTTGCGCGGCTCGAAGGTGCCGCCGTCCTTCCCGCCGAAGGCGCGCTCATAGCGCAGCGGGATGCGCTCGAAGGGCAAGGGCTGCGTCATCCCGATGCCGCCCATGCTCTTGAACCACGCGCGGTCCCCCACCACGCGGACCTGCTTGTGCACCGGCCCGACATGCAGCTCCGCCACCAGCTCGCGAGTCCCCGGCGCGGGCGTATGGGCATGTCCCACCAGCACCACGTCCGTGGCGGGTTTGAAGAAGGCGCCCTCGGGCTCCAGCCGGAGGCTGGCCGCGTCCCCGCCTTCCCAGCGCTCGCCCGCGGTCAACAGCGGCGCCTGCTCCGAGGACAGCACCGGCGCGCCTCGAGGCCGCAGGTCGAACGTGGCCTTCAGCACGGGCACGAACAGGGGCCGCAGCGCCTCGTCGGTGAGGAACAGGGGCTCGAAGGTGAAGGGCGTGAGGTTCTCGGTGGAGGGGTGCCCCATGGAACACGTCTACCAGTCCTCACGCATCCGGGACAAAGGCAGCCGGGGCCCCGTGGGCGCGGCGACGCAACCCGCGCCCATGGGCTCGCCGTCACTGCACGGTGAAGAGGTAGTTGTTGCCGAAGTTCGAATCCCAGGCCTGGCAGCCCCAGCGGCTGGTGTTCTCGAACCAGACGGCCAGCGTGCCCAGCGTGTGGAGCGGAATGGACGGCGCGGGCGGGTTGGGCGTGGACGAGAAGCCCGCCACCCAGAAGCTCTGAACCGGGCCATTGTTGAACTGGTAGTAGCCCGTGAGGGTCCACCCGGGCGTGGTGCCGTTGATGTTGCCGCGGCACTGCGTCAGCCGGTCCGTGTTGAAGTGGATGGCCGCGGTGGAGCCGAAGGGCAGCGGATTGGAAGAGGCGAGCACGTTCCAGCCCTGTGCGGGCGACTGGAAGGTGATGCTGGAGGAGGACTGTGAGAAAGCGGCCGTCCCGGCGAGCAACACGACGGCAGCGGCGGCGAGGCACCAGCGAGAGGATTGACGCGGCAAGGCAAGGCTCCAGGATGAGAGGGGACTGCATGGCGGATACGCACACCGCGGCAGGCATGGGCTGCGACGGTCCGCCAGTGGACCCTCACCGGTTTGTGCCGCTCAATCGCTGGACTCCTCTAGAGTCAGGCTCCACACACCGCTACGCCCCGCGCCATGGCCGACTTTCTTCCTCGCTTCTATCGACTCGCCGTCCGCGTGGACGCCCACTATGACGCGCTGAGCCGCAAGCTTCGCCAGAAGCTGGGAATCGCGCCGCCGCTGCGCATCCTCCCCTACCGGGGTTATGGCACCCCCGAACGCGCCGTCATCAAGGCCCGCGTGCTGGAGGACCGGCACGTGCGCCCGCCGCAGGAGCGCTACACCCTGGTGGGCAGCGCGGTGGCCTCCTACAAGCGCTACATGACGCGCGAAGTCCCGGGCGCGCACGTCGCGGTGCGGTGGGGCGACAAGCGCTGGGAGGGCACCACCGACGAGGAGGGCTTCCTGGAGCTGTGGGTGCCTCCGCCGGACGGGGTGCGCTCGGGCTGGCACATGGTGGAGCTGGAGCTGCTGTCGCCGGACGCGGAGGGCGTGTCCCGCGTGGCCGCGCCGGTGCGGATGGCCGGGCCCGGCGCGGAGTTCGGTGTCATCAGCGACATCGACGACACCGTCATCGTCACCGGCGTCACCGACGTGCTGAAGCGGGCCTGGACGCTCTTCCTCACCGAGCACCGCGTTCGGCTGCCCTTCCCGGGCGTGGACGCCTTCTACGCCGCGCTCCAGCATGGCCGGGGCACGAGCGCGGACAACCCCATCTTCTACGTGTCCAGCAGCCCGTGGAACCTCTACGAGCACCTGGACGAGTTCCTCTCCCTGCACAAAATCCCCACCGGTCCGCTGCTGCTGCGCGACTGGGGCCTGTCCAGTCAGGGCTTCGCGCCCGGCGGTGGCCATGGGCACAAGCTGGAGAAGATTCGCGCGGTGCTCGGCACGCTGTCGCACCTGCCCTTCATCCTCATTGGCGACAGCGGCCAGGAGGACGCGGAGCACTACCGCACCATCGTCTGCGAGTTCCCCGGGCGCATCCACTGCGTCTACATCCGCAAGGTGCCCGGGCATCAGCGCCGGGCCGAGGAGCTGGCGCTCATCGCCGAGGACATCCGCGCCGCGGGCAGCCAGATGCTCGCGGTGGATGACACCACCGAGGCCGCTCGTCACGCCGCGCGCGAGGGGTGGATTCAGTGGCGCGAGGTCCGCGAGGTGGAGGCCCACCGCCGCGAGGACGCCGAGCGCTGAGACCCCCGGGTTCCGAGCGGAACCGGAGGGCATGGTACGCTGGGAGAAAACAGACACACTCCAGGTGTCTGACTCCCAGAAGAGACCACCCCGCCCATGCGACAGAACGCGATTGTTCCCACGGTGTTATGCCTGACGCTCCTGGCCTGTAGCGAGAACCGGGAGAAGTCCCAGGGGAAGAGTCCGGGGCAGGCGCCTGGCCAGCCGGCGCTGGCGCCGCCCAATGCCCTGGCGCGCGCCGAGCCCAACGGGAAGCTCGTCCAGCACAAGCTGCTCGACGACAAGTTCCTGGAGATGGCGACGATGCCGCTGCCGGACAACTGGATTCTCAATAACGGCAAGGCCGCCATGAGCGGGCCGGGCAACGTGAATGTCTACATGTTCCCGATGCGGACGTTCATGTCCTCCAATGACGCGATGATGCGGGAGGCGGTCCGCCGCTCGGGCGGGAAGATGCGGGCCTTCACCTCCATCCAGGACGTCATCCAGCAGGACCTGGTGCCGACCGCGAAGAAGGACGGCAGCAAGCTGGTGAAGCAATACGACGCGCCGAAAATCGCGGCGTCCAACAAGGGCTTCTCGGACCTGCTCTACAAGGTGGGGCCCATGCAGCAGCGCTTTCTCGCGCGGGTGACGGAGTGGGAGGACAAACACGGAGCCCCCTACCTGATTGTCGTCCACCTGAGCGCGACGAACCTCGGGAACATGGTGTCGTGGAACTACTACTGCCATGCGCTCGAGGCGCCGAAGGAGCGGTACGAGGAGAGCAAGGACATCCTCCTCAACGCCCTGGCCAACACCCGCTACAACCCCGAATACGTCCGGGCCTACAACCAGGCGGAGATGGCGCGGGAGCGCGACAGCTGGGCCGCCCACAACCAGCGCATGCAGACCAACAAGGCCGCGTTCGAGGCCCAGCAGAAGGCCTTCCACGAGAAGAACGACGCCATCAACCAGGCCATCGCCTCCAATTACGCGCAGGGCAACGCCGCGTCGGACCGCAACCACCACCGCTTCCTCAACTACATCAAGGACGAGGAGACGGTCCGCGCCCCCGCCGACGGTCAGCGCCACCAGGTGCGCTCGGGCGCCAACCAGTACTGGATGAACGGCAACGGGCAATACGTCCCGTCGAACAATCCCAACTACGACCCGAACCGGGACCCCTCGCTCAATCACCAGCAATGGAACGAGGCACCCATCGAAGAGTAGGAATTGTGACTTGAGTCGCACTCGGAGTCCGTGGCAAGGCGCTCGTCAACCGGGCCTCACACGCCCGCTTCGGAAGGAAGTGACTCATGCGTGGCACGCTGACGAAGTCGATGGGCTGGGTGCTCTCCGCGCTGCTGCTGGGCGCGTGCAATCCCACGGAGCTGACGGACGAGGGTGGCGCGGAGCTGGGGGCGCGCGAGCAGGGGGTGCTGTATCCCCCTCCGGCGCCGCCGAGCGGCAACATCGTGGACGCCACGGCCTTCATGGGGCCGCTGGCGCTGGGCGGCTCGGTGCAGACGCAGTTCACCACGCAGCCGCAGTACCTCTCCTTCGCCTTCTCAGTGGCCGCCGGCGCGCAGGTGAAGCTCGAGGTGACGCACCTGGGCAGCAGCATGTACCTGGACACGGGCCTGTTCGTGTACGGCCCGAAGGACGCCAGCGGCAGCTACGGCACCACGGTGGTGGCCCAGGACGACGACGCGGGCTACGGGCAGCTGAGCAAGCTCGCGTCGCTGTCCCTGCCCCAGGGCGGTGAGTACCTGGCCGTGGTGTCCACCGGGACGGGCGTGGGCAAGCGCTTCCGGCTCCAACTGAACTGCCTCAACGGCCAGTGCGTGGACCCGGCGGTGTATGCCGCGTGTGATTTGGACGTGGCCACGCGCATCGAGGTCTGCGTGCAGGCGCTGGTGGAGGAGGTGGACCCGGTGCTGGGCCGGCCCTACACGGCGGCGGAGGCCTTCGCCGCCTGCACCGACGCGACGGACGCCTACCACGCCTACGTGGAGGGCTGTGCACCGTCCGCCCCGAAGCCCTGGTGCGCGGACGGCCTGTCGACCTTCATGGCGCGGATGTGGCCGGTGTGCCAGGACTTCTACCGGGCCTACTACGGCGTGGGCCCGCTGGAGCTGGGCGAGCTGCCGCTGAGCAGCGGCTTGCAGGCGGCGCTGACGGTGGGCAACACGCGGTGCAACACCGGGGAGAACTGGTGCGACGGCGTCCTCGAGACGTACTCCGTGCCAGGCGTGGCGACCGTGCCGTGGAGCCTGGACCCGGTGGCGGACCTGGCGCTGTACACGCTGCTGGGCCAGGACGTGCAGTACTACCAGTTCGAGCGGTTGCCGGACCTGACCTACGCGGAGCTCGTCGCGAGCAACGACTACTGGTTCCCCGAGCTGGTGTCGGCGCTGCCCGCCGCGCTGGGCAACGGCACGGAGACGCCGCGGGTGGCTCACTACTACACCAGCATCCCGATGGCCCCGGGTGCCAATGACTACCACCACGTCTACGTGGTGCTCTTCCCGCAGTCGTACCGCGTGGCGGCGTTCCACTTCGTCCAGCACGAAATCTGAGCGCGGGGGCTGGGGTGCTTCGCTGGAGCGCCGCCGCTGTTCAGGACAGCGGACGGCCTCCCTGGACCTGGGCCATGCGCTGGGAGCGCTCCATCATCTCGCCCTGGGCCCAGCGCTTCTCTTCCCCGGCGCGCGGCTGCCGGCGGCGCCAGCTGCCGTCCGCCGTCAGCTCCCAGGCGGAGGTGGTGTCGGCCATGCAGCGCTCCAGCGAGTCCTTCACCTGGGCGGCCAGGGGGGCGTCCTCCACCGGCGCGAGGATTTCCACGCGGTGGTCCAGGTTGCGCGGCATCAGGTCCGCCGAGCCGATGAAGCAGCGCAGCTCCTGGCCGCGCTCGAAGATGTAGATGCGCGAGTGCTCCAGGAAGCGGCCCAGCACGGACACCACGCGGATGTTCTCCGACACGCCGGGAACGCCTGGGCGCAGGCAGCAGATGCCGCGCACGTTCAGCTCCACCTTCACGCCCGCGCGGGACGCCTCGTAGAGGGCGTGGATGATGCCGGGGTCCACCAGCGCGTTCATCTTCATCTGGATGCGCGCGGGGCGCTCGGCGGTGTGCGCGGCGACGGTGCGCTTGATTTCCTCCAGCAGCCCCTGGCGCATGGTGAGCGGGGCCACCAGCAGCTTGCGGAAGCTCTTCGGCCGGCCGAAGCCCGTGAGGTAGTTGAAGACGTCCGCCACGTCCGCGCCAATGTCCGGGTCCGTGGTGAACAGGCCCATGTCCGTGTAGAGGCGCGCCGTCTTCGGGTTGTAGTTGCCCGTGCCGATGTGGACGTAGTGCCGCACCTTGTCGCCCTCGCGCCGGACGATGAGGATGGCCTTCGCGTGCGTCTTCAGGGACGGAATCCCATAGACGACGTGCACGCCCGCCTCTTCCAGCGCGTTGGCCCAGCGGATGTTGGCGCGCTCGTCGAAGCGGGCCTTCAGCTCCACCATGCACACCGCCTGCTTGCCGCGCTCGGTGGCGGTAATCAGCGCGGGCACCAAGGGCGAGCTGTCCGACGTGCGGTACACCGTCTGCTTGATGGCCAGCACGTCCGGGTCGGCCACGGCCTCGGTGACGAAGCGCTCCACGGAGGTGGCGAAGGACTCGTAGGGGTGGTGGACCAGCAAGTCTCCCCGGCGCATGGACGACATCACCGTGCCGCCGTCCGGCGCGTCCGTGTCCGTGCGCAGGCGGGCCTGGGTGACGGGGACCCACGACGGGTCCTTCAGCTCCGGGAAGCCCGGGGCGAAGGCGATGGACTGCAAGTCGTTGAGGCCCACCAGGCCGTGCTCCTCGTAGATTTGACGTGCCTCCAGGCCCAGGGCCTCCACCAGCGGCTCGAGCAGCTTGGGGCTCATGCCGGCCTGGACTTCCATGCGGACGACGTCGCCGAAGCGGCGCTCGCGCAGCTCCGTCTCCACGGCCTTGAGCAAATCCTCCGCGTCCTCGGACACGGTGAAGTCCGCGTCGCGGGTGACGCGGAAGGTGCCCCAGCTCAGCACCTCCATTCCGGGGAACAAGTCCCCCAGGTGCTGGGCGATGACTTCCTCCAGGGGCACGAAGACGTTGCCCTTGAGGGGCAAGAAGCGCGGCAGCAGCTCCTTGGGGACCTTCACCCGGGCCACGCTCTCCTCGCCCGCGTCCGGGTCCCTCAGCAGCACCGCCAGGCTGAGCGACAGGTTGGAGATGTAGGGGAAGTGCCGCCCCAGGCCGATGGCCAGCGGGGTGAGGACGGGGAAAATCTGCTCCTTGAAGCGCTGGTCCACCTGGGCGCGCTGCTCGGCGTCCAGCTCCCTGGCGGAGAGGATGCGCAGGCCCTTCTCGGCCAGGGCGGGGCGGAGCACCTTCTCGAAGGCGTCGCCGTGGCGCCGCGTCTGCCTGAGGATGCCGTCGTGCAGCTTGTCCAGGGTGTCGCTGGGGGAGGCTCCGTCGGGAACCAGGCGCGCCACGCCGTCGCGAATCTGCTCGTGCAGACGGGCGACGCGAATCATGAAGAACTCGTCCAGGTTGCGCGCGTAGATGGAGATGAACTTCAGCCGCTCCAGCAGCGGAATCTCCGCGGACTCGGCCAGTTGGAGGACGCGGTCATTGAAGGCCATCCAGGACAGCTCCCGGTTGAAGAAGAGCTCGGTGTCCTTCGACTCCGCGCCGGCCGGGAGCACGTCCCGGTTGGCGGGCTTCTGGGGGGCGCTGCGACCGCCGCCGCCGCGTTTCGGCATGGTGACTTGACTCCTCGTTGACTCCCTTGGACGGGATGTAGCAGGCCGACCCCCCTGCTCATTGTAAACTCGCGTGTTACCTGGGAAAGGGAGCCGTCAGGCGATGTAGGCCTTCCCAGGTGGGCGGGCAGGGGGAAAGGGCGAGTGGCGTGGACTTTGTTGCATCCGCGATATGAGGACTGCATGTCAGGCGACGTGAGCGCGACGGAGACGAACCCTCAGGTGGACGCGGCCAGCGGCCTCTTCACGGCCTTCCAGAAGGAAGGAAAGGTCCCCCGGGGACGGTGGGCGAGCGCCCTGCTGGCGGCCCTGGTGCCGGTGGTGCTGGTCGTGGGTCTCTGGGTCATCGCCAAGGGCGAGGAGCGGACGTTCCGCATCGTCACGCCCAGTGGCTTCAAGTCCATGCGGGGTGGGATGACCACGGAGCAGGTGCGCGCCGTGCTCGGGCGGCCCATCACCCTGGAGCGGGAGGCCAATGGGGCGGAGTGCTACCGCTACGGGCAGCCCAACTTCGTCAATCCGCAGTTCCTCATCTATTCGGTCTGCTACGAGGACGGGAAGCTGCGGGACGTGCGGACGCACCAGTACTCCGCCTGGAACGTGGACCCCGTCTCGGGGACGTTCGCCGCGCCGGGCGAGGAGCCCGAGGCCGCGGTACCCGTGCCTGCTCAGGGCGGCTGAGGCGGCCGTTCGTGCCGGGGCGTGAAGGCGAACCGGCGGGCGCGCCGCTGACGCGAGCCCCACGCCACCCGGACCGTCTCCCCGCTACCGGCAGTCGGAGTCCGCCGAGTCGGCGGCGCCATCCGCGTCGTTGTCCGCGCCATCCGCGCACCGGCCTGCTTCCGTCTCGGTGTACTCGCTGACGTGCAGCGTGTAGCGGATGGGCGTGTCCTGGTCGGGGTTGGCCATGCCGTCCACCACCACCAGCACCGTCTGCCCCTGTGCCAGCGTCACCTTCACGGCGGGCGAGCCTTGGGGGCCCCCGTCCGGGTTGGAGGCGCAGCCCAGCTCCGTGCCCCGGCAACCGGTGAGCACGTAGAGCGCGTTGCCCCACTCGCTCGGGGCCGTGTCGAAGACGTAGGTGCCCGCCTTGGGCGCCGTCCACAGGTGCGCCCGGTCCTGCTGGAGCAGCGCGCCGCACGTGCCCTGAAAGCCATCACCGGAGCCCGCCGTCTCGCCGTGGAACGTCACCGGCAGCGCGCTGCCCAAATCATGGTGCGCGCAGCCACGGCCGCCGCAGCCCGGCGCGTCGTGACAGTCCGTGTCCGCGCAGTCCACCCAGCGGTCCCCGTCATTGTCCATGCCGTCGAAGCAGGCGCCCGCCTCGCTGGCCCGCAGCTCGTCGATGTGCAGCTCGAAGTACCCCGCGCTGAATCGGTCTGGACTCGCCGCGTCCACCACCACCAGCACCGTCTGCCCCTGCACCAGCGGCACCGAGACTCGCGCGCCGCCGCCGTAGCTGATGCCGTCCTTCGCGCACGCCAGCTCCGCGCCCCCGCAGCCGCCGCTGCGCACGGAGATGAGCGAGCGGATGGCCGACCTCGCCGTGTCGAAGGTGAAGAGCGCGCTCCTGGGCGCCGTCCACAGGAAGCCCCGGTCCGGCGCGTCGCTCCCGCCGCAGGAGGACGGATGGTCATCCCCCGCGTGCGCGGTGGAGCCCTTCACCATCACCGGCAACTCGCTGCCCAGGTTCCGGTCCACGCATACGGACGCGCTCGCCGCGCAGACGTTGGGGACCCCCGTTGCGCCGCAGGACTCCGGCGCCGTGCAGGTGCCGCACTCCAGCACGCCGCCGCACCCATCCGGCACGGCGCCGCAGTCCTTGCCCAGCAGGCCGCAGGTGTACGGGCGGCAGGAAGGCGCCGCGCACACGTTGGGCGTGCCTCCGCCCCCGCACGTCTCGCCATTCGCGCACGTCCCACACTGGAGCGCGCCGCCGCACCCATTCGGCACGGTGCCGCAGTCCTTGCCCAGCGATTCGCAGGTGGCCGGTGTGCAGAGGGGACGGCCACAGACGTGGTCCACGCCGCCCCCGCCGCACGCCTCACCCGCCGGGCAGACGCCGCAGTCCAGCAGCCCGCCGCAGCCATCCGGCACGGCGCCGCAATTCTTTCCCTGGGATTCGCAGGTGAGCGGGGTGCACACGCCGCCGCCGCACACGTTGGGCGCGCCGCCGCCCCCGCATGTCAGGCCGTCCGCGCAGCCGCCGCAGTCGAGCATGCCGCCGCACCCGTCCGCCACCGGCCCGCAGTTCTTCCCCAGCGTCTCACACGTCCCCGGGGTGCACGGTGGGTGGCCACAGACATTGGGTACGCCGCCGCCGCCACACGTCAGGCCGCCCGTGCAGCCGCCGCAGTCGAGCATGCCGCCGCAGCCGTCGGACACCTGCCCGCAGTCCTTCCCCAGCGCGTCGCAGGTGGCCCGCTTGCAGAGGCCGCGGCCACACACGTTGGGCGCGCCGCCGCCGCCGCACGTCAGGCCGTCCGCGCAGCCGCCACAGTCCAGGATGCCGCCACAGCCGTCCGGCACGGCGCCGCAGTCGCGGGCCAGCGACTCGCAGGTGTCCGGCGTGCAGGTGGGCTCGCCGCACACGTTGGGGGTGCCCCCGCCGCCGCAGGACTCGGGGGCCTCGCAGGTGCCGCAGTCGAGCACGTCCTCACAGCCATCCGACACCGGTCCGCAGTTGAGCCCCAGGGCCTCACAGGGGGTGGGCTCGCAGGGCGCCGGGCCGCACACGTTGTGCCGGCCACCGCCTCCGCACACCTCACCGGGGCCACAGGCGCCGCAGTCGAGCGTGCCGCCACAGCCGTCAATGGCGATGCCGCAGTCCATGCCCTGGGAGGCGCACGTCATGGGCTCGCAGGCGGACACCCCCCGGCGGCTGTCCGCGTCCTCATCCGGCTGCGTCTGGCTGCACGCCACCCACAACACCAGTCCACACGCCCAGAACCACGCTCCCCGTCGCTCCGCTCCGCGCATGCGCTCCCGTCCCGCCCTGGCCACCACCCGCGCCCAACGTGGGGCCGGGCTTCGCGCATGCCCAGCCAGGGTGTGAGGCGGGGTTGGACGGTGCACACACCGCGGCGCGCGGACACGGGCGCCGTCCCCCCGAGCGCCCGGTTTCCGACGTTCCCGTCACCCGGCGAGCCCCTGGATTCAGGGTGCGGAGCGGCTCACCCTGCCCGAGGGCAAGGGTCTGAGGAGGAGGGGAGGTGGCACGTCCGTGGACGTTCGCGCAGCGCGCGGGCGCCGGCTTCATCATCTCGTTGGTGGTGGCGCTCGTGCTGGCGGGAACGTCCGTGGTGGCGTTGCTCTCCGTGCGGGCCAACCACAAGGCGCGCATCCTGGAGCTGTCCCGGGACGTGCTGGACATCAAGCAACTGGAGCGGACCTTCAACGACAAGGTCGTCAGCGGCCGGGGCTTCGCCTTGACGGGAGACGTCTTCTTCGCCCAGGACATGTCCGTCGCGCGCGAGCGCTTCCTCGCCACCTACGAAGCCCTGAAGCGCCGGCTCACCCAGGAGCCCCTGGCCACGCAGCTGGAGGCCGTCTCTCACGCGGAGCTGGAGCACGAGGAGGCCATGCAGGCGCTCATCCTGGAGCGCGAGGATGGCGTGCCCCGCAAGCGACTGGAGCAGATTTTCGACGGCCACGTGGCGGACACGCGCCGCCGCGCCATGGACAGCCTCCGGGTGCTCCATCAGCAGACGGAGGCCCGGCTGTCCCAGGGCATCCATGAGAGCCTGGCCACGGACCGCAGCGCGCTCGGGCTGTCCCTGCTCGCGGGGAGCCTGGGACTCGCGGGCGCGACGATGCTGGCGTGGACGCTGACGCGCAAGCTGCGCCCCATCCAACAGGAGGCCGAGGCCAGCGCCGAGCGCTTCCAGCTCCTCGTGGAGGGGGTGCGCGACTACGCCTTGTTCTTGTTGGACGCGCGGGGCCGGGTGGAGAGCTGGAACCCGGGCGCGGAGCGCATCATGGGCTACCGCGAGGCGGAAATCCTGGGCCAGCCCTCCAGCGTCTTCTACCCGCCGGAGGCGGTGGCGGCGGGGATTCCGGAGAAGGACCTGGCGCGGGCCCGGAGGGACGGGCGGCTGCACACGGAGGGCTGGCGGGTGCGCAAGGACGGCTCGCGCTACCTGGCGGACACCAACATCACCGTGCTCCAGGACGCGCGCGGGCAGCCGCGCGGCTTCGCCAAGGTGACGCGCGACATCACCGAGCGGCGCCAGGCCGAGCGCACGCAGCAACTGCTGGCGGAGGCAGGGGGCCTCTTCCACCAGTTCCAGGACCCCCACCAGACGGTGGCCGAGCTGACGCGCCTCATGGTGCCGGAGGTGGCGGATGCCTGTGTGCTCTACCTGATGACGGCCGGTGGTGACCTCTGGCCTCGCGCGGTGGCGCACGCGGTGCCGGAGAAGGAGGCCTGGCTGTGGGACGCGGCGCGGCGCTTTCCCCCGTCGCGCGAGTCACAGGGGGGCATCTGGCAGGTGCTGCGCACGGGGCGCTCCGAGCTCACGAGCGACGTGTCTCCGGAGGCGCTGTCAGAGGGGCTGGAGGGCCCCGAGCACGTGTCGCTGATGGAGAAGGTGGGCGTGCGCTCCTACCTCGGCGTGCCGCTGCGGGTGGGGCAGCAGACGCGCGGGGTGTTCGTGCTGCTGACGTCCGCGCCGGAGCGCAGGCTGACGATGACGGACCAGGTCCTGGTGGAGGAGGTGGTGGGCCGCGCCGCGCTCGCGCTGGACAACGCCCGGCTCTGGAGCGAGGCGCAGGACGCGGTGGAGCTCATCGGCGTGGCGGCGCACGACCTGGGCAATCCGCTGAACACGCTGCAGTTGCTGCTGCGGAAGCTTCAGCGGACGGAGCTCGCGGGGGGGCAGAAGGCGCGCGACGGGCTGGCGGCGGCGCTGAAGCAGACGCAGCGGCTGGGGCAGCTGCTGCACAACCTGCTGGACTTGTCGCGGCTGTCGTCGGGGAAGCGGATGCTGGACGTGGCGCCGGTGGACCTGTCGGAGCTGGTGCACGAGGTGGTGGAGCGCTTCGCCGAGCAGGCGGTGGAGGCGGGCTGCAAGCTGGAGTTCGGCGCGGAGCTGGGGCTGGTGGGCCGGTGGGACCGGCTGCGGTTGGACCGGGTGGTGACGAACCTCTTGTCCAACGCGCTGAAGTTCGGCAGGGGACGGCCGGTGGAGGTCCGGGTGGAGCACGCGGGCCTGGCGCGGGCGCGGCTGGTGGTGAGGGACCAGGGCGTGGGCATTGCCCCGGAGGCGCAGCGGCGCATCTTCGAGCGCTTCGAAAGAGAGCCCTCCGGTGGCCAGCACGCGGGCTTCGGGTTGGGGCTCTACATCGTCCGGCAGTTGGTGGAGGCGCACGGCGGCACCATCCGCGTGGAGAGCGCCCCCAGCGAGGGCGCCGCCTTCATCGTGGAGCTGCCGCTGATGCTGCTGGGCGCGGAGCTGCGCGAGCCACCCGATGCGCCCCTTCATTCGTGAGCCCGCGCGTCACGCGTGCAGCGGCGGCTGGGTGTCCACGAAGGCCCGCAGGGACGACAGCTCCGGCGCCTTCTCCTGCTCTTCCAGCAGCTCGAACTCCAGCGAGTCATGCGCGCAGAACACCGTGACGTCCCGTCCGTGCCGCCGCACCAGCTCGCGCAGCCGGCGCATGTTGTGCCAGCGCAGGTAGCCGTCCTTCTGCATCAGCTTCTGGTAGGCGCGCAGCCCCGGCGTGCACCGGTACCGGTCCGGGGCCATCTCCCCGTGGTAGAAGTACGCGTCTCCGGCGTGCAGCAGCCAGCCGGCGCCATTCTGGATGGCCACGCCCGCGTGGCCCAGGGTGTGGCCCGGCAGCGGCACCAGCAGGATTTCCGGCGGCAGGCCCGTCAAATCCCGCACGCACTCGAAGCCGAACCAGCGCTCACCGTCTCCACCGGAGGGGTACGTCACCCACTGCGTCTCGTGCATCCACTGCAACGGCCGGTAGCGGCGCCGGTCCAGCGGCGTCGCCTGGGCCACGGCGCCCTGGTACTCGTCCGACAGCAGGTGGACCCGGGCGTGCGGGAAGTCGTCCAGGCCTCCAGCATGGTCGAAGTCCAGGTGCGTGAGGACGATGTCGCGCACGTCCCTGGCCTGGAAGCCCATGCGCTCAAGCTGCCGGATGGCCGTGGAGCCCTCGTTGAGCTGGGGCCGCGTCAGCAGGTCGAGGAACAGGGGCGACAGCCGGGGACGCCGGTGCCTCACGTCCTCCAGGCCGAAGCCGGTGTCCACCAGGATGAGCCCCCGCCGGCCTTCCACCAGGAGGCAGTGACACGTCAGCGCCGCGGGCCCCGTGAAGCCCTTTCGTCCGTCCACCAGCCGTCCGCCCGGTGGGCACATGGTGGTGCAGTTCAGGTGGTGGATGCGCATCGCTTCCGCTCCTCGGCAAGGGGCCGCTCGGGCGGCCCGGGTCCGGAGCTAAAGGTGCGCCGCGCGGCGCCACGGAGGAATCCGCGGGCGCGGTGTGGCAGGAGGCTCGCCCGCCCGGCGGGGTGCCTGGACGTCCGCCTCAGAGCTGCTGCAGGTGCTCGGCCGTCCGCTCCTCGCGGACGTTGCCCGTGTTGAGCGTGGTAGCGGGCTCGAAGAGCAGGACGTGGACCTCCTCCTCCGCCACGGGCCGGTGCTCGACGCCGCGGGGAATGATGATGAACTCACCTGGGCCCACGTCCACCGTGCGCTCACGCAGCTCCATGCGCAGCTGGCCGTGGAGCACCAGGAACAGCTCGTCCTCGGCGTCGTGCTGGTGCCAGACGAAGGGGCCGTGGAGCCGGGCCAGCCGGACGTGTTGGCCGTTGAGCTCGCCCACCACCTTCGGAGACCAGTGCTCGGAGAAGAGGGCCAGCTTCTGCGCGAGGTTGACCTTGTCCACCTCGGGCGCTGGCCCATCCAGGGCGGCACGTGCGGGCGGGGTGCCAGTGTCCTCCAGGGCACGGGCAGTGCCGTCGCGGCGGCGGGAGTCCCAGCGCGGACGACGTCCGGCGAGGACCGTGGGGCTGCGATGAGGCGCGCTCATGCGGGTGTCATCTCCTTCCGCGGCGCCGCTGCATTGGCTTGCGCCATGAATTCGACGTCGGAGTGTCTGTCTTCTGCGGAGGATAATCCCGCCTGTCAGCGCGCGGGAGTGCCGCGAGGTCGGCTACCCGACGGATGGGGTGAAACATCGCGCCCGCGTGTCGTGAAGGCAGCTGTCTCAGGCTCAGTCCGGGAAGAACATCGGGTCGCGCGTGGTGACGAACGAGGAGATGGCGCTGGCCACCTCCGGTGGCAGCCCGGTGAATTGCACACCCACGCCCGGCATCAGCTCCGGCATGCGGGAGTTGGCCTCGCGCACCCAGCGCACCACGCCCGTCACCTTCATGGGCCGTCCGCCCGGCAGCGTGAAGTCCAGCTCCACCTGCGTGCCGCGCGGCACCGCGTCCACCGTGGCGATGAAGACGCCGCCCTCGCTGATGTCCAGTGAGAAACCCGTGAAGAAGTTGGAGTCGCTGCGCATGTCGATGGAGGTGTGCATCCGCACCCGTCCGTTGCGCCGCGCGTCGTTCTCCGGCGCCGCGGCGGGCCGTGACGCGGCGGCTGGAAGGGGCGCGTGCCCCTGGGCCCTCGCCGCGGCGGCCGCCCGAGCCAGCTCGGCCTGCCGGGCCTTGGCTGCTTCGTGCTGTGCCCGCGACGCGGCTTCCTGGCGGGCCTTGGCCGCCTCGGCCTGACGCTTGAGCACCGCTTCCGCCTCGGCCACCGCGCGGGCCACCTGCGCCGCTTGCTCCTGGTGGGCCCGCAGCAGCGACTGCATCTCCAAACCCGCCTGCCGCCGGGCCTGGAGCGCCACCTGCCGGGCCTCCAGCGCCCGGGTGCGCGGCGCCTCCACGTCCAGCGCGGGCGCCGCGGCCAGCTGAAGCCGGGAGGACTGCTCCCCCAGCATGGGGTCGGCGCCGGGGGCCTGGTGGGCCCGCGTCAGCGCCTGCCGCGCCTGCTCCAGCCGGGTGGCCAGCGCGGACGCCTCCGCCGTGGCCTGGGCGAGTTGTTCATGGAGCCGGGCCTCCAGCGTCAACAGCTCGCTCTCGGCGTGAGCCAGCTCCGCTTCACGGGAAGCAGCCGGGGGCATGCGGGCAGCAGGGGACGGCGAGCTCATGGGCGAAAGACTCCAGGGCCACCCACTGTAGCGTCCCCTGGACGACCCCACGAGCCCTACGCGCCGAGCCGGAAATGACCCGGGGCTGGCCGTGCCTGGGTGCCCGCCAGCAGACAGGCGGCCAGGCGCCGCCCGGGCCGCCTCAGTCCGCGCCCTTGATGCAGGCCACCGGCTTGAGGCGGTGCGCCACCCGGGCGAGCCCCGCCATCTCCACCGTCTCCAGGACGTCGTCCAGGTTCTTGTAGCAGGGGCCGGACTCGTCCAGCGGCGTCTGGCGGGTGTTGAGGAGGATGCCCGCCTCGGCCAGGCGCTTGTCGGTGGCGTCCTGCTTCAGCACGCGTCTCGCCTCGCCGCGCGACAGGCGGCGGCCGGAGCCGTGGTTCACCGAATAGATGGACTTCTGCGCGCCCGGCTCAGCGAAGAGGATGGCGCTGCCCGTCTCCATGGAACCCGGGATGAGGATGGGGTGGCCCGTCTTCTCCCAGGGCGTGCCCTTCAGCGCGGGGTGTCCTCCGGGGAACGCGCGCGTGGCGCCCTTTCGGGCGACGAACTTCCCCGCCTCCTTCTGGATGAGGTTGTGGGAGATTTCGTAATACACGCTGGCCGTGCCGCCGAAGACGTCCTCCAGCGCGGCGCACACCGCTTCACCGATGATGAGCCGGTTGGCCACCGCGAAGTTGGCCGCCATGTTGTGGAGGTTCCAGTAGTCGCGGCCCAGCGGGCTCTCCGCGTCCAGCCAGACATGGTCCTCGCTGCGGCGCTTGAGGCCCAGCTGCGCGGTGCCCTCCACGAAGAAGTGCTTGGCGATGTTCCACCCGAAGCCGCGGCTGCCGGTGTGCAGCATCACCCACACGCGGCCGTCCTGGTCCACCTGCATCTCGGTGAAGTGGTTGCCGCCGCCCAGGCTGCCCAACTGCTCACGCTTGCCGAAGGCGCGCTCGGGGATGTCCACCCGGTCGTCCTCGACGGGGATGTAGTCGCGCTCGGTGACGGACGAGCCCTGGCCCAGGGCCTTGGCGCCGTGGCGCACCACGTCCGCGAAGGTGCGGTCCGTCACCCTGCGCTGCTTCTGCACGCGGCTGGCGCCCACGCCCACGGCGATGCGCCGGGTCACCTCTTCAATCCAGCGTCGGCGCTTCGTGGCGTCGGCGACGTCCTCGGCGGTGAGCGTCGTCTGCAACTGAACCATGCCGCAGCCAATGTCGTAGCCGGCGGCGGTGGGCAGGAGGATGCCGTCCGTCTCCACCACCGTGCCAATGGGCACGCCGTAGCCCAGGTGACAGTCGGGCGTGACGGCCACGCGGGTGACCCCGGGGAAGGATGCCGCATTCACCACCTGGTCAAAGACGGAGTCCTCCAGTCCAGGTTGCTCGGGGCCCTCCCCCCACAGCAACTTGTCGGACAGGAACAGGTCCGCATCGACCTTCATGCTCTTGGTCTTCGCCAGGACGTAATGGCCCTCTGAGACCTTCTCCAGCCGCTGCTTCCAACTCATGACTCGAATCCCCCAGCTGGGATGAACACGCGGCAGCGACGGGAGCGTCCAGGGAAGCTGACGCCAGGAGCCGAAACCCGAAAACAGGAGCAGAGGATGCTGGGGGCACAGGCGGGAAGGCGAGCGAATTCGGAGCCGCGGGCGGCCGCGGTCGGGACGTGCCCGGCCGGGCGAAAGTCAGCCCGCGAGCGGACGGCGAGGTTCCGATCGCCTTGGGACTTGTCACGTCCGGATTCCATTCCCATCCATTCCGCAGCATCCAGGTAGGGGGTGGGCGATGGGTTTCCTTGGTGGGATTTTCCTGGCGGTGGCGTTGCAGGCGGGACCCGTGGAGAAGGAGCAGGCGCAGAAGCCGGTGGCGGTAGCAGCCCCGGTGTTCAATCCCTCCGCGTGCGCGAAGAAGCGGGTGGACCCTTGTGGGTGTCACCATGTGTATGGCATCCGGCACTGCCACCCGAACCGGAAGGGTGACCACTGCGAGGCGCCGGTGAAGGCGGAGGTCGAGGCCCCGCGCAAGCGCCAGGACGCCTCGAAGAAGGCCGACACGCAGGCTCGGACGCGCGAGCCGGAGAAGAAGCAGCTCGACCCGAGCAAGTCCGTGTCCATGTAGGACCCAGGCGCGCGGGCGATTCGCGGAGGAACGCGGAGACCTCGCGCGCCAGCAATTCCGGCGCGGTGACGTGGGCGACATGGCCCTGTCCGGGCAGGAGGCCTAGGCGTACGTGGGTCAGCGTCCGCGCGAGCGCACGGCAGGGCTGGGCCAGGAGCACCTCCGGGCTGCGCGCTCCCAACAGGACGAGTGTGGGCGTGTGCACCTGGCGGTAGGCCTCCAGCTCGTGTTCGGGCGTGAGGAGCACCTTCCGGTTGAACGCGACGAGCGCCGCGTCCGGTCCTTCGTGTGCGAGGGCCCGCTCGAACTCCGCCAGCGCCGGGCGGAGACGGGCTGGGTGATGGGGAAGGTGGCTCGTAGAGCAGCAGCTTCGCGGGCGCGGTCTGGCGTGCCGCCTCCAGGGCCAGCACGGCGCCGTAGGAATGGCCGAACAGCGACGCGTCCGGTCCTCCGGCGGTCCGCATCAGCGCGAGCACGTCCTCCACTTCCCGCTTCCAGGGCGTAGCCTGCGCTGTCCGCGCTGTGGCCTCGTCCGCGCCGCTCCAGGACGTAGTGGGTGAAGTGCGGTGACAGGCGCTCGGCCACGTCCCGCCAGTCGCTGGTGGAGCGGGGGCTTTGTGGCTGGCGTGGCCGCCCGCGCGCCCCACGCCGCCCAAGGTGAAGGCCTTCGGCGATTTCCTGGCGCAGTTGCTCGCCGAGCTGTCGTGAACGCCGGGTGGAAATGGGGGGAGGGAGCGGGGTAACAAGGCGGGTGAGCCGTGCCGCTCCAGGCACGCGCGGTGCCGAGGTGCGCATGCGAACGCAGCAGAGCCGCTCGCTCATCTTCCTCCAGCAACTCGGCCCTGGGGCACATGAGGGCTACGAGGCCCTGGCCGGGCTGGAGGACACGCTGGCCGCGCGCTACGCAGCGGCACGGCTGGCCTGGCCGGGCGTGACGCTGGCGGAGGAGGACTTCCTGCGCCACCTCGCTTCGTGCCTGCCACGGGACGAGGACCCCGCGCGAGTGCTGGCCACCGTGCATGCCGCGGACCTCTATCTGGCGTGCGCCTGTGTGCGGGGGAGCGCAGCGGCGCATGCCGCGCTGGAGCGTCACCTTCTTCCCAAGGCGGCGGCGTCCCTGGTTCGGATGCGGGACACGGGCGTGGACCCCGCCGAAGTGCTCCAACACCTGCGCGAGCGGCTGCTCGTCCCAGAAGGTGACCGGCCCGCGCGCATGGCGGAGTACCAGGGCAGTGGTCCGCTCGCGGCCTGGCTGCGGGCGGCGGCGGTGCGCACCGCCCTCAACCTCCAGCGCTCGGAGCGCCGGAGGGCCCACGCCGAGGAGGAAGCGGAGGCGCTCACGATGCCAACCAAGGCTGGCATGGCGGACGTCGAGCTGGACTACCTGCGCAAGAACCACCGCGAGCATTTCCAGGCGGCGCTCTCCGAGGCACTGAATGCCTTGCCCACGCGGGAGCGCACCGTGCTGCGCTTGCACGTGGTGGAGGGGCTGAGCCTGGAGCGAATCGGCACCATGTACCAGACGCACAAGTCCACCGTGTCGCGGTGGGTGGTCCGCGCCCGGGAGGCGGCGCTGGAGGGCACACGTCAGCGGCTGGCGGAGCGGCTCCGGCTCACCGCCGGCGAACTGCACAGCCTGATGCGGGTGGTCCAGGGAGAGCTGGACTTGAGCCTGCCGTCCCTGCTGAGCACGCCCGGGGCTCCCTGAGGGGCCGCGACTTTTTTCGTGGCCGCGTGCAACGCTCCGGCATGGCCGGTGTCATCCCAGGGAAGGTGTAACAACCCCCTGTTGGAGGACACACACCATGCATCACCGAATTGGCATTGCCCTGGTTGCGCTGGCGTTGGTGGGAGCTCCTGCACTGGCGGAGGAGTCGAAGCCAGCCCCGGCTTCCGGGACCTCGTCCACCACCGAGGAGACGGTGGTCGTGAAGAAGGGCAGCCATCACGAGCTTCGAATCCCGGGCATGACCCGCGTCGCGATTGACGACCCGGAGATTGCAGGCATCGATGCGCTCGGCAAAGGCGTGCTGCGAATCACCGGTACGCAGGCCGGTGAGACAGCGCTGCTCGTGTGGGTAGGGCCCGAGCACAAGCGCAGCGGCTATCGCATCGTCGTCATTGATTGAACCAGGGCATCGGCGGCCATGGTGCCGCGATGTGCCATGAATGGAATCCACGCACCTCCGCGCCGCGATGAGGGCCGAGCCAGGCACGCGTTTGGGCCCCATTTGCTCATGGGGGCTCATCATGACTGGAGCTGGCTCAGCGGATGCGGCGGAGGTCATCTCCACGCTTGGCTCGGCTGACGTGTCCGCCGTGAGCACTGGATGCGGGTGTTCGCCTCCCGGAGGCGGATTGCCACCACTTCGAGGTTTGGAGGACGCCTCTACAGAGAGCGCCTTCCAGAGGACCTCCGCGGCAGCCTCGACGTCTTCTTCACTCACCACCTCTCCCCGTCCCGCCCGGCGCACGAGCTCCGACAGCACGCCCCACACCATGCACTCATGAAGCCAGGTGCGGCCCGTGGGAAACACCTTCTCGCGCTCGCCATGTTCGAGGACCTCCAGCACCTGCGCGCGCGTCCGTCCGTCATGCTCTCCCGGGGTGTCCGTGTCCGGGTGGTTGTGAAGGAAGGTGAATCCCACGAGGTGGGGCTGCAACAGCGCCCAGGTCGCGAACTCGCGCCAGAAGGCGATGAAGACGTCGTGAAAGCCCTGCCGCAGCGGGTCGCCATCCGCCATCTGGTAGGCGACGAAGCCGGTGTAGGACAGCTCGCGCTCGGTGAGGGTCCGTATCGCCCTCGCGATGCCCTGCTTGCTGCCGTAGTGACGATACAGCGAGCCCACCGAGAGCCGCGTGGCCCGGGCCAGTTCCGCGGCCCGGACGTTGTCGAAACCCCGCTGCGCCAGCAGCTCCGCCGCGTCACGCAGCCTGAAAGCGCGCATCTCCGCCAACGTGTACATTCACCCGTCCCCCTGCCTTCGCGGCCGTCGCGTGGAAGGAACGTTCCTTCCACGATGACCTGTCTACAGGGGGGGTCTGACACGAGGTGGGAGGTCGGGTCGGGCGCCAGCGGCGCCGCCTCCGAGGGTGGGGCCACCCGGGCGGCGGCGTCGTCCCCGCGGGTGGGCTGTTCGGCGCGGACCCGGGCTGCGATGATTCGAGGCGCGCCATGAGCTCGATGCACCGTCCTCCGATGTCCGCATGTCCGGACGAGAACCTGCTCGCGGCCTTCGCCAGTGGCTCGGCTCCCGTGGGGAAGGTGGCGGTGGTGGAAGCGCACCTCGGTGGTTGCGCGGACTGCCGGGCGTTGGTGGCGGCGGTGGCGGCCAGTGCCTCCTCGCCAGGCGCAGTCGCCACTGAGCGTGCGGCGGAGGCGCCCACGCGGTGGGACACGGGCGCGGCGACGTTGCCGGACGCGCGGGAGGAGCCGGTCCTGTCGCCCGGGACGCAGCTGGGGGCCTATCTGCTGCAGGGCGTGCTGGGCATGGGC
>NZ_JAAIYB010000620.1 GCF_010894475.1 Myxococcus vastator
GTGGAGGTCCGCCGCCGCCCGGAGTAAGGGGGTCGGACATGCCCCTTCGCCTCGTGAAACGACTTGCCCGGGACTGGTTCCTGCTGGGGATGCTCGGCGCCGTCCTGCTGGCCGCGCTCTTCCCGGGGTTCGGCGCGTCGGGCGGGCCGATGCACGCGGACGTCGTCGCCGACGTGGGCATCTTCGCGGTGTTCCTGCTCCACGGCCTGGGCCTGCCCGCGGCCCAGCTCCGCGCGGGCGTGGTGACGTGGCGCGTCCACCTGGTGGTCCAGGTCTTCACCTTCGGGGTGTTTCCGCTGCTGTGGTGGCTGGGCGACGTGCTGGTGGGCCGCTGGCTGCCGGCGGACTTGTCGATGGGGCTGCTCTATCTCTGCGCGGTGCCGTCGACCATCTCCTCCTCGGTGGCGATGACGGGCGTGGCCCGGGGCAACGTGCCCGCCGCCATCTTCAACGCCAGCCTGTCCAGCCTGCTGGGCATCGTGCTGACGCCGCTCATCATCAGCCTGTTCGCCAGCGCCACCGGGCAGTCCCTGTCCATGGGCCAGGCCGTCCTCAAGCTGGCGACCCTGCTGCTGCTCCCCCTGGCGCTGGGGCAGCTGCTGCGCCCGCTGGTGGGCGGCTGGTTCGCCCGCTACCGGCCCTACACGAATGCCTTCGACCGGGTGTTCATCCTGGTCCTCGTCTATTCGTCGTTCTGTGACTCCATTGCCTCGGGCCTGTTCTCCAACTACGGCGCGGAGGTGCTGGGCATCGCCTTCGTGGGCGCGGTGCTCATCCTGGCCACCGTGCTGGTGCTGACCACGCGGACGGCTCGGGCGCTGGGCTTCTCCAAGGAGGACGAAATCACGGCGGTCTTCTGCGGGTCGAAGAAGACACTGGCCTCGGGCGTTCCCATGGCGCGGCTGCTCTTTGGCGCCAACCCCGCCCTGGGGCTCATCGTCCTACCGTTGATGTTCTACCACCAGGCCCAGCTCCTCGTGTGCTCGCTCCTGGCGGAGCGCTACGCGAAGCGCCCGGTGGGACAACCCGCCGCGTAGGCCGCGGTGCGCATCCCCTGCGGCCCGGCACTGTGATAGGTGCGCAACCCACGTATGTCAGCGCCGCAAAGAACCTCAGGGGCCTGGCTTGACCCGGCCGGTACAGCCCGGGCTGGAATGCACTCCATGGCCGAAAGACTCGTCTTCCCTCCCATCGTGGAAGGGCTCTTCGTCCGGGGACTGTCCGGGCGGGTGACGCCCCTGCTCAAGGAGCAGTTGCGGAGCGAGGGCCTGGACCTGGACCGGCCGCTGCTCCCCGCGTACTCCCTGGAGTCGTGGATTCGCTGCGTCACGCTGACAGCGAAGGCGCTGCACCCCCACGAGCCCGACGAGGTGGCGTGGCGGATGCTCGGCGAGCGGATGATTGACGGCTACCGCGACACGCTGATGGGCCGCGCCCTGCTCGGGGTGATGAAGCTGCTGGGGCCCTGGCGGATGCTGTCGAAGGCGCAGCACGGCTTCCGGACGAGCAACAACTACACCGAGGTCCGCATCTCCGAGACGGGACCGACGGAGGCCGAGGTCTGGCTCAACGAGCCCGGCATGCTGCGCTACTTCAAGCAGGGCGTCATGCTCGCCATGTCCCGGGCCGCTGGCGGCGTGGCCGCGTCGGTGGAGGTCCGCGCGTTCGACGAACACTGCGTCACGTATCGCGTCTCCTGGAAGGACTCGGGCCGCTGAGGCGGCTTGCCCTGGGGGCCGCCCGTCTGCGACGGTAGCCAGCGCGATGGCGCCCTGGCGCCGTTGGTGAGGGGGACGATATGCCGTCGAGCGAGCGCGCCAATCTTCCGCGCTGGAAGGGGCAGCAAGGCTTCTTCGAAATCTGGTTCCTGTGTGTGCTCGACCCTGGGGGTGAGCGCGCCTGGTGGTTCCGCTACACGCTCTTCACGCCCGCGCCGGGAGCGTCCGGTGAGCCTCGCGCCATGCTGTGGGCGGCGGCCTTCGACTGCGCCACCGCCACGCCCGCGCTGGGATTGAAGGCCATCCATCCCCTCACCCGCTTCTCCACCGAGGCGCCTGGCCGCTTCGGCATCCGGATTGGCGACGCGGAGCTCGCGCCGGGCCGGAGCCATGGCCGCGTTGCCTCGGGAGGCCATTCCATTGAATGGGATTTGCGCTACACGCCGGAGACCGCGGAGGCGGTGCGACGTGCTCCGCGGGGCTCCGACCTGCTGCCACTCACGACGCATGTGGCCCATGCCCATGACGACATCACCTTCACCGGCGCCGTCACCGTGGATGGGCACCGGTATGACGTCCAGGGCGCGCCGGGGCTGCAGAAGCACCTGTGGGGACACCGCCGGCTGGAGGAGCTGACGTGGCTCTACGTGCCGCGCTTCCAGGAGGACCCGGAGGCCCGCCTGGAGGTGCTGTCCGTGCGCTCCCGCCAGCATCCGCTCAGTCCCCGGCTGTCGCCCATCTACCTGCGCACCGCGCAGCGGGAACACCGGTTCCACGAGGCCCCGGACCTGCTGTTCACGCGCCTGCGGTCGCCTCAGCCGGGGGAGCTGTGCTTCCAGGCCCGCTCGGCCACCGTGGCCGTGAGGGGTCGCGCGTGGTGCGACCCCAAGACGCTGGTGGGCTACGTCTACCGGGACCCGACGGGCTGGGACGTCCACGTGGCCCAGAGCGACGTGGCCACCTGCGCGATGGAGCGCTTCACCCGCCCCCACCCCTTCGCGGCGTGGAGACCGGATGGACGCCTCACCTCCACCGTGGGCGCCCTGGAGTTCCACGCGCCCGAGCCCCTGGAGGGCGTGCGCTACATCGGCTGGGATGAGACGGCTGTCTCGGAGGCGCCGGGCGAGGCCCCGCCCGCGGTGGCCGAAGGCGCGTAGCGGCGCGAGCGCTCAGGGCGCCATCAGCTTGCGGAGCGCGTCCAGCGCTTCGCTCGCGCCCACGCCCAGGAACAGGAGCAGCGTGGCGATGAGCGCGGCGTTGACGAGCCAGCCGTTGCGCAGCGCCCCCACCCACGCACGGCGGTTGTTCATCCACAGCAGCGTCGCGGCGAGCAGCGGCATGAACAGCGCGCCCATCACCGCGTAGGCCAGCTGGGCGCGTTGCAGGGGGACCCACAGCAGCGGGAGGGGCACCACCGCCATCGCCACGAGGTAGCCGCGCCACGCCCGGGTGTTTCGCAGCGGCGCCGCGCGCGCGAGCTCCTGGCGGTGGACGCGCAGGAAGTCCGCGAAGAGATACGGGATGCCCTCCCAGACGCCCAGCAGGCTGGAGAACACGGCGGCCCAGAAGCCCCACAGGAAGAGCCAGTAGCCGAACGGCCCGATGATGTCGCCCAGCCGCTGCGCCAGCAACGTCGTCACCCGGAGGCCGCTGCCCTGGAGCTGCACGGTGGAGCCGATGATGACCATCGCGATGCCGAACAGCGCCGTCAGCGAGTAGCCCACGGCGAGGTCGGCCTGACACGTCCGCAGCCACCCCGCGCCTTCACGGCCTCGCTCCCGAATCCAGTAGCCGTAGGAGAGCACCGTCACGGTGCCGCCCACGCCGCCCAGCAGGCCCAGCACCCAGCCGGTGCCGCCTTCGGGCATCGTCGGAATCACCAGCCCCCGCGCGGCGGCGCTCCAGTCCGGGCCCGAGGCCGCGGCCGTGAAAATCACCGTGACGAACATCAAACCGATGCACGCCGCCATCAGCCGCTCGAAGAAGCGGAAGCCCCCGGCCCACACCAGCCCCAGGCCCACGAGCGCATGCACCACGCCCCAGATGCGCCGCGACGTGTCCGGGTC
>NZ_JAAIYB010000621.1 GCF_010894475.1 Myxococcus vastator
CCCCACCGCTGAAAACGGGTGCCATGCCCGGCGACGCGGTGCATCTTGCGCGCCGCATGGCGCAGACACCCCCTCCCTCCGAGGCCCGGCCCCGGCCTCCCGTGCCCGCGCTCTTCCGCGTGGCCCTGGCCCCCATCCAAGCCTTCTTCCGCCTGGAGGCGGCCAGCGGCATCCTGCTGGCGTCGTGCGCCGTGGCCGCCCTGGCGTGGGCCAACTCGCCGTGGGCCGCCACCTACTTCGCCGTGTTCGACGCCCGCATGACGGTGGGGGTGGCGGGCGTCCACGCGGGCTTCACCGTCCGCGAGCTCATCAACGACGGCTTGATGACGCTGTTCTTCTTCGTCATCGGCCTGGAGATCAAGCGCGAGCTGAGCTCCGGCGAGCTGCGCACCTTCTCCCGCGCGGTGCTGCCGCTCATCGCCGCGCTGGGCGGCATGATTGTCCCCGCCGCGCTCTACGCCGTCTTCAACCAGGGGACGCCCGCGCAGGCGGGCTGGGCCATCCCCATGGCCACCGACATCGCCTTCGCCATTGGCTGCCTCACGCTGGTCAGGGCGCGGGTGAGCCACGGGCTGGTCGTGTTCCTCACGGCGCTGGCCATCTTCGATGACATCGGCGGCATCCTCGTCATCGCCCTGTTCTACGGCACGGGGCTCCACGTGAGCTGGCTCGTGGGGGCGCTGGGCGTGCTCGCCGTGCTGGCGTGCCTCAACCACTTCCAGGTGCGCAACGGCGTGGCGTACGCGCTGGCGGGCGCGGCGCTCTGGTACACGATGCACCACGGCGGCATCCACGCCACGCTGGCGGGCGTGGTGCTGGGCCTGTTCATGCCCGCGCGCGCCCTGCGTCCGGGCCGGCAGGTGCTGGAGGAGCTGCGCTTCTACGTGGACCGGGCGCTCCAGACGGCCATGGACGAGACGGCCCGGGGCGCGCAGATTCTCTACATCGAGGAGCGCCTGGAGGAGCTGGAGCCGCCGCTCAACCGCTTCGTCCACCTGTGGCACGTGCCCGTGGCGTACGGCATCGTCCCCCTCTTCGCCCTGGCCAACTCGGGCATCTCCCTGGAGGGCATGGGCTGGGCGGACCTGCTCCGGCCGCTGCCGCTGGGCATCATCGCCGGCCTCTTCGTGGGCAAGCAGGTGGGCATCTTCCTGTTCACCTGGGGCTCGGTGAAGCTGGGCGTGGCGGACCGGCCCGGCGGCGCGACGCTGCCGCAGCTCCACGGCGTGGCGGTGGTGGCGGGCATTGGCTTCACGGTGGCGCTGTTCGTGGCGGGGTTGACCTTCCCCCACCAGCCGGCGCTGCTCACGGAGGCCAAGCTGGGCATCCTGGTGGGCTCGCTGCTCTCCGCGGTGGTGGGCTACGTGCTCTTGCGCTTCGTGGCGAAGCCGGCCGTCCCGGCGTAACGTAGAGGACAGGAACGCCCCGTGATTCTCCAAGACCTCAACCGCGTGCGGCAAATCACCGTCATCGCGGCGCGCCACGGCTTTGGCGAGCTGGCGGAGCGCGCGGGCCTGTGGCGCATCCTCGGCCGCAAGGAGAAGGTGGAAGTCTCGCCGGAGGCCCAGCGCGCCTCCACCGCGCGGCGCTTCCGCATGCTGCTCAACGACTTGGGCCCCACCTTCGTCAAGCTGGGCCAGGTGCTGTCCACCCGCGCCGACCTGCTGCCCGCCGAGTACATCGACGAGCTGGCCATGCTCCAGGACCACGTGGAGCCCATCACCCTGGAGGAGGTCCGCGCGCAGATTGAAGGTTCGCTCGGCGCCACCGTGGAGAGCCTCTTCGCCGCCATCGACCCGGCGCCGCTGGCCGCCGCGTCCATCGCCCAGGTGCACCGCGCGGTGACGCTGGAGGGTGAAGAGGTGGTGGTGAAGGTGCAGCGGCCGGGCATCGCCGAGCGCATCGACTCCGACCTGGGCGTGCTGCGCAGCCTGGCGCGCCTGTTGGAGGCCGTGGTGGAGGAGACGGGCGTGTACACGCCCACCGGCATCGTGGACGAGTTCGACCGGGCCATCCACGAGGAGCTGGACTTCATCAACGAGGCCACCAACATCCGGGCCTTCCTGGAGAACCACCGCGAGCGGCCCTACCTCAAGATTCCGCGCGTCTACTCCAGTCTGTCCAGCCGCACGGTGCTGACGCTGGAGTTCATCCGCGGCGTGAAGCTCAACCCCGCGGAGCTGAGCGAGCCCGAGCGCAAGGCGATTGCCCAGAACATCCTGGACGCCTCCTTCCGGCAGCTCTTCGAGGACGGCCTGTTCCACGGCGACCCGCACCCGGGCAACCTCCTGCTGATGGAGGACCACCGGCTGGCGCTGCTGGACTTCGGCGTGGTGGGCCGGCTGTCGCGGCCCATGCAGGAGACGCTGGTCATGCTGTGCCTGGCGGTGGCGCTCAAGGACAGCGAGTCCATGGCGCGCATCCTCTACCGCGTGGGCGTGCCGGACGCGCGCGCCAACCTGGTGGGCTTCCGCAACGACATCGAGGCGCTGCTCGGCCAGCACCTGGCCACCACGCTGGGACAGGTGGACACGCGCTCGCTGCTGCGGGACTTGTTGGATTTGGCGGTGAAGTACCGCATCCGCATCCCCAAGGAGTACGCGCTGCTCAGCCGGGCCTCCGTGTCCACGGAGGGCATGCTGCGCAGCCTGTACCCGGAGATGAACATCATCGAGGTGGCGCTGCCGTACGCCAAGGAGCTGCTCGCCGGGCGCTACGATCCGATGCAGCTCCAGGGCGGGCTGATGCGCACGCTGCTGCGCTTCCAGTCCATGGCGCAGGACTTGCCCACGCAGTTGTCGCAAATCCTGTTGGACATGGAGTCCGGCAAGTTCACCGTCACGGTGCGCGCGGACCAGTTCGACAAGCTGAATGAGAACCTGCGCAGCGCGGCGGTGATTGCCTTCATGGGCCTGTGCGCGTGCGGGTTCATCGTGGGCGCGTTCATCTCCTTCGCGCCCAAGCCGTGGATGTACGGCAACGTGCCGGTGCTCGGCGTCGTGGGCATCGCGGTGGCGGCGGCCTTCTTCGGCGCGGCCATCACCTGGTACCTCTTCGGCGGACGGGGCCTGGGCAAGGTGCGCCTGAGCCGCTTCCTCAAGAAGCCCAAGCGCAGGTAGCCGCTGGCTCTAGACGGGCCGGCGCCACAGGTCCGCGAGGTCCGCCGGGAGCTGCGAGGCCACGGCCGCCACCTCGTCTTCTGGAATCCTGTCCCGGATGGCGGTGAACACCGCCGTCAGGACGCGCTGCGCCTGGTCCACGGGGATGCGCAGGTGGTCCGCCACGTCGGTGATGAACTCCGCGCGCCCCATGCGCTTCGCGTGGGACGGGCCCCGGTGGATGTCGCACGTCCCGAGGATGGCACCGATGCCGCCCTTCCCCAGCGACCAGAGCAGCTTGAGGTCCTCTCCGTCGGACAGGCGCCGGGCCAGCGTGCAGAACACCGCCTCCGCTCCCTTCCGGGCGTCCACGCCATTCACCTGGAACTCGCGGCTGTTGCCAAGCTCGTCCAGGAAGCCCTGGAGGTCCTGGGGCTCGTCGCGCTCCTTCACCGGCGTGGCGCTGTTGATGGGGGATTCGGTGTGCTCCGCCATGGGGCTGCCTCCTTGCGTGCCAGCGCGGCCAGGCCGCGCGCCTATCAGGGTGGGCATGGCGCGCGTTTGCTTCAGCCGGGCAACGCCGTGCGCCTCGGCCCGTCAGCTTCCAGGCGAGAGCCCGGCAGGGAGCCGCCCCTCCCTGTTCCGGCGAGGGGGCCTCCATTG
>NZ_JAAIYB010000622.1 GCF_010894475.1 Myxococcus vastator
GCTCCACGCGGGCCCGGAGCCGCAAGTAGCCGGGGGCGGGCATGGACGCGAAGCTCCTGGAGAAGCTGGACGCACTGCCCACCGGGCCCGGCGTGTACCTGATGAAGGACCGCCGGGGCCAGGTCATCTACGTGGGCAAGGCCATCAACCTGCGCAGCCGGGTGCGCTCGTACTTCAACCGAACCGGCGACACGCGCGTCTTCGTGTCCTTGCTGGACCAGCTGCTGGGTGACCTGGAGACGGTGCTCGTCAGCAACGAGAAGGAGGCGCTGCTCCTCGAAAACGAGCTCATCAAGAAGCACCGGCCGCGCTTCAACGTCCTGCTCAAGGACGACAAGCAATTCATCTCGCTTCGCCTGGACCGCTCCCAGGCCTATCCGCGCCTGGAAGTGGTGCGCAAGTACGAGCGCGACGGCGCGCGCTACTTCGGGCCGTACTCCAGCGCGGGGGCCATTCGCGAGACGCTGCGGGTGGTCAACCGCTTCTTCCGCCTGCGCACGTGCACCGACCACGTGTTGGCCAACCGCAAGCGGCCCTGCCTGTTGCACCAGATTGGCCGGTGCCCCGCCCCGTGCGTGTACCCGGTGCCCCAGGAGGACTACCACCGCAGCGTGGACGAGGTGGTGATGTTCCTGGAGGGCAAGGCCGGGGAGCTGGTGGAGGGCCTGCGCCTGCGCATGAAGCGCGCCGCGCAGGAGCTGAAGTTCGAGGAGGCCGCGCGGATTCGCGACCAGCTCAGCGCCATCGAGCGGAGCCTGGAGCGCCAGAAGGTCGCCACCACCGACTTCAAGGACCAGGACGTCTTCGCCTTCCACCGGGAAGGGGACCGCATCCTGTTCTACGTCCTGTGGGTGCGGCAGGGCCGGCTCAACGGCGGGCAGGCCTTCCCCTTCGGCAGCCAGGAGTTCCCCGACGAGGAGCTGATCGCCTCGTTCGTCAACCTCTACTACGACCAGGGCAGCTTCGTGCCGGAGGAGGTGCTGCTGCCGCTGGAGCTGGAGGACGGCACCGGGGGCCTGGAGGCGCTCCTCACGGAGCGCAAGGGCGAGCGCGTGCGGGTCCTGGTGCCCAAGCGCGGGGAGAAGCTGGACCTGGTGAAGATGGCGGCGAAGAACGCCGAGCAGGCCTTCGTGGAGCGCCGCCGCACGAAGGACGAGACGGACACCGTGCTGTCCCGGCTCCAGCAGCGGCTGGGCCTGCGAAACTTCCCGCGCCGCATGGAGTGCTTCGACATCTCGCACTTCCAGGGGTCGGCCATCGTCGCGTCGCAGGTGGCGGTGACGGACGGGGACGCGGACAAGTCGCGCTACCGGAAGTACAAAATCAAGACGCTGGAGAAGCAGGACGACTTCGCCAGCATGTACGAGGTCATCTCCCGCCGGCTGAAGCGGGGCCTGGAGGAGCAGGACTTGCCGGACCTGCTCGTCATCGACGGCGGCAAGGGGCAGCTGGCCAGCGCGCACGCGGCGATGAAGGACGTGGGCGTGGAGTCGGTGGACGTGGTGGGTCTGGCCAAGAGCCGCGACCTGGAGGTGTTCGACCGCGACGCGGAGAGCGCCCGGAGCCCCGAGCGCGTCTTCGTGGTGGGGCGCAAGGACCCCATCGTCCTGTCCCAGAACTCGGCGGAGCTGTTCATGCTCACGCGGATGCGGGACGAGGCCCACCGCTTCGCCATCACCTACCAGAAGCAGGTGCTGCGCAAGAGCCGGGTTCGTTCGGCGCTGGAGGACATCCCGGGCGTGGGGGAGACGCGGCGCAAGCAACTGCTGCGGCACTTCGGTTCGCTCAAGCGGGTGGGGGACGCCTCCATCGAGGCGCTCGCGGAAGTCGTCGGGCCGGCCATGGCCGAGCGCGTCCATGCGGGCCTCCACGGGCATCCAGAAGAGGATGCGGAAGATCCCGTACGGGAGGCTTCCCTTGACGACGCGCACGAACCCGTCGACGAAAAAACGCAGGGAGGGTCGCCACCCGGGGCAGCGTGATTAATTTCCGCTGCAGACCTGATGGGAAGTGCGCTGGAAGCGCGACGTTCCTGGGGTTTTTCATTGCGACTGGGCTCGGCGCTGAACTATAGCGGTTGACGATTCCGAGCACGTTTCACAGAGGGCGAGGGACCGACATGAGGCTGTATCCGAAGGTGATCCCGATCATCTCGCGCGAGGCCATTCAGCAGCTCATGCAGGACGGGGACATCGAGGTGGAGCCGATGCGCGTGGCCGACGCCGAGATGGACCTGTCAGCCATCATGCGTGAGTACCTTGCGAACGAGGAGCGTGTGAACCAGGCGACGCGTGAAGCGCTGGAGCGTCGCGGCTACGACTATTCCAAGTTCAACCAGGTGAAGCGCGAGATGGCGGACGTTCGCGGCTTCAAGATGGGCGACGAGGGCATCGAGTACGTCATCAACCAGATGATTGAGTTCCTGCTCATCAGCCGGAACGTCGAAGAGGTGTACTCGGCGGATAACGGGCTGCGTCAGAAGATCTTCGCCGTCATGAAGCGTCACCTCGACGTGGACGACGAAATCGACAAGGAAGCCCGCTCCCGCCTGAAGCACCTGCAGGAGGGCACCAGCGCCTTCGACATCGAGTACAACAAGACGGTCGAGCAGATCCGCAGGGCGCGCGGCCTCATCTAGTTCGCAGGGGTGGGGCATGCCGTTCCCCGCTCCGCTGCCTACCTTGTAAACCAAGGAGGCAGCGTCGATGGCGGGACCCTTCACCACGTTCGTTCTGTCCGGCTTGCTGGCGGCGGCGCCAGGCGGGTTCACGTTCGAGGGCCGCGAGGCCAGCGCGAGGACCGAGCAGCCAGACGGCTTCTTCATCCAAGGCTCACTTCCCTTCACGGACCTCGCCGAGCGCGGCACGGGGCGCGCGTCGCTGACGGTGGAGGACCGGGTGTCCCCTCCGGGCGCCACCTATGGCGACAAGGGGACGCTGGAGGCGTCCTTCCGGCTGGGGGCCACGGAGTACCGGGTGGAGCTGACGCGGCCTGGCTTCCCGCCGGAGCAGGGGGGCTCGGGCCCGCTTCCTCGCCCGCCTCAACATGCCATTGGCGGCGGCGTGCTGCTGGACGTCCCGCTCTACGGCGACAGTGGCCTGGGCTGGACGGCGATGACGCGCACCCACGCCGCGGTGGCGGTGTGGGGCGTGGGCAGCGTCTGGCGCAACGGGCAGCTGCTGACGGACACGGCCTTCGTGCACGCGGCGGCGCTGGCCGCTGGCGCGTACGCGGATGACGACACCCACCGGCTCCTGCGGCAGGCGCGCTACGACGACACGGAGCTCGTGGTGCTGGTGTGGAACCTCCCGCCGCGAGTCGAGCCGCGTGGCTTCATCCAGTTCGTGTTCGAGGACGTGGCCATCGACGTGGGCGGCGCCGCGGTGAGCTCGCGGCCCTTCGTGGAGAACACGGGCAATCCGCCGCTGAGCTGGCGTTCGCTGACGCCGGTACCGCCCTCCGCCACGGTGGGGGCGCCCGTCACCGCTTCGCCTCCACCCGCGCCGTCGGCCATCGGCGGCAGCGGGACGGCGGGGCTGGACGGAGCGGCGACGACGGGGGGCGTCACGCGGGTGACGGTGCCGGCGACGGCTCCAGGCAGCCTGGTGACTACGCCCGTGCCGACCACGACGGTGCCAGGGGCGCCGGTGACGCCCGAGGTCATCAGTGGGGAGCTGCCCGTGCCGACGGTGACGAACACGCCCACGACGTACTCGGGGCAGCTCCCGGTGACGCCGTTGGATGGGACCACCGTGGTGG
>NZ_JAAIYB010000623.1 GCF_010894475.1 Myxococcus vastator
GGCGTCAGTCGTTGAGGCGGGGGATGGTAATGATAGACAATTTCGCGGAGCTGGCAAGTCAGGCCGGGCCCCGCGGGGTCTATAATTGATTGATGAAGGAAAGGACGCGGGCTGCAGTGTCACGTTCCTGACGGACCGCCCTCAGGGGCTGTCGTCAGGAGTGAAAGCAGGTCGGGAATCACCCTGCGTCCTAAAGCCATTCAAACACAGGACCCCAGATGGGGTCCGTGGTGAGGATGAACGTACCCTGGAGCATTTCAATCAACTCCAGTGGACCCGCCACTGGGTGCTTCGGTGACGCGGGTGGACCTCGCTGCCCCGAATGCATCAACCTGCCGTCTTCCAGGAGAATGGCCCAGCGCACGTCGCCCGCCCTGTTGGAGTCGGGGTGGTGGCAGTGTCGCGCCACCGCGGCGCGCGCCTTCGTGGGGAGCTCGGGCAGCGGCGTCATGCGCGGGGGCGCCGCGAGCCTGCCGTCGGAGCGGAAGCGGACTTCCGCCAGCATGGGCTGCCGAGGATTCTTCAGCGACGCCGCCACCAGCGCCGCATGGACGTGCCCCCCATCATCAATCCAGACACCTGGCTCGGAATCAGGAAGCGCGCTCAGCCCACGGAGGAGCGTGCCCGCCGCGCGGCTCAGGCGCCCGGCGCCTGTGGCTCGCACGTGCTGGACCTCCAGCCCTCCCGCGGCTGCGCTCACGAGCACGATGCTGATGCCATTGCCCACGGCCCCGGGCTGCAGCGTGGCGCGAGCCGCCAGGGGCACGGAGGGAAGCCGCACCTGCCCCACCTCCTTCCCGGGTGTGACCTGGGGCGCGTCCATGCTCGACTGGAATCGGAGAAGCCGAAGCCCTCTGCCCCCAGCGTCCACGATGGGGACGAAGAGCTCTCCGGCATGTGTCTCCAGGGGCGGACGGACGAGCCGCTCAGGCGGCGCCTCCAGGTCGAAGCGGAAGGGCGCCGCGGTCGTCGCGGGCGGCGCCAGGGCGAGAATCGACGCGCCCTGGCGCCAAAGGACCCAGCTCACGGCCTCACCGCCCGGCGCGTCGTTGGTCCACGGGGCCAGCGGCTCGGTAGCACCTGGCGCCACCGCCCCCAGTACCTTTGACGTCCGCCGGGTGACGCCGCGTCCGTCCTCGTCCGTCTCGTCCACGAAGACGGCTTGCATCAGCAGGGTCTCCCCCTCCAGGTACTGGAGCCACACGGTGCCAACCCCGGAGTACGGCCCTCCACCCATCATCACTCCCGCCGACGCCGAGCCTGGCCGTCCTGTCACGACGTCGAACTCCACCGGCGCGGACACCGTGTCGATACCCGCGGCCTGGAGTCTCGCGGTCAGCCGGTAACGGCCGGGCTGGCGGATGGGCACCCATTCCTGGAGTGGCACGACGGACTCGAGCACGCGCCCCGAACCCAGCCGGACCTGGGGCGCGACGACGCCACCGAGCGGCTGCGTCCCTTCACGCTCGATGACAGTGTAGTGATTGACGGCATGGCCCGTCGGGTACTCGGGGCCCGTGACGGTGTATGTCAGGGATTGGTCGGAGTGCCGGAAGGGGTCGGGAAACTCCAGGGGCGTGGCGCTCTCGTTGGACAGAGCGATGCGCACGTCCAGGTCTTCTGAAGTGACGAGCTGCGCCTTGGACAATCTGAGCTGGATGCGCATGGGCGCACCTCCAGAGGGTGGAGATGGTGTCGTCTTGACTTGGGATGGCGTGGGGGAGGGGCTCGCCGCCGACAGGGTCAGCACGAGCAGCCAGGGCCCGGAGCGGATGGAGGCGCTCATGGTCGCGCGTTCCGGGCACCGTCGCGGTCCAGGGCGCGGGTGTTCCATCCCCGCAGGCGCAGAAGACAGAGCCCACAGAAGCGCCGCTCCGTCGCGAAGTCATAGCCCATCAGGCAGTCCTTCCCGTTGAGGTCGTGGCGCTTCGCCTGGGCGCCGCCAATCTCGCGGTGCGTGGGGAAGGGGGCATGCGGCAGGAAGAGCTGGTGCCCGATTTCATGCGCCAGCGTCTGCTCCAGCGTGTTGACGGTGTTTCGGTAGTTGCCCGGCGCGGCGCATTGGATGACGGCGCAGCGGTCCCGCTTCCGCGAGGGGAACTCCGACGCGAACCCGTTGACGCGAATGCCGCCGACCGTCGTCTCCAGGTTGTAGAGCCCGGAGAATTGAAACAGCGCGATGCCCGCGGCCGTCCCCAGCGCCGAGTCCAGCGCCCGTGTGAGCAGCGCCTTTGCCCAGTCCTTGCACTGCCGGTGGTACTCGCGCGCCTCCAGCAGGGGCACCTTGCGCTCTCGCGTGGGCGCCAGCCACCGGGGGAGGTCCGTATCGCCGCAGCGCTTCACGCGCCGCACCTCGGCCAGGAACTCCGCGTGGGTGCGGAAGGTGACGGCGTGGCCGCCCGCCGCGTACTGGTCCACCGCGGGGTCGATGGCCGCCCGGAGCTCCCAGTGCCGGGACTCCGCCACGGCCGCGGCGATGCGCGCGTTGTAGTCCTCGGCGCTCCATCCCGAGCCCCCGCCCGTGCGGTCCTCCAGGCGCAGGAAGGCCTGCTCGAAGTGGCCCTGCACGGTGGAGAGTGAGAGTCCGGAGGCGCCCGCGTCCTTGCGCAAGAGGCGGGAGAGGTGGACCTCACGCCACGACTCGAAGACGCCGGTGGAGGCGCGCACGGCGGCGGGCAGCGGGCCATCCTCGTCCACGTCCAGCACCACGCCGCCGTCCCTGCGGCGGTCATAGGCGAGCTGCACCGTGACGCGCCAGGCGTCTCCCGCGATGCTGGAGGGCTGGAACACCACGCCGGTGCGACCCGCGAAGGCGCCCGTGGTCCAGGCCTGGCTGTAGGCCGCCCAGCCGCGCTTGTTGCAGGGCGTGACGCGGAAGGGGAAGGCGCCGTCACGGGGCTCGGCCTGGGGCGCGTAGCCGGCCTGCCTGGGGAACACCGCCGAGGACGGCGCGCCGCGCTTGCCGCCCACGTCCCGGTGCGCGTTGTCGCCCTTGGGTCGTGACGTCGAACAGTGCCGGTCCAGCGCATGTCTGAGGAAGGCACGGGCCGTGGGGGCATGGTGTTCGAGCGCCTCCGTTTCGTCCTCCCAGTCCCAGAGGAAGCGCACGCGGCCCAGGGCCTTGGGGGCATCCACCCGGTTGCCGCGCGAGTCCTTCAGCCACGCCCGGGCGAACAGCGGAAGCTCCGGTCCGCCGCCCCAGTGCTTCCGGTGCAGTTGGTGGTCGGTGTCGTCGAACATCTCCGATGGCTTCGTCTTGAAGACGTTCCCCACCAGCCGGAGTTCAGCCTTCTCTCCGGGCGCGGGGAGCCGCTTCAACGTTTGGGTCAGCTCGCGGTCGCGTGGTCGCGAGAGCACCCGAGGCTCGCCCAGCTCCAGGTCAACGCCCGCCACCAGGACGTGGAAGAACGTCCACGCCACGGGCGCCTGCGCCAGTCCGCTGCCCTGGAGCGTCAGCTTCAGCTTGTAGGGCGAGTGCTCCACCGTGACGACGCCATCTGGAAAGGTCTCCGACTCGGGCACGCGGCCATCCCATTTCCACCGGTGCTCGCCTTGGAGCAGCTCCTCGGCGCCCAGCTCACGCGACCACAGCGGCGCCTTGCGGTAGCGCGTGAAGAGCTCCAGCTTTCCGGCGCGCACCCGCCCGCCCGTATTGAGCAGGTGCCACGTCAGCTCCACCGGCTCGACTTCGGGCGCGAAGTGGAAGCCGTCATCCCCCCCCGCCAGCGCGGGGAAGGGCGTGGGG
>NZ_JAAIYB010000624.1 GCF_010894475.1 Myxococcus vastator
CTTCGCGACAGAGAGATGACCATGCCCCCGCCGCTGCGTTTGCTCATGGACCGCGCCCCCACGCCCATCGGCTTGATGCTGGTCGTCTGTGACGAAGCGGGCTGCCTGCGCGCGGTCGACTGGGAGGAGTACGAACCCCGGATGCTCCGGCTGCTGCGGCTCCACTACGGCGCGAGCGGCTATGTGCTCGAGCCCGCGAGCGACCCGTCTGGCAGGACGACCGCGATGCAGGCCTATCTGCGCGGAGACGTCAGCGTCATCGACGCGTTGCCCGTGGCCACCGCGGGCACGCCCTTCCAACGAGAGGTCTGGCGCGCACTGCGCGACATCCCCGCGGGCGCCACCACGAGCTACGGCCAACTGGCCCAGCGAATCGGCCGCCCCAAGGCCGTGCGCGCCGTGGGCATGGCCAACGGCGCAAACCCCATTGGCGTGGTGGTCCCCTGCCACCGGGTGGTCGGGGCCAACGCGTCACTGACGGGCTACGGCGGTGGACTGGAGCGCAAGCAGTGGCTGCTCGACCACGAGCGCCGCCATGCCTCGCGCTCCGTGGCCTGAGGCTCGGCCCGACGGACGCGCCGGACCGCTGTGCCAGGGCCGGATGGACGATGCGATCCTCAACGCGCTGATGCCACCGGACGCCTCGTCCTGAAGACAGGACGCCCGGCGGCACCCCTCGCTCCGCACGCCGGTTCAGCCGCAGCCCAGCGGGTAGGTCACCTCCACCAGTGAGCCCGCCTCGGGGGCCGCGGAGCGGTCGAAGAGGATGGCATTCTCGCGGGCGTCGTACTCCCAGCCGGACGTCACGCGGACGCCGTCCACGTCGACGACGATGCTGCCCGGGTCCTCCGGCGTCTCGGACAACGGGAACTTGCGGTTGGCGCCGAAGGTGCTGTCGGAGAGCTTCTCCAGCGAGCTGGCCCAGTTCGGCGTGCAGATGCTGTCCACCACGCCGCCCGTGGCCTCCGCCAGTTGGATGTAGCGGCTGCCCGAGCTGCTGGACGTGGGGCACCTGGCCAGGTCCGACGGCCCGACGATGGCATTGACGCTCAGCTTCGAGCGGTCGTTGCCCTTCAGCGCCAGCAGGTACGTCTCGTAGAAGGACACCGGCTGCGCGCTGAAGTCCTCCTCGTCCGACACGAAGATGATGGCCAGGCGGGCGTCCTCGCGCAGGAAGCCGCCGTTGCCGTCGTTGGGCTGCGCGGTGCGCGGGTCATCCTCGTTGTAGAGCAGCGGGTCCGACAGCGCGCGGTAGGCGGCCTCCAGCCCCTGCTCGTTCCAATGGCAGACACCCACGCGGGTGTTGTCGGCGAAGACGCCCGCGGCATCCGGCGTCGTCGGGGTGATGATGCGGGGCCGGGAGCCGTCCACGGGGAACAGCCGGCCATTCTCCCCCCCCTGCGCGCCGCCCGGGCACTCGGACCAGCCGCCCGGAGACGGGTCCAGGCCCGTGGTGGTGACACCGATGCGGTAGTCCACCGCGGCGCCGTCCGCCGCGCTCAGGAAGGCCGCGAAGTTCTGCCCCAGGCTCTGCTGCTCCTCCATCATCGACCCCGAGTTGTCGACCACGAAGAGCACGTCCACCTTCGCCTGTGACTCCTGGAAGAAGCGGTCCGTCTGCTCCGCCTTCGTCACGCCCTGCCCCACCATGCCCACCGTGTAGATGGAGCCGTCCTCCAGGGTGAAGCGCAGCGCCACGGCGTCATGGCCCTCATCCACCGGCGCATACGTCGCCGTCAGCGTGCGCGTGCTCTGGCCCGTCAGCGTCCACGGCGCATTGCCGCTACCATCCAGAGAGAACTCGCCCGCGTCCGCGTCGAACGCGACCTGGCTCACCTGGATGGGCCCGACGCACGAGTTCACGGCCACCAGCTCCCGCGTGCGCGGGCCACACGTCAGCTTCGTGACGCCGAAGTCCACGGTGGTGGGCTGCACCGCGAAGCACCCCACCACGCCCTCGCCCCGCAGCTCCACCAGCGGGTGCCCCTGCGTGGGGCTGTTCACCCAGGCCTCGGCCAGCCCCGCGAAGCCACCTTCCTCGGACGGCTTGAAGCGGACCACCAGCGTCGCCTTCGCGCCCGGCTCCAGGACGCCGTTGCGCACGGGAGTCGCGGAGAAGCCCCCGTCAGAGCCCTGGGCGAGCTGCATCGACGCCAGGTAGCACGCCTCCGTGCCCGTGTTCCGCAGCGTCACCCCCAGCGCCACCTCCGCGCCCACCGGCACCTTGCCGAAGTCCAGCTGCTGGGGCAGCGCGTACTGGCACGGCGCGAACACCTGGCCCCGGCCCTCCAGCGCCACCGCCTCCGTGGCCGCGGAGCCGCTGTCACGCACCGTGACGGAGAGCTGCCCCTGGCTGGCGTCCATGTTCCCCGCCTTGGGCCGGAAGGTGACGCTCACCTGGGCATTCTGCCCCGCGGGCACCCTCACGCTGGCGGGCGCCTGGGCCAGGGTGAAGTAGCCGCCCTGCTGCGTGTCGAGCTGCAGGTCGGTGACACTCACGTCCTCGCGGCAGCGGTTGTAGACGGTGACATCCCGCGTCGCCGTCATGCCCTCCGCCACCGTGCCGAATGCCAGCCGCCGGGGCAGCACCGTCACACACGAGCCGCCGCCCTCGCCCGCCAGCGACACCTTGGGGCCCGGGGCGCTGGAGCCCTGCTCGCGCACGCCAATCTCCACCCGCCCGTCACGCACCTTGCCCACCGCCACAGGCGTGAAGGCCACGCGCAGCTCCACCGCCGCGCCCGGCGCCAACTGCCCGTTGGCCACCACCGGCTCATTGGCGATGTGGAAGACGCCCTCCGAGCTGTCCACGAGCTGCGAGCCCGAGAAGCTCAACGGCTGCGTGCCCTGATTGCGCACGGTGATGACCTGCTCCGCCGTGGCCCCCAGCGCCACGCGCCCGAAGTCCACGCGCAGCGGCGTCACCTCCAGCTTGGACGCCACGCCCGTGCCTGTCAGCGGCACCACCGCCGGCTCACACCCGTCGCACACCACCACGTGCAGCGCCGCCTCGGCCGCGCCCAGCCGGCGCGGGGCATAGGCCACCGGCACCACCCGCTGCTCGCCCGGCGCCAGCGAGGAGGGCAGGCCCTGCCCGGCGGTGAACTGGTCGGCGTCCGCGCCCTGCACCGACAGCGTCAGCGGACTGTCCACGTCCGAGGGGTTGCGCACCGTCACCTCGCGCATCTCCACCAGGCCCAGGGCCACGTTGCCGAAGTCGAGCGCCTCCGAGGGCACCTCGAGGAAGGCCTTCACGCCGCGGCCGGACACCGGCACGCGCCCGCCGACCTCCGCGTCGGTGATGATCTCCACCACGCCCTGAATCTCGCCCTCCACCTGCGGCAGGAAGTGGATTTCGATGTCCTGCTCACCACCCGCCGACAGGATGAAGGGCTCGAAGGGGGGGATGTCGACGTTGGGCACGCTGGAGACGGCGCCTTCCACGCGATAGGAGGCCCGGCCCGCGTTGGCGATTCGCAGCTTGAACGTCTTGGTATGCCCCAACGCCGCGGGACCGAAGTCCACGGTCTCCGGCCGGACAACGAAGGCGCTCTTCGCCTTTTGAGAGGCGGGCCGTTCACACGCCACCCCCGCCACCATCGCCGCCACCAGGGGCGGAAGCTGGAACGCCAGGCCGAAGCCCAGGAGCCGCCGCAGCACGTCCACGCGGAAGCGGCCCTGGGGACGCCAGGGTGACGCCCACCCGATGCACACCCTGTCTCTTATACA
>NZ_JAAIYB010000625.1 GCF_010894475.1 Myxococcus vastator
CCCCCGCATCCCCCACTGCCCCCAGGAGGAGTCCACATGGAAGCAAGCAGCGAGCAGAGCGTCTTGGGTCCCCGGCGCTATCGCAACAACGAGAAGCTCATCGCCGTGGGCGACCGTGGCTGGCAGCACGCCAAGGACAACGGGCTCATCGGCCTCAAGGTGGACTTCGAGTCCAACAACCGGCTCGTCGATACCTGCACGAACCACGCGTTCATGACGCTCTGCTCGTGCTCCTACCTGGGCCTCAACCACCACCCGAAGATTCTGCAGGGCTCCATCGACGCGCTGCGGGAGGCCGGCACCAACAGCCTGGCCATGTCCACGCTGCGCATCCGCCTCAACCTGATGGCGCGCATGGAGGAGGGCCTGCGGGAGCTGTACGGCTGCCCCACCCTGCCCGGCGCCACTTGCAGCGCGTTGACCGCGGGCATCCTCCCGCTGCTCGCCTCCGGCCACGTCACCGAGGACGGCAAGCCGCGCGTCATGGTGTTCGACCGCTACTGTCACTTCTCCATGGCCTACATCAAGCCCATCTGCGGCGATGAGAGCCTGGTGCTGACGAGCCCGCACAACGACCTCAACTACCTGGAGGACGTCTGCAAGAAGTACCCCCGCGTGGCCTACGTCGCGGATGGGGCCTACTCCATGGGCGGCCTCGTCGCGTTGGAGGGGTTGCTGCAGCTCCAGGAGCGCTACGGGCTCTTCCTCTACATCGATGACTCACACTCGCTGTCAATCACCGGCGAGCACGGCGAGGGCTACGTCCGCTCGCGGCTGAAGATGAACCCGCTGACAATGATTGTCGCCTCGCTGGCCAAGGCGTTCGGCAGCGCGGGCGGCATCGCGATGCTGGGCAGCGAGAAGAGCTTCGACTTCCTCTACCGGAACGCGGGGCCGCTGGCCTGGTCGCAGAATCTCCAGACGCCCTCGGTGGGTGCGTCGCTGGCCAGCATCGAGCTGCACCGCTCGCCGGAGCTGCGCCAGCTCCAGGACCAGTTGCAGCGCAACATCCAGCTCTTCGACAGCCAGTTCCCTTCGCCTCACGCGGGGAACGGCATGCCCATCCGCCTCATCCAGGTGGGCGAGGAGGCGCGCGCCATCCGGCTGTCCTCCGAGCTGTACCAGCGGGGCTACTACTGCTCGGCGGTGTTCTTCCCCGTCGTCGCCCGAGGCGAGGCGGGCGTGCGCGTGATGATGCGCGCGGACATGACGGAGCAGCAGGTCCGCACCTTCTGCGGCGACGTCAAAGACATCCTCTCCCACTTCTGACCGGCCCCCACCTTCGGACCACGAGGACACGCACCATGGAGGGCACCGGAATCACTGGCTACAAGCAACTTGGACCTCAGCGGTACCGGGAGGTCCTGGGCTTCCACTACGAGGACTTCACCGTGGGGGACGTGTTCGAGCACCGTCCCGGCAGGACGGTGACAGAGGCCGACAACGTCCTGATGAACACGCTGAGCATGAACCCGTCGCCGCTGCACCTGGACGCGGCGTACTGCGAGCAGACGGTGTGGGGCCGGCCGCTCATCTCCAGCCTGGTGACGTTCAGCATCGTCTGCGGAATGAGCGTGCGCAGCACCAGCGGCCGGGCCACCGCCAACCTGGGCTGGGACAAGATCCGCCTCACGCACCCCGTCTTCGCGGGCGACACGCTCTACGCGGAGAGCCGCATCCTCGCCAGGCGCCTGTCCACCCGCCGTCCTGGAGAGGGAATCATCACCTGCGAGACGGTGGGCCTCACGGCGAAGGGCGAGGCCTTCCTCTCCTTCGAGCGCAGCTTCCTGGTGCCCACCCGCGAGCGGGCCGTCGAGGAAAGGGCGAGGTACTGACGCCATGCGCGCCGTCGTCTTCGAAGGCTCCGGGGGACCGGAGGTGGTGAAGCTGCGCGAAGTCCCCAGGCCCGTGCCCACGCGGGAGGCGCTGCTGGTGAAGGTGCATGCCACGGCGCTCAACCGGGCGGACCTGCTCCAGCGTCAGGGCGAGTACCACGTCCCCGAGGGCCAATCACCCATCCCCGGCGTGGAGGTGGCTGGCACCGTTGAAGCCTGGGGCGAGGCGGTGAAGGGCTTCACCCGAGGGCAGCCCGTCTTCGGTGTGGTGGAGGGCGGCGGGCTGGCCGAGTACTGCCTGCTGGACCAGGGCATGGCCCTCCCCGTCCCTGCTGGATACGACTTCGCGGAGGCGGCGGCCACCGCGGAGTCCTGCCTCACCGCCAACGAGACGCTCTTCACGCTCGGGGACCTGAAGCCAGGCCAGGCGGTCCTCATCCACGCGGCCGCCAGCAGCATCGGCACCACCATGGTGCAGATGGCCCGGCATGTGGGCGCCACCACCTACTGCACGGTGGGCTCACGGAGGAAGGTGGACGCCCTGCGCGCGCTGGGTGCCGACGCGGTCTTCGATTACCGCGAGCAGGACTTCGTCCATGAGGTGCTTCAACTGACGCGCGGCGAGGGCGTGCCGCTGGTGATGGACTTCGTCGGTGGCGCCTACCTGGAGCGCAACCTGGCGGTGCTGGGCCACGAGGGCTGCCTCGTGATGGTGGGGCTGCTGGACGGCATGTCGGCGCAGGTGGACCTGCTGCGCATCGTCCAGCGCCGCTTGCAGCTCAAGGGCTCCTCGCTGCGACTGAGGCCCATGCAGGAGAAGCGCGAGGTGAACGCGCGCTTCCGCCAGCGATGGATGGAGGTGCTCGCCCAGGGCGAGCTGCGCCCCGTCATCCACGCGCGCTACCCGCTGGAGGACGTGGAGACGGCGCTCGGGGAGATGGAAGCCAACCGCAACATCGGAAAGCTCGTGCTCACTTTGGAAAGGAATGCCAGCCATGCATGAAGAGCTGACGGAGAGCCTCAAGAAGATCCTCATCAACAACCTGTTCGTGGAGCTCCCCCTGGAGCAGATTGGCGTGGACGACGGGCTGCAGTCCGTCATCGGCCTGGACTCGGTGGGCTTCCTCGAGCTGCGCGTCATCTGCGAGGACGAGTTCAACGTCCGCATCTCCGACGAGGACTTCAACTCGGACAACTTCCGGACGGTGAATCAAATCGCCTCGCTCATCGTGGGCCTGAAGACCTCCGCCCAGGGAGGCGCGTGGTGAAGGTGCCCGCGCCCGGAGGAAGCCTGGAGGCGGCGGACCTGGACCGGCTGCGCGCCGGCCAGGCCCTGCAGATGGACCACTATGGCGGCGGGCGTCTGCCCTTCGCCTGCGTCCAGGCGCGAGGGCTCGTCCAGCACCTGGTTCCCCTGGAAGGCGAGAGCGCCGGCCGGGTGCTGGAGGTGCTGGACGCGAGCGGCGGCTACGCCAGCGCATGTCTGGGCGCGGGCCATCCTTGTCTCGCTCCGGCGTTCCGGGACGGCCTGGAGCGCGGCTACGTCACCGATGAGCTGGGCTCGCTGGAGCGGACCCTGCTGCTGGAGGAGCTGTTCGGCCCGGGTGGCCGCTGGGCGGACCGCTTCCCGGGCAGCGACTACCACGCGAGCGGCCGGAACTCCGGCTCCGAGGGCCTGGAGCTCGCGCTGCGGCTGGTGCTGGAGTCCGGGTTCGACCGGCGGCGGCTGACGGTGAAGGCAGGCCATGAGGCACGGCGGACGGTGCTCGCCTTCGAGGGCGCCTGGCATGGCTGGACGGGCGGCCTGGTGCCCCTGCTCAACCGCCGGCACTACCGCCTGGGCCTGCCCCCTCCCGCCGCCGAGCCCCCCTTCGGACTGGACGTGGCG
>NZ_JAAIYB010000626.1 GCF_010894475.1 Myxococcus vastator
ATAAGGGACAGACTGAGCGAATTAAGTCGATGGTTGTTTATCCAGTCCTGTCTCACAGCAATGTAATTCTCGGGACTCTCGTTGTTCATTGCGACAGAGAGAATTTCTTTAGGAGTGAGGATGCTAAATTTTGGCGAGAGGTCTTTGAGGGGTTTGCGCGAAGGTTGGCCCTGGAGAAGACCCGGATCGACGTTATGATGAGTCCTGCGTTTCATTCCATTATGGGGTTTACTATGACTCCGCCTTTCTAGATTCAGTGAGTGGTGCGACGTTGTCGAATCAGACCAAGGATCTCTTTGCAGAGTTCGCTTTCTGCCCGTATGCGGCCCGCATGGTTCGTCGTTGGTGCTTCGGCCTGGATGATGCCGCTCAATGCGCAGACACTCCTCGGATAGGTTTTCGAGGCACTGCAAGGCATTGAGGGAAGTGGGCCCTCCTGGATTCGAACCAGGGACCAATCGGTTATGAGCCGACAGCTCTAACCGCTGAGCTAAGGGCCCTCATGCGCCAACCAACCGCGTGACGGATTGCATATCGCCGGGCGCGCAGTCCTGGCAAGGGGCCTCGTTCCACCCACCCTCAGCGCTTCCGTTTCGCTCCCACACGCGGCGCCGGCGCCTCTCGTGACACCTTCACGCGGAAGGTGTCCCCGCGCTGAGTCACCTCCACGCCCTCGGCCCGGAGGCGCCGTGCCTGCTCCTGGGCCACCTGGGACGCCAGCGTCCCGTCCGAGCGGGTGACTCGCCACCAGGGCAGCGGCACGTCCGGCTGGTGGGGCAGGGCGGCCATCTCCCGGCCCACACCCCTGGCGGCCCCAGGACGGCCCGCATAGAGCGCCACCTGGGCATAGGAGCGCACCTGCCCGCGCGGAATCGCCCGGACCGCCTGCCACACCGCCTTGGAGAAGGGGAGGGGTGTCGTCGTCTTCGTCTTCGCTCGGAGCGCCACGGCCCCGGACTCTAGAAACACGAAGGCCCCCGGTCCACGAATGGAGCGGGGGCCCACATGCCAGCTCAGCTCAAGCCCGGCTCAGCTCTCCACGAAGGAGCGCAGGCGCTTGGAGCGGCTCGGGTGGCGCAGCTTGCGCAGCGCCTTGGCCTCAATCTGACGGATGCGCTCGCGCGTCACCTCGAAGTCCTGGCCCACCTCTTCCAACGTGTGGTCGGACTTCTCGCCGATGCCGAAGCGCATGCGGAGCACCTTCTCCTCACGCGGCGTCAGCGTGGCGAGCACCTTCCGGGTCTGCTCCGCCAGGTTCATGTTGATGACCGCGTCCGCCGGCGACACGAGGCTCTTGTCCTCGATGAAGTCGCCCAGGTGGCTGTCCTCTTCCTCGCCAATCGGCGTCTCCAGGGAGATGGGCTCCTTGGCGATCTTCAGGACCTTGCGGACCTTGTCGAGCGGCAGCTCCATCTTCTCCGCGATCTCCTCCGGCGTCGGCTCGCGGCCAATCTCCTGCACCAGGTAGCGGCTGGTGCGGATGAGCTTGTTGATGGTCTCAATCATGTGCACCGGGATGCGGATGGTGCGGGCCTGGTCCGCGATGGCGCGGGTGATGGCCTGCCGAATCCACCAGGTGGCGTAGGTCGAGAACTTGTAGCCGCGCTTGTACTCGAACTTGTCCACGGCCTTCATCAGGCCGATGTTGCCCTCCTGGATGAGGTCCAGGAACTGCAGGCCGCGGTTCGTGTACTTCTTCGCGATGGACACCACGAGGCGCAGGTTGGCCTCCACCAGCTCGCTCTTGGCGCGCTCGGCGCGGCGCTCACCCAGGCGGATGGCGTCGTAGTTGCGGCGCAGCGACTCGACGGGGAGGTTGGCCTCCTCCTCCACCTTCTTGATCTTCCGCACCGCCGTGCGCACGTCGCGGTCCAGGACCTCCAACTGCTCCGGCGTGAGGTTGAGCTGCTTCTGCAGCTTCTTGCCGATGTTGGGGTTCTCCCGCGACTCCTTCAGCTGCGGGCGCAGCTCCTTCATGGAGCAGTCGTAGCGGCGCTCCAAATCACGCAGCTCGTCCTCGGCCTTGTCGACGCGCTCGATGAGGGCCTTGAGGTTGATGACGATGCGGTCCACCTGCTTCTTGTTGAGCCGCATCTCCTCCAGGACCTCCATCATCTTGGTCCGGAGGTCCTTCATCTCCTGCTTCACTTCCTTCTTGCGCACCTCGGTCAGCTTCTTCTTGGAGGACAGCTCCTCCTCCAAGACGTCGCAATCCTGGGCGAACTTGCGGAAGCGCTCGATCTGCTTGCAGATCTGCTCGATCTTGTTCAGCTCGCTCTGCGCCAGCTGCGCGGGAGCGTCACCCTCGCCGATCTCCTCGGGCGCCTCGTCGGCACCCTCGGCCTGGGCCTCTTCCGGCGCGTCCTTGATGACGTCGCGCACGCGCAGCTTGGCCGTCTTCAGCTTGTTGCCGATGTCGAGGATCTCCTCGACGGCCACCTTGCACGCCAGCAGCGCGCGGAGGACTTCCTTCTCGCCCTCCTCGATGCGCTTGGCGATTTCGACCTCGCCCTCGCGGGTGAGCAGGCTGACGCTGCCCATCTTGCGCAGGTACAGGCGCACCGGGTCGTTCGACTTGCCGCCCGGCTCGTCGTCCTCGTCCTTCTCGTCCTCGTCGGCGTCTTCCTTCTCTTCCTCGACGGTGACGGTGGGCTTGATTTCGTTGTTCTGAGCGGCCTTCTGCGCGTCGACAATCTCGATGTCGTTGTCGCCGAACATGCTCATCACGTCGTCGATCTGATCGGACGACACGATGTCGGCGGGGAGCGCGTCATTGACCTCGTCGTACGTGAGGAAGCCCTTCTCACGGCCCGCGGCGAGCAGGTCCTTGACCTCCTTGCGCTCGGCGACCGGATCCTCCTCGATGTCGTCCTCGACGGCGTCGGGGTCCACCTGGACGGCGGCGGCGGCCTCTTCCGCGGCCTCCTCCGGGTCCACGTCATCGCCCATGGCCGGGGCCACGCCCTTCTTCTTCTTCTTGAGCTTCTCCGTCGCCTCGGCGACGACGTCCCTCGCGGCGAGTTCTTCCTTCTCCTCGGCGCCCGTCTTGGCCCCCTTCGCCGCGGCACCGTCCGGAGCCTTCTTCTTGCGGATCACCGGATCCACCTTCTTCTTGGTGGGCTTCACGGACGCCTTCGAGGGCTTCTGCGTCGGCATTCGGGTACTTCTCCTTGAGCAAATTCAGGGGCTTGAGGCCTGGGCGAGCCGGCCGATCTACCGCAAAGTCAGGGTTTCTTACAAACGCGAACTCAAACCGGTTGCATGGGCGCCTTTGTTCCCGAGGAGGCAGGCTTGAGCTCCTCCAGGACACGCTTCTTGAGCGCCAACAGTTCCACGCGCTCTGCCAGGAGCTGGCGCGTCTCCTCTGTCAGGTCGAACGCCCCCGGCGTCTGCTCCGTCGCCCGCTTTATATAAACGAGCCGCTCGTCGATGCGCCGCACCATGATTTCCCTGCAGATGGAGAGGAACGCCGCCTCCAGGGGGACGGGCTCCGAGGGGAGCTGCCGCAGCGCGCTCTCAATGCCGCGCTTCACGGCTTCCGAGGATTCAAAGAGCGCGTCGTTGGCGCCGTGTCCCGACGTCGCATGCGCCAGCGCCATGCGCAGGCCCATGTGGGACAGCTCGTCACACACGCGGAAGGTGTCCCGCGCCATCAACCGTGGCTCTTTCAACACCGCGCCCACGTAGAAGCACTCCAGCGCGGGGGGCGGCTTCTCCAGGGG
>NZ_JAAIYB010000627.1 GCF_010894475.1 Myxococcus vastator
CCGGAGGCCCGTCCCCCCGAGCCCGCTCCGGCGCCACGCGCCCCCATGCCGGAGCGGCCCGCACCTGCTTCGCCCGCGCCACGCGCCGCGCGCGCTGGGACAGAGCCCATCGCCATCATCGGCATGGGTGGCAGCTTCGCGCGCTCGCCCGACCTCGACACCTTCTGGCGGCACCTCGAGCAGGGCACCGACCTCATCGAGGAGGTTCCGCCGACGCGCTGGGACTGGCGCGCCCTTGAAGGCAATCCCCTGAGCGAGCCGCATCGGACCCACATCAAGTGGGGGAGCTTCATCGACGAGGTGGAGCACTTCGACGCCGCCTTCTTCCGCATCACCCCCCGCGAAGCGGCGCTGATGGACCCCCAGCACCGCCTCTTCCTCCAGCTCGCATGGAACACCCTGGAGGACGCGGGCTACCGGCCCAGCTCGCTCGCGGGGACGAAGACGGGCGTGTTCGTGGGCATCGGCACGACGGACTACCACGACCTGCTCCGGGACTTCGGCGTCGCGGCGGACGCGCACACCGCCACGGGGAAGGCCCACTCCGTCCTTCCCAACCGGCTCTCCTTCCTGCTCGACCTGCACGGCCCCAGCCTCCCGGTGGAGACCGCCTGCTCCAGCTCCCTGGTCGCCATCCACCACGCCGTGCAGTCGCTGCGCTCGGGCCAGAGCGAGCTGGCGCTCGTCGGTGGCGTCAACCTCCTGCTCAGCCCGCACCTCTACTTCGCGTTCAGCCGCGCGGGCATGCTGGCAGAGGACGGCCGCTGCAAGACATTCGACGCCCGCGCCAACGGCTACGTCCGGGGTGAAGGGCTCGGCGCGCTCCTGCTCAAGCCCCTGTCGCGCGCGGAGGCGGACGGGGACACCATCCACGCCGTCATCCGGGGCACGGCCATCAACCACGGTGGCCGGGCGCAGGCGCTGACGGCCCCCAACCCCACCGCCCAGGCGGAGCTGCTGGTGGCGGCCTACGAGGATGCCCAGGTCGACCCCGCCACGGTCGGCTACATCGAAGCGCACGGCACGGGCACGCGCCTGGGTGACCCCATCGAGGTCAATGGCCTGCGCATCGCCTTCGAGCGGCTCTATCAGCGCTGGGACCGTCCGCCCTCCGCCCAGCCGCACTGCGCGCTCGGCTCGGTCAAGACGAACATCGGGCACTTGGAGACCGCCGCGGGCATCGCGGGGGTCCTCAAGGTGGTGCTGGCGCTGCGGCACCGCACCCTGCCCGCGAGCCTCCACTTCCAGACGCCCAACCCCGAGCTCCGGCTGGAGGGCGGCCCCTTCTACGTCAACGCGGACACCCGCCCCTGGCCCGCGCCCGGGGGCGAAGAGGCTTCACGCCGCGCTGGCGTGAGCTCCTTCGGCTTCGGTGGAACCAACGCGCACGTCGTCCTGGAAGAGTACCGGACTGCGGCGTCCTCACCCGAAGCCGTCACGGGCCCGCAGCTGGTGGTGCTGTCCGCACGGGAGCCCGCCACGCTGCGCGCCGCCGCCAGCCGCTTGCGCGCCGCCCTGCGCCGCCCGGAGCCCCCGCGCCTGGAGGACGTGGCCTATACCCTCGCGGTGGGGCGCGAGGTCCTGGACGAGCGACTGGCCATCGTGGCGCACAGCCTCGATGAGCTCACCGCGCGGCTCGACGCCTGGCTGGAGCGTGGCGACACCACGCAGGTCCACGTCGGCCGCGCGGAGGCCACGCGATGGAATGACCTGCTGCTCGGAGGCACGGCCGGGGCCACCTTCCTCGATGCCCTGATGTCGGGCGGCGAGCTGGAGCGGCTCGCCCGCCTCTGGGTGGGTGGGGCGCTCGACGACCTGTCGCGGCTCTTCCCTCGCCCGCGCCGCCGCGTGTCCCTGCCCGGCCATCCCTTCACCGGCTCCCGACACTGGCTGCTGCCCGCTCCCGCCGACCGGCTCTACGTGGAGCGCGCGGCATCGGAGCCCGCCCAGGTCATCGAGGCGGCACCGGCATACGTCCCCGGTCCGTTGGCGGGCGCGGCGCTCCAGGACGCGGCGCTCCACGTCCTCACCCAGGCGCTGGCGACCACGGCCGGGCTGGACGCGGAGCACCTCCAGCCCACGGCCGACTTCGAGAGCTACGGGATGAACTCCATCCTCATCTCCGAGGTCCACCAGAAGCTGGAGCTCACGTTCGGCAAGCTCCCCATCACGCTGTTCTACAAGTACAGGAACCTCGCGGAGCTGGCGTCCTACCTGTGCGAGCAACACGCGGACGGCGTCCAGCGACTCGTGGCCACGCGGGACACGCCGCCCGCCGCGCCGCGGGTGACGGCCTCCACGCCACGGCGCGAGGTGCTCCGGCCGCAACCCGCGGCCAGTCCCGCGACGATGGACATCGCTGTCATCGGCATGAGCGGACGCTATCCCCAGGCGGAGAACCTGGAGCGCTTCTGGCGCAACCTGGAGGCGGGCCGCGACTGCATCGAGGAGATTCCGCCGGAGCGATGGGACTACCGGCCGCTGTTCGACGCCTCTCGCCGTCAGCCCGGCTCCATCTACGCCCGGTGGGGCGGCTTCCTGGAAGGCGTGGACCGGTTCGACGCGGCCTTCTTCCAGATTTCCCCGCTGGTCGCTCGCTACATGGACCCGCAGGAGCGCCTCTTCCTGGAGACAGCCTGGGCCTGCCTGGAGGACGCGGGCTACACGCGGACGGGGCTGGCGAGGCCCGGCGCGGGCACCCCGCGCGCCCCCGTGGGCGTGTTCGTGGGCGTCACCTACAACGAGTACGCCCTGCTGGGCGCCCAGGAGTGGGCGCGCGGCCACCGCATCCCGCTCAACACGCAGACGTTCTCCATCGCCAACCGGGTCTCCTACGCGCTCAACCTGAGCGGCCCCAGCCTCACGGTGGACACGGCCTGCTCGTCATCGCTCAACGCGGTCCACCTCGCCTGCGAGAGCCTGCGCTCCGGCGCCTGCGAGGCGGCCATCGCCGGGGGCGTGAACCTGTCGCTGCACCCCAGCAAGTACGTGATGCTCTGCGCCAACCGCTTCGCGTCCAGCGACGGCCGCTGCCGCAGCTTCGCCGAGGGGGGCGACGGGTACGTCCCGGGCGAGGGCGTGGGCGCCGTGCTGCTCAAGCCCCTGGCGCTGGCACTCCGTGACGGCGACGTCATCCACGGCGTCATCAAGGGCAGCGCGAACAACCACGACGGGAAGACCCACGGCTACACCGTGCCCAACCCCGTGGCCCAGGCAGAGGTCATCCTCGAGGCCCTGCGGCGCGCGGACGTCGACGCCCGCACGCTCAGCTACGTGGAGGCGCACGGCACGGGGACCAGCCTGGGCGACCCCATCGAAGTCACCGGGCTGACGGACGCCTTCGGCCAGCACACGGGGGACAGGGGCTTCTGCGCCGTCGGCTCGGTCAAGGCCAGCATCGGCCACCTGGAGTCCGCCGCGGGCATCAGCCAGTTGCACAAGGTGCTGCTCCAGATGAAGCACCGCCGCCTGGCGCCCACCCTCATCCACGGAGACAAGCTCAACCCGCACATCGACTTCGCCAGCACGCCCTTCCACGTCCAGCGGGAGTCCACGCCCTGGCGCGCCCGGCCCGGCGAGCCCCTGCGCGCCGGCATCAGCAGCTTCGGCGCCGGCGGCGTCAACGTGCACCTTATCGTCGAGTCCTGGGAGGGCGCGCCCGCTCCCCGCGCCAGCCGCCCTCCCCGTCCCGCCGTCATCGTGCTCTCTGCGC
>NZ_JAAIYB010000628.1 GCF_010894475.1 Myxococcus vastator
GGGTACCGCCGAGCCCCAGGAGACGAAGCGCGTGCGCGCGGCGCCGGCCAGCGGAACGCTCCAGGTCCAGGCCGCGCCCTACGCCACCGTGTTCATCAACGGCAAGCGCATGGGCGAGGTGACGGGGCGGGCGTCGTACCGGTTGCCCGCCGGCAACCACAAGCTCGTGTTCCAGCACCCGTCCGGCGAGCGCCGCTACGACGTCGCCGTCACCGCGGGTGGCACCGTGAGCCGCGAGTTCCGCGCCCCCAAGGGTCGCTGAGCCAGGCCGGCTCCCGGTGCGGCGGCCTCACCGGCAGCCGCGCCGGAACCGGACCGCAGGTCCGAAGTCACCCGCCCGTGCTCGCTTCCGCTTGAGCACCCTCACCGTCCAGTCCTGAACGCTGCCGCCGCGCACCCGGCGAGCTGCCTTCGGGCTGTCACGCCTACCTCGCCCCACCTGCCGTCCCGCCTGTTCAAAGGCGCGCGATTCGTCCGTCGCCGTCTGCCTGCCTGGTGGTCTGCCTTGACACCCAACCGTCCGTTCTGGCACTCAGTGGCCTCCACTCAGTGGATTATATTCAATGGAATCCATGGACCTGCTGGCTCCTGAGGAGATTGCTCGGATCGAGCGCGAGAACGCGAGCGGTCTGCCCGCGAGCGCCATCCTGGAAATCTTCCGGCCACGGGGCGTGCGCCTCTCGGAGGCGACGTTCCGGAAGTACGTGCAGGCGGGCTTGCTACCCAGGAGCCGCCGGGTGGGCCGGAAGGGGAAGCACCAGGGGAGCGTCGGGCTCTACCCGGTGGAGGCGGTGCGCCGCATCAACGTCATCAAGAGGATGATGGCGGAGGGGCACACCCTGGAGGACATCAAGCGGTCCTATGTCTTCCACAGCAACTACATCGACCAGTTGGAGCGGGACCTGGCGGGCCTCCTGAACGGGTTCCAGGAGGAGCTGGGGGACCGTGCCTTTGGGGGGGAGCATCGGCGTACGCTCGAGGCGCAGCTAGCAACCTTGCGGCAAAGAGCGCAGGATCTGGTCCGGGATGTCGCCCGGCTGGGTAGTGCCGTGACCGCACGCGCAGACGAAACCATCCGTTCGCAATAGAATACCCGGGAACCGGGTAGACTGGCCTCACGTGGAGGGGACATGTCGGAAGTGAAGCAGCTACAGGAGGAGGGGGGGGACCAGGAATCGGACCAGGCGCAGGAGCGCCGCCGTTCCAAGACCATGTCGCGCAAGGAGATGGCGCGCGACCTGCGGAGGCGGCGTCTCACGGGTCAGGTGGACCCCGAAGAGGCCGACCTGCTGAAGCAGATGGACGACACACGGCCGCGCACGCGCGCGGACTGCATCAACGGTCCCCGGCCGTGCAACTTCGTCTCCTGCAAGCACAACCTCTATCTGGACGTGAATCCGGAGACGGGGTCCATCAAGCTCAACTTCCCGGACAAGGAGATCTGGGAGCTGGAGCACACCTGCGCCCTGGACGTGGCGGAGAAGGGCGGCATCACGCTCGAGGAGGTGGGGGAGATCATGAACCTCACCCGTGAGCGCATCCGCCAGGTGGAGACGCGCGGGCTGATGAAGCTGCGCGAGGCCACCGAAGCCGAGCCTCCGGTTTCGGCTCGCAAGCCCTGAGGTCCGCGGGTGGTTTCCACCCGCAAACGGAGGGCCGACGTGTTGCGTTGACACCCCAGGGGGTGGTTGCTACTACCGCCGCTTCCCGCACACCGAGGCCCACACGTGCTGGCTCTCCTGAGCGTTTCCGACAAGCGAGGTCTGGTTTCCTTCGCCCAGGGGCTCGTCCGCCTGGGCTTCCGGTTGTTGTCCACCGGGGGCACGCTGGAGGCGCTCAAGGGCGCGGGGGTGCCCGTCACCAAGGTGTCCGAGCACACACAGAGCCCCGAGATTCTGGGTGGCCGCGTGAAGACGCTCCACCCCCGCATCCACGGCGGCATCCTGGGACGGCTGGAGCTGGAGGCCGACCGGGAGGAGATGAAGGCGCACGGCATCGAGCCCATCTCCCTGGTCGCGGTGAACCTGTATCCGTTCCGGCAGACGGTGGCCTCGGGCGCCGCGGAGCCGGAGGTCATCGAGCAGATTGATATCGGCGGGCCCGCGATGGTGCGCGCCTCCGCGAAGAACTTCCGGCACGTCTCGGTGGTGGTGGACCCGGACGACTATCCCGCGGTGCTGGCGGAGCTGGAGCAGCAGCAGACGGTGAGCGAGGACACGCGGCGCCGGCTGATGCGCAAGGCCTTCGCGCACACGGCGGCCTACGACGCCTCCATCTCCGCGTGGCTGTCCGCGCAGGCGGGCGAGCCGTTCCCGGGGGAGCTGTCGCTGGCGTTCCAGAAGTCGCAGGACCTGCGCTACGGGGAGAACCCGCACCAGCGTGGCGCCTTCTACCGCGAGCACGCCACGCCCCAGGAGCCGACGGTCGCCTTCGCCAAGGTGCTGCAGGGCAAGGAGCTTTCTTACAACAACATCCTGGACCTGGACGCGGCGCTGGGCCTGCTGCTGGAGTTCCCGGAGGCCCCCGCGGCCGTCATCATCAAGCACAACACGCCGTGCGGGGTGGCGGTGGATGACGCCCTGGTGAAGGCCTACCGCACCGCCCGCGCGGTGGACGAGGTCTCCGCCTTCGGAGGCATCGTCGCGCTCAACCGCGAGGTGGACGCGGCCACGGCCCAGGCCATGGCGGAGACGTTCCTGGAGGCGGTCATCGCGCCGTCCTACTCGCCGGAGGCGCTGCAGGTGCTGGCGGCGAAGAAGAACCTGCGGCTCCTGGAGGCGGGCCCCGCGCTCGCCAGTCCCCAGGCCCGGCCACGTGCCCAGCTGGACGCTCGCAGTGTGTCCGGCGGCATGCTGCTGATGGACCGGGACTCGGTGGAGCCGCCGCTGTCGTGGAAGGTGGTCTCCAAGCGGGCCCCCACGCCGGAGGAGGAGCGGGCCCTGCTCTTTGCCTGGAAGGTGTGCAAACACGTCAAGAGCAACGCCATCGTCTTCGCCTCGGGTGAGCAGCTGCTGGCGCAGGGCGGGGGGCAGACGAACCGGGTGGACTCGGTCCGCATCGCGATGCAGCGCGGCGGAGCGGCCCTCCGGGGGAGCGCGGTGGCCTCGGACGCCTTCTTCCCGTTCCGGGACGGCCTGGACGAGGCCGCCCGGGCGGGGGCCACCTGTGTCGTACAACCCGGCGGTTCGGTCCGTGACGCGGAGTTGATTGCCGCCGCGGATGAACATGGGATGGCCATGGTGCTGACGGGAGTGCGACACTTCCGGCACTGAGCCATGCGCATCGTCTGTCAGAAATGCGCGGCCGCCTACGCGATTGATGACAAGCTCATCACCGCCAAGGGCGTTCGCGCGCAGTGTCCTCGCTGCCGGAACCTTCAGTTGGTCCGGCGCGATCCCTCGGCTGTGCCCGCTGCTGGCGCGCCGGCTCCGGCGTCGCAGCCCGCGTCGCCCGTCACACTGACGCCTGTCTCCGGCGCGGCGCCCGCGTCGAGTCCCGCGGACGACCTCTTTGGCGACTTCGGTGCGCCGCCGCCCGCCGCGCCGGCACCTGGCGCGGCTCCGGCGCCCAAGTCGGCCCAGGGCGAGCGCGCGTCCGGCTCGGACCTGTTCGGCGACTTCGGGGCGATGCCGTCGCCGGCTCCCGCGTCCGCGCCGCCCGTGGACCCCTTCGCGGACCTGGGGACGCCGGCGTCGGGAGGTGGTGGGG
>NZ_JAAIYB010000629.1 GCF_010894475.1 Myxococcus vastator
CTCCTCCCCCCGCCGAGGCCCAGACGGAGCTCGGCTACCTCAAACCCACCGAGGACGCCGAACACTGCGAATGGATGCGCCAGCCCTTGAAGGGCACGGCCACCCGCGTCTTCCGCTTCGACGCCTATTGCGACAGGTCCTCGGTGTCCTGGAGTCCAGATGGGAAGCAGGGCCTCCTCTTCACGTGGCCCTCGGGCGAAGGGGAAGTCCCTCGCGCCTGGCGCGTGGACGTCGCCGCGAAGTCCGGGCAGCCGCTGGACCTGAAGTCCCTGCCCGGAGGAGACAGCGCCGGAAACCCCAACGAGCCCTATGTGTCGCGCGTCGGCTTCGACGCGCAGGGCCGGCCGGTGGCGCTCGTCGTCCTGGCCTCCGAGTCAAAGGGCCCCATCACCTTTGATGGCGAGAGCTTCCCCGTGCCGAAGGGCAAGGGCGAGCCGGGGCTGGCCATGACCTATCGCCTGGAGGACGGCGGCTGGAAGCGCATCGAAATCAAGGCGGCCCGCATCCAGGAGGACACACCTTCCGAGCACGGCCTGCTCGAAGCGGAGGCGACCCTCACGCCGACGTGGACGGCCTCACCGCCCACCCGGCTTCCTGGCAGCAAGAGCGCGCCGGCCCTGGCGAAGGAATTGAATGCCCAAGCGCCGGGAGCGGGCTGGTGGATGGAGCTGCCCGGCCCCGGCGGAACGCTCTACTACCGGGCACGCCAGGAGGGCCCCATGCGCGTGCTCGGCCAGCCCCTGCTCTGGGGCCGTGGAGACCAGCGCCTGTCCTTGCAGGCCCTCACGGAGCCGGACGCGTACCTGGGCTTCCAGTTCGACCAGGGGCTCCTGCTCGTCACGTCCTACGGCGGCTATGCGGCGGCCACCGTCTGGGACCCGAAGACGCAGCAGCGCGTGGTGTCCGTGCCGGACGTCTACGCGCCCGCCTTCTGGCCCACGCCCTGAGCGCCGGAAAGACGACGGCCCGGCGCCCACGAAGGGAACCGGGCCGAAGTCGCGGCGCGGTGAGCTACGCGGGGCCCGTGCCGTTGTACCAGCCGGTGATCTTCCGCACGTAGTCCTGCGTCTCCTTGAACGGAGGAACGCCGCCGTACTTGTTCACGTTGCCCGCGCCCGCGTTGTAGGCGGCGAGCGCCAACCGCACGTCACCGTTGAAGCGCTTGAGCTGCTGAGACAGGTACTTGGTGCCGCCCTCGATGCTCTGGCGCGGGTCCGTGCGGTTGGTGACACCCAGCTCGCGCGCGGTGGCCGGCATGAGCTGCATCAGGCCCACCGCGCCCGCGCCCGACTGCGCGTTCGGGTTGAAGGTGGACTCCTGCTGGATGACCGCCTTGATGAGGCGCGCGGGCACGTTGTACTTCTGCGACATCTCGTTGATGAGGTTGTCGTACTTGTTCGATGAGAAGCCGCTCAGGTCGTTGTTGCCCTTCGCGGGGCCCGCGTTGCCCGTGCCCTGCGTACCGCCCGTGCCGCTGGTGGCGCCGGCGCCGCTGGCCACGGTGGCGCCCAGCTTCGAGAACGCCGCGCGCGTCAGCGGCCCGTAGTAGCCCGTGTTCTTCACGTTGTTGGCGGCCTGGAACTCCTTGAGCGCCGACTCCGTGCGCGGACCAAAGACGCCCGGGCCCGTGTTCATCTCGGCCTGCGTCATATAGCCGCCCTTCACCAGCGCCTGCTGGAGCTGCTTCACTGCGGGGCCGCTCGCGCCCTTCTCCAGGTCACCCGCGGGCAGCTTCATGCCCTTCACGGAGCCGCCCGAGGTCGGCGGCGGCTGGGAGCCCACGCCGCCCGTGCCACCACCGCCGTTCGTGTTGCCCGGACGCGGGTTGCCACCCGAGAAGGTCACCAGCTCACCCGTCGTCTTGTAGCCCTGGGGGCCGCCCGACAGGCGGCTGCCCTGGACGTTGAGGGTGATCTCCTTCCCCGTGGCCGGGTCGTTCGCGTAGTAGACGGGCTTGCCGTTCTGCGTGCCACGGCCGGTGATGGTGATCCAGTGGTCGGTGCCGTTCGCGCCACCGCCGCTGCCCGACTTGTAGTCCACGCCCACGACCACCGGCCGGCCCGCGTCGATCTGCTTGTTGATGGTGTTCAGGTTCCACGCCTGCTTCGCGGCGCCCAGGCCGCCCATGGCCGCCGCCGAGCCCCACTTGAGCGCGTTGCCCGAGTAGCCGTTGTTGCGGTCCAGGTGCGCGTCCATCTCCCCGGGGTTGATGGTCTTCCCGGTGATCTTGCTCACCGCCATGGCGGTGGCCGTCATGGCGCAACCCGCCGCGGACAGGCTCGAGCTGGTGCCCAGCCGGCGCGAGCCCCACTGCGCGTCGCCCTGCTTGTAGAGCGGCGTGCCGTCACGGGACGTGGGGAACTGCCGGCCGTCGTCGTCGCGGACCTGACCGTTGGCGGCGCGCGTCGTCGTCGCCGCGGGGGTGAAGTTGTCACCACTCGCCGGAGTGGCCGTGCCGGAACCCGTGGTGCCACCACCCCGCGTGGGCGCGCTCTCGAACGTGTCCGGAATGGACAGCTTCTGGCCCGCACGAATCTTGTTCGGGTCAGCGATGTTGTTGGCCTGGGCCAGCGCGGAGACGGACGTGTTGTACTTGCGCGCCAGCGAGCTCAGCGTGTCGCCACTGCGAACGGAATGGGTCTTCAAGGCCAAAACCTTTCGTCACCCGATGCGGCGTCGGGCGGGGGGATATTCACGATTCTCGGCCGTGATGAAGTGAAGTTGCCTCATCCCCAGACAAACACTGGCAACGAAATTGTCAAACCTGACAGGACACCCATGTCCGCCACCACTGTTCATTTACATGAACACCCAACGTAACCGTTCACCGACTCATGCTGCGTGCGCGGGCTGAGGGGCCTCCGCAAGGGGAAGCAGCGAGGGAGGCGGCAGGCTCCGACGGTGCGTGCGCAGCGTGTCCGTGAGGAAGTCCAGTACGACCCGCTCTTGCAACTTGAGCGTGGTGACTGCGGTGAAGATGCGCTCGACGAAGCAGCTGCCCTCGGGGCCTTGCGTCCCGAATGACGTCTTGCGGTACATGACGGCGTGGCGGATGCACTGCTCGCCGAAGTTGTTCGTCGGCTCGATGCCGGGCACGTCAACAAACGTCCAGCGACACTCCTCCAACTTGAGGATTTCACGTGCCATGCCCGACGTCTTCTTCTCCGCGCGCACCTCGGCCTGTCGCAGCAGTCGGCCCACCGTGCGTCGTACCTTCTTCATCCGCTGCTCGAAATCCTCTCGCGCCAGAGTTCCGTCGCGCACCCGGTGCCACCACTTGAAGAAGCGGTGGCGCTCGCGCATCAACCGCGTGCCCAGACGGCCGCCCTCGCCGCCTCGGTCGATGAAGCCTTGGAAGTCGCGCGTTATGTGGCTCCAGCAGAGTTGACGCAGCCCCTTGTCGTACCAGTCATACCCGCTCCACCTGTCCGTGGTGAGGAAGCCCAGGAAGCCCGCCCTCAGCAGGGCTTGGGCTACCTTGCCGCCACGACTCCGCGCGATGTGGAACACCACCACCAAGGCCGTGGCGACCACCCACAACCAGGCACGATGGCCCCGGCCATCCTTGCGCCCCTCCACCGTAACCGTTCAGGGGTAGTGTTGAGGCCGTCGTCGCGGTGTGCAACCCGTGGCGGATGCACACGAAAACCCCTGCGACGCTGGAATCGAAGATTGAACGACTGGTCCACGAGCACCTGGTGGAGCAG
>NZ_JAAIYB010000062.1 GCF_010894475.1 Myxococcus vastator
CATCGCCCCCACGCCCGGCCTGTCCCCGCCCAGCGCCACACCACCGCCGGTGCTGCCACCTCCCGGTTTCCCGTCCGCGCGGAGCGAGGTGCCCGCGCCGCCCGCGGCCTCGGGGGACCCGCGGCGCGTGGTGGAGGTGGAGCCCGTGGTCGAAGCCACCACCGGCCGCATCCACGCCGACGACATCCGCGCCGCCATCCAGGCGGTGACTCCGCTCGTGCAGCAATGTTTCGAGGACGCGGCACAACGCAACCGGGGCCCGCAGACAGTGAAACTGCGCTTCACCGTGGAGACGGGCGACGAGGGCGGGGTGATGAACGCGGGCGAGCTGGTGTCCAGCACCATTCCGGACCCCTTCGTGCAGGCGTGCGCGCTGGACTCGCTGCTGGACGTCCGCTTCCCGGCGCCCTTCGGCGGAGGAAAGGCGACGGTCGTCTACCCCTTCGAGTTCCGCGTCCCCGGGGAGACTGGCCGGTAGGGCCGGGTTTTGCGTAAGGTGCCGGAGCCCCCGACCCTTCATGCCCGTGACCGTCGAACAGCTTGGTTCCCATGACGCGGAAGCCCTTCGGGGGCTGCTGTCGAAGGACCCGGTCCACAACCTCTACCTGCTGGGGTTGCTGGAGGAGTTCGGCATCGCCCCCCGTGGCAGGGTGCCCTTCGCCTTCTACGGACGCTTCGACAGCCAGGTCCTCACCGCCGCCGTGTTCGTGGGCGGCGACGGCGGACTCGTGGTGCCCAGCGCGAGCGACTCGGGCGCCACCAGCGTCATCGCGGACGCGCTGGCCTCGCGCCTGAAGCTGCGCTCCACGGTGGGAGACAAGTCGTCGGTGGACGCGCTGCTGCGCAGCCTGGCGCCGGGCAAGCCGCGCCTGTCGCGCACGCAGCGGCTGTTCAGCGTGTCCGCGGACGACCTGGGCCCCTTCACCAACCCGCTCTTGCGGCTGGCGAAGGAAGAAGACTTGCCCCGGCTGCTGCCGCTGGCACAGGGCTACGTGCGCGAGGTCCACGAGCGAGACCCGCTGGCCGAAGACCCGCGCGGCTACGAGGCCCGCGTCATCCAGCGCATGCGCCAGCGCCGCACCTACGTGCTGGAGGAGAACGGCGCGCTGGTGTTCAAGGTGGATATCGGCAGCCGCTCCCAGTACGGCGCGGAGCTGGAGGGCCTCTACACGCTGCCCTCCGAGCGAAAGAAGGGCCACGCCCTGCTGTGCCTGGGCCAGATTTCCCGCCACCTGCTGTCCTCGCTGCCGCGGCTGACCCTGCGCATCGACGAGCGGGACGAGAGCACCGCCCGCATCGCCCGCAAGGTCGGCTACCTGGCCGGACGGACGTGGCGGCTCGTCCTGGTGGAGTAGCCACCGGCCGCGTACAGTCCGCGCCCGCATGAGCCGTCCCACGCCTTCCCGCCGTCCCCTCTCTGGAGAGGGCCCCGTCATCCTCCACGCCGCCACCGACGCGCGCTGGCTGCCCCTGGCGCTCGAGCGGTTCGACGAGGTGCTGGTGGACCATGCCCACTGCGAGAAGAAGGCCGCGGCCAACGCCCTCTCCATGCTCCAGGCCTACCCGGACCTGCCGGGCCTGCCCTCGCAGATGGCGCGGCTGGCGCGCGAGGAGAGCGCCCACCTGGCCCGCGTGCTGGACCTGATGGCGGCGCGCGGCCTCACGCTGACGAAGGACGCGGGGGACCCCTACGCCCAGGGCCTGCAGAAGCTGATTCGCACGCCCGCCGCCGAGCGCCGCATGGACCGGCTGCTGGTGGCCGCCGTCATCGAAGCCCGCTCCTGCGAGCGCCTGTCCCTGCTGGCCGAAGGCCTCACCGACCCGGCCCTGGCGCGCTTCTACGGCGAGCTGGCCCAGTCCGAGGACGGCCACCAGTCGCTGTTCTACCGGCTGGCCGTCACCGCGGCGGAGGGCGACGAGGCCAGCGTGAAGGCGCGGCTGGAGTGGATGCTGGAGCGCGAGGCCCAGGTCATCACCGACGTGGGCCTGCGCGCCGCCATCCACTGAGCCGTCACGGCCCCGGGGGCGCCCGCAGGCCCACGGCCGGACGAGGCGCCGCTGGCGTCGGCGAGGCGCCCTTCTCCAGCGGCCACGCCCAGGGCACGGCCACCGTGAGCAGGAGGACCAGCCCCGCGGTGAGCGGCGTGCCCAGCCGGAAGAAGTCCGTGAAGCGGTAGTGCCCCGGGCCGTACACGAGCACGCAACTGGGCTCCAGCGGGGTGATGAACGAACAACTGGCCGCCAGCGTCACCGCCATGGCGAAGGGCCGCGCGTCCACGCCGAGCTGCTGCGCGGCGTTGATGGCCACCGGCAGCACCACCAGCGCCGCGGCCTGGTTGCTCATGGGCGCCGACAGGACGATGGTCAGCACCATCAGCAGCACCATCACCGTGCGCGGGCCGCCATACGCGCCCAGCGCCGCCACCCGGTCTCCCACGAACGCGCCCGCGCCGCTCACCTCCATGGCCAGGCCCAGCGCCATCATGGAGCCGATGAGCAGCACCACGCGCCAGTCCACGCGGAACGCGGTGCGCGGGTCCACGCAGCCGGTGGCAATCATCAGCAACATGCCGGTGAGGCCCGCCACCGACAGCGGCACCACGCCCAGCGAGCCCGCCGCCAGCGCGCCCAGGAACAGCACCACCGCCAGCAGCGCCTTGCCGTAGCGCGGGGGCTGGTACTCGTGGCCGCTGAGCACCGTCAGGTTGCCGCCGCGCGCCAGCTCGTCCACCCTGTCTCGCGCGCCGCGCAGCAACAGCACGTCTCCCACCGACAGCGGCAGCATGGACAGCGAGCGCTCCCCGAAGGTGCGGCCCAGGAGCTGGAGCTTGGTGACGCGCTGGATGGCGGGCTTGCGGTGCAGGGCCAGCGCCACCATGCCGTAGCGCTCCACGAAGAGCGTCTCCTTCAGGCTGCGCCCCACCAGCGGACTGCCGGGCGGCACGCTGGCCTCGATGAGGAGGGTGTCCTTCACGCGCAGCTCCTCATCGGACAGCCGCACGTCCGGGCGGATTTCGATGCCGCGCAGGTCCTTCACCCGCAGAATCGTCTCGCGGTTGCCCTCGATGAGCAGCCGCTCGTCGCCGCGCAGCCGGTAACCCGGCACCGCGGACAGGGCCTCGCCGTCGCGGATGATGCCGATGACGCGCAGCCCCAGCCCCTCGGAGATGTCCCCCAGCTCCTTGCCCACGTAGCGCGAGTCCGGCGGCAGCACCGCCTCCGTGAGGTAGTCGCGCAGCGTCCAGTCCTCCATGGCGCCGTGCCCCTCGCGCGCGGGCAGCAGCCACGGCGCCAGCAGCACCACCCCGAGGATGCCGATGATGGCCAGCGGCAACCCCACCGGCGCCAGCTCCGTCACGCCGATGCCCGGCATGCCCTGCCGCTTCATCGCGGCGGACATCACCAGGTTGGTGGAGGTGCCGTAGAGGAACACCATGCCGCCCAGCATGGAGGCGTAGGCCAGCGGCAGCAGCACCTTGCTCTTGGGCACCTTGGCGCGCTGGGCGGCGCCAATGGCCACCGGCAGGAAGGCCGCCGTCGTCACCGTGTTGGAAATGATGGAGGAGAAGACGGCCACCGCCACCATCATCGCCATGACGAACGTCTGATGGCCGAAGCGGGCGAAGAAGGCCAGCCGTTGGCCCACCAACTGGACCACGCCCGTCGAGGCGAGCCCCTGCGTCATCGCGAGCAGCGTGAAGATGAAGATGACGGTGTCGTTGCTGAACCCCTCGAACGCCTGCGCCGGCGAGAGCACGCCCGTGAGCGCCAGCAGGCACACCACCACGAGCGAGCTGACCTCGATGGGAAGCGTGTCGAATGAGAACAGCACCAGCGCGACGACGACGACTCCCAGGACGATGGCGATGGTCATAAGGCCCGCCCCAACCTGTATTCGCCGCGCTGATATGGCGAGTGTCGTGGCGCAGTGCGCCGTTTACTTCTGGATGCCCGGGCGCTGATAAGTGGAATTAGGAGCGGCCTGTCCGGTACCAAGGTGGGGAGACGGTCGCGGGTTGCTTTTGTGCCCCCCTTCCAGAACGTTTGGGGCCTGTCTCCAGACATGAACCACAAGGACGAATCCATGGCTTCGACGCAAGTTGCGGCGGAGGGCCAGCAGGCCCCCACGAAAAACCCCACGCTCCTCGCCTGGGTGGCCAAGATGGCCGAGATGACCCAGCCGGACCGCATCGTCTGGTGTGACGGGTCCGAGGCGGAGAAGAAGCGGCTGACGGACCAGGCGGTGCAGGAGGGCATCCTCATCCCGCTGAACCCGGAGAAGCGCCCCAACAGCTACCTCCACCGCTCCAACCCGAACGACGTGGCGCGCGTGGAGCACCTCACGTTCATCTGTACGCCGAACAAGACGGACGCCGGCCCGACGAACAACTGGATGGAGCCCGAGGCGGCCTACACCAAGCTGGGCAACCTGTTCTCCGGGTGCATGAAGGGCCGCACCATGTACGTGGTGCCCTACGCCATGGGCCCCATCGGCAGCCCCTTCACCAAGCTGGGCGTGGAGCTCACCGACAGCATCTACGTCGTGCTGAACATGCGCATCATGGCGCGCATGGGGAAGCAGGCGCTGGACATGCTGGGTGACAGCGACGACTTCAACCGCGGCCTGCACAGCACCGGCGACGTGGACCCCGACCGCCGCTACATCTGCCACTTCCCCCAGGACAACACCATCTGGAGCTTCGGCTCCGGCTACGGCGGCAACGTGCTGCTGGGCAAGAAGTGCCTCGCGCTGCGCATCGGCAGCTACCTGGGCCGCGAGGAAGGCTGGATGGCCGAGCACATGCTCATCCTGGGCGTCACCAGCCCCAAGGGTGAGACGACCTACGTCGCCGCCGCCTTCCCGTCCGCGTGTGGCAAGACGAACTTCGCGATGATGATTCCGCCCCCTGAGTACAAGGGCTGGAAGATTGAGACGGTCGGCGACGACATCGCGTGGATGCACCCCGGCCCGGATGGCCGCCTGTACGCCATCAACCCGGAGGCCGGCTACTTCGGCGTGGTGCCCGGCACCAACTACAAGACGAACCCCAACGCGATGGAGTCCATCGCCAAGGACACCATCTTCACCAACGTGGCGATGACGGCGGACGGCGACGTGTGGTGGGAGGGCAAGGACGGCGAGGTCCCCGACGAGCTCACCGACTGGCAGGGCCGCCCCTGGAAGAAGGGCAGCACGGAGAAGGCGGCGCACCCCAACAGCCGCTTCACCGCGCCCATGTCCAACAACCCGGCGCTGAGCCCCAAGGCCAATGACCCGACGGGCGTGCCCATCTCCGCGCTCATCTTCGGCGGCCGCCGCTCCAACACCGTCCCGCTGGTGCTCCAGGCCTTCAACTGGACCCACGGCGTGTTCCTGGGCGCCACCATGGGCAGCGAGACGACGGCCGCGGCCACCGGCAAGGTCGGCGTCGTGCGCCGCGACCCCATGGCCATGCTGCCCTTCTGCGGCTACCACATGGGGGACTACCTCCAGCACTGGCTGGACATGCAGAAGCACATCGCGCAGCTGCCCAAAATCTTCCAGGTCAACTGGTTCCGCCAGGACAAGAGCGGCAAGTTCATGTGGCCGGGCTTCGGTGAGAACATGCGCGTGCTGGAGTGGATCGTGAACCGCGTCCACGGCCGCGTCCCCACCCAGGAGACGCTGCTGGGCTGGGTGCCCCGCGCCGACGAGGGCCTCAACCTCAAGGGCCTGGACCTGGCCTCCGACGTGGTGACGGAAGTCACGTCCATCAAGGAGGACGAGTGGAAGTCCGAGCTCAAGAGCCAGGAGGTCTTCTTCGAGCAGCTCGGCACCAAGGCGCCGGACGCGCTGATGCTCCAGCGCAAGCTGCTGATGGCGCGCCTGGACCACTGAGTCCCCGCCCGCCTGTAGCAGCCTGAAACACCTTGGGGCCGCTTCCCGCTCGCACGGAGCGCGGGGGCGGCCCTTGCGTTTTTCACAGGAAGTAAAAGTCAGCACTTCGACCTTCCCGGAGCTCCGCGCTAGGCTCTCAGGTCATGAGACTGGCTTTCGTGTTGTCGGTGATTCTCGCGCTGGCGCCTCCGGTGGCGTTCGCACAGCGCGGGAAGAGTGCAGCGGCCCTCATCAAGGAGGGTGAGCGCCTGTACCAGGCAGGCAAGTACCGCGAGGCGGCGGAGGCGCTGAAGAAGGCGCATGAGGCTCAGCCCCACCCGCGGCTCATCTACAACATCGCCATCTCCCTGGAGAACGCGGGCGACCTGCGCGAGGCGGTGAGCTGGTACCAGCAGTACGTGGGCGCCACCGACGGCACGGACTCCACGCTGCTCAAGCGCAGCGCGCGCAGCATCGACCGGCTGCGGGTCCTCATCGAGAAGGAAGACCAGGCCACGGCCGCGTCCAACGCCGAGCGCCAGCGGCTCCAGGACGAAGCGGACGCCGCGCGCCGGCAGGCGGAAGAAGAGCAGCTCGCGGCCCGCCGCGCCGAGGAGGAGAACCGGCGCCAGCAGGAGGCCGAGCTGCAGCGCGCGCTGACGTCCTACAAGCGCCAGCGCATTGGCGCCTTCGCCTCGGCCGGCGTGGGCGCGGCGGGCGTCGTCGCGGGCGTGCTCTTCGGCATGCAGGCGCGTGACGCGCGCGAGCAGTTCGACAGCGCCACCAACGTGCCGTCCAAGGAGGAGTTCGCCGACAAGACGCGCAGCCGCGCGCTGCTGGCGGACATCGGCTTCGGCGTGGGCCTGGCGGGGGTCATCACCGCCATCGTCCTCTACCCGAAGGAAGGCCCCCCCGTCGCGGGGGAGGTGCGAGTCACGATGGCGCCCCAGGGCGCCGGAGCAGGAATGGCGGTGAGCTTCTGATGCGCGCGCTGAGACTGATGATGACGGGCAGCACCCTGCTGATGGCCGGGTGCAGCTTCACCGCCGCCGGGGGCCTGACCGAGTGTGAGACGTCCTCGGACTGTGAAACCGCGCAGGTGTGCAACGCCGGCTACTGCCTGCCGCAGCCGGAGGGCTGTGGAGAGGTCTACGGCCCGACCAACTCGGCCAACGCCATTCCCCTGGGCGCCGCGGTGCCGCTGAGCACCTCCGACGGCCCGGACGAGTCCGAGGTCCAGGCGCTCAACGCCATCAAGCTGGCGCTCGACGAAATCAACCAGCGCGAGGGCGTCAACGGCCGGCCCTTCGTCCTCCACATCTGCGACACGCGCTCGGAGCCGAACCGCGCCGCCGAGCAGGCGCAGTGGCTGATTCGCGAGCGCCAGGTGCCGATGATCTTCACCTCCAGCAGCGCCCAGGCGCTCGCCGTCGCCACGCACACCGTGGCCAACGGGGTGCTGATGATTACGTACAGCGGCACCAGCCCCGACATCGCCGCCATCAACGACAAGATTGGCACCAGCGCGGGCCTGGTGTGGCGGACGGCGCCGTCCGACGCGGTGCAGGGGCGCATCATCGGCGACCTGCTCCAGGGCGACATCCTCGTGAACGGGGCCCCGCTCTACGACAGCGTCTCCAAGGTCGGCATCAGCTACGTGAATGACGCCTACGGACAGGGCCTCTTCGGCGTGACGCTGGGCCGCATCGACGCCACCCAGCGGACCGTGACGTCCGCCCAGTACAGCCGCAACGGCACCGACATCAGCAGCGTGGTGCAGCACATCACCACCGACCAGCCGGATGTCGAGGTCCTCATCGGCTTCTCCGAGGACAACGCGCGCATCATCAACCAGACGGCCACCGCGGGCCGGACCAGCCAGCGGTGGTTCTTCACCGACGCCGGCAAGGACCGCGGCCTCTTCACCGCGCTGGGCGCCAACACGAACCTGGTGGAGGGCGCCTACGGCACGTCACCCGCGCAGGCCCGTCCGGACCTCGTCTACCAGTTGTTCGCGCAGCGCTTCCGCTCCGCCAACAACCAGACGGACCCGGGCCAGTACTCCTTCACCGCGCACGCGTATGACGCCATGTACCTGGTGGCGCTCGGCGCCGCGTACGCCGCGGGCCCCGATGTCAACACCCCGCTGCCCATCACCGGCACGCGCATCGCGGACGGCCTGGTGCTGGTGACGCCGCCCGAGGGCGCGTCCGTCCAGGCGTTCAACCTGGGCACGGAGGGCTTCGCGGGGGCCCGGGCGGCCATCCGCAACGGCACGGTCATCAACGTGACGGGCGCCAGCGGCAACCTCGACTTCAACGCCGACGGCGAGGCGCCGTCCGAGTACGAGCTGTTCCGCGTGGAGGACGGCGAGTTCATCACGGTGCAGCTCATCGCCCCGCCCGTGGACTGAGGTGAAGGGGCCTCAGGGCCCCAGCGTCCGCGCGAGCACCTCGACGGCGGCGGCGAACTCCTCGGGCTGGGGCAGCAGCGACAGCACGAGGAAGGCGCCGCCGCCGAAGTCGTAGAAGTAGCCCGGCTGCACCCGCACGCCCGCGTCCAGCAGGGCCAGGCAGGTGGCCTCCTCGCCGGGCGCCCTGGGAATCCGCGCCACCGCGCTCCACCCGCCCTCCGCCGGCACCACGTCCCAGCTGGCGTCGCGAGCCCGGGCCCCGAGCAGGCGCTGGCGGTTGCCCCTCACCCGCTCCAGCACCGCCGCCTGGAAGCGCGGCGCGTGGGCCAGGAGCGCCGGCAGGGCCCGCTGCACGGGCGTGCCCACGGGCAGGTACGTGTCCCCCACCCAGTCCAGCCGGGCCAGCGCCTCGTCACGGAGGGCCGCGGGCCCGCCCACGTGCGTCCACGCCAGCTTGAGGCCGGGCAGCCCCGCGGACTTGGAGAGGCCGCCCAGCGCGAAGGTCAGCATCGGCAGCGCGCGCCCCGCCACGGTGGCCACGCGTCCGGGCGCCGGGGCCCAGGCGAAGGGCGCGAAGACCTCATCGCAGACGAGCGCCAGTCGGCGGCGCGCGCACACGTCCGCCAGCGCCGCCAGCTCGCCTTCGTGCAGGAAGTGGCCGGTGGGGTTGCCGGGGTTCACCACCAGCACCGCGCGGGTGCGCGCGTCGCACGCCTCCGCCACCCGCCCCGCGTCCAGGCCGAAGCCATGCGCGCGGGGCAAGGCGTAGGAGCGCGTCTGGACGCCCTCCAGACGCGCGAGGTGCTCGAACAGGGGGTAGCACGGGGCCGGGACGAGGACGTTGTCCCCTGGCTCGCACAGGAGCTTGAAGAGCCAGCCGTAGGCTTCACTGGTGCTGGAGGTCAGCAGCAGGTGCGCTTCGGAGACGGGGGCGCCTCGGGCCGCGAAGTCCGCCACCAGCGCGTGTCGCGCGGAGGCGAGCCCCCGGGACTCGGGCTCGTAGGTGAAGGCGTCCTCGGGGGCCAGGAGCGCCGCGTCCGGCAGGGGCAACCCCACCCGCGTGGGGTTGGATTCCGTCAGGTCCAGGAGGGGGCGGCCGCTGGCGCGGTGCCTTTCGAGCGCCAGCGCCAACGGGTTGAGGGTCCGTGCGAAGTCCGTCCGCGCGGAGAAGCGGCTCACAGGCCCGTTTGCAGCATGGCGTTCGCGACACGACGAATCAGGTCGCGGCGAACCTCCTTGCGGCAGTGCTCGATGGCCTTGTCGTGAGGCCGGGGAAGTTGAGGGTCGCGCGCGCGCAGCGCGGTCCGGAGCACGAGCTCGACCTTGGAGGGCTCGATGTGAAAGAGCCGAGGCCCTTCCTTTTGCAGGAAGTAAGAGAGCCCCCTCTGGTCGATGAGCTTCTTGTAGAGCCGCCGGACGTCCGCGAGGAACGTGAGATCGATGATGTCCGCCATTCGTGAGGCGTTCTCGCGCGGAAAAAACGGCACGTCCATTTCACGGCCGCATGTCCCGAAAACTTGCGCGACCTGTAGCACTGGCCCTGGAACGGAAACGCGCCGGAGGCCGATTTTCCGGCCTCCGCGCGTTCAGGGCAGCAGCGGCCGGAGCGCGCGGCGGAACGCGGCATGGCGGCGCCGCGCGTCGGGAAGAAAGGGCACCGGTCCCAGCACCGGGACACCGTGGCGCGCCTCCAGGAGCCGCCGGTTGTCGCGCTCCGAAACATCCTTCGCGGACGTCCCGCGCGACAGCAGCACGGCTCGCACGGGGATGCGGCGCGCGGCCAGCGCCTGGAGTGACAAGGCGGTGTGGTTGAGCGTGCCCAGGCCCGCGCGCGCCACCAGCAGCACGGGCAGTCGCAACGTCGCGATGAGGTCGATGATGTCGTGCTTCGAGTCCAGCGGCACGAACAGGCCCCCTGCCCCTTCCACCACGGCGTTGCCCCCGCGCAGCCGCCGCCACGCGGCCAGCGTGACGTCCCAGTCGGGCTCGCGTCCCAGGCGGCTGGCGGCCACGCCCGGCGCCACGGGCAGGCGGAAGCGGTGGGGACACACCTCGTCCACGCGCAGCGAGCTGCCCGCCGCCGCGCGCAGGGCGAGCGCATCCGCGGGCGCGCGCAGGGACGCGCAACCGCTCTCGTAGGGCTTGAAGCCCTGGGGCCGCAGCCCCGCGTCCGCCAGCAGCGACAGGAGCGCGCAAGACGCCTGCGTCTTCCCCACGCCGGTGTCCGTGCCCGTCACGAAAATCTGGAACGGCTTGCCACGCTCAGCCACGACGGACTCCCACGGTGCGCAGCGCCTCCAGCGCCAGGTCCACGTGGCCCACGGTGTGGGCAGCGGACAGGCAGAAGCGCAGGCGGCTGGTGCCCTCGGGGACGGTGGGCGGGCGGATGGCCTTCACCAGCACGCCGGCCTCGCGCAGGCGGCGCGCGGCGTCCAGGGCCCGCTCGGGCTCGCCGAGGATGATGGGGAACACGGCGCTGCGAGGCTCGGCGCGCACGCCCAGGCCGCGCAGGCCGTCCGCGAAGCGGCGGATGTTGCGCCACAGCCGCTCGCGCAGGTCCGGGTCGCCCTCCACGGCGTCCACGGCGGCCTCGGCGGCGGCGCACAGGTGCGCGGGCAGCGCGGTGGAGAAGACGAAGGGCCGCGCGCGGGACACCAGCAGGTCCGCCACCGCGCGCGAGGTGGCCACGTACGCGCCCATGCCCCCCAGCGCCTTGCTCAGCGTGCCCATGCGCAGGTCCACCTCGTGCTCCAACCCCAGCTCGTCGCAGAGGCCGGCGCCGCGGGCGCCCAGCACGCCGGTGGCGTGCGCTTCGTCCACCATCAGCGCGGCCCCGTGGGCCCGGCACGCGGCGACGAGGTCGCGCAGCGGTGCCACGTCCCCGTCCATGGAGAAGACGGTGTCCGTCACCACCAGCTTGCGGCGCGCGGGCGTCTCCGCCAGGGCGCGCGTCAGCGCCTCCACGTCCGCGTGCGGATAGACGTGGACACGGGCGCGTGACAGGCGGCAGCCATCCACGAGCGAGGCGTGGTTGAGGGCGTCGGAGAAGACGGCGTCCTCGGGCCCCACCAGCGCGGGGATGATGCCGGTGTTGGCCGCGTAGCCGCTGTTGAACAGGCGCACGGCCTCGGCGCGCTCGAAGGCGGCCAGCCGCGTCTCCAGCCGGTGATGCGCGGTGGTGTCCCCCACCACCAGCCGGCTGGCGCCGGTGCCCACGCCGTAGCGCTCCACGGCGGCCAGGGCCGCGGCGCGCACGGTGGGCGACGCGGCCAGCCCCAGGTAGTCATTGGACGAGAAGTTGACGAGCGTCTCGCCCCCCACGCGCACCACGGGCCCCTGGGGAGAATCCAGGGGCTCCAGGTACCGGCGCAGGCCGCGCTCGGACAGGGCCTCCAGGTCCTCCCGGGCCCACGCCGCCGCGACGGCTTCATCACTCACGGTGGGCTCAGCCTTCCTGACGCGGCTCCAGGGGGCGGATGCCCGCCTTCTCCAGCAGGGCCATGTCCTGGGTGTACTCGGGGTTGCCGGTGGTGAGCAGCTTCTCGCCGAAGAAGAGCGAGTTGGCGCCCGCCATCATGCACAAGAGCTGCGCCTCCTCGTTCATCTGCTGCCGGCCCGCGGACAGGCGCACCATGGACTGGGGCATCAGGATGCGCGCGGTGGCGATGGTGCGCACCATGTCCACCGTCTCCACGCGCTGCTGCTCCTCCAGCGGCGTGCCCTCCACGGCCACCAGCGCGTTGATGGGCACCGACTCCGGGTGGTGCTCCTGGTTGGCCAGGGTGCGCAGCAGGTTGCAGCGGTCGTCCACCGACTCGCCCATGCCGATGATGCCGCCGCAGCACACGGAGATGCCGGCGTCGCGCACGCGGTTGAGCGTGCGCAGGCGGTCTTCATAGGTGCGGGTGGAGATGATGTCGCCGTAGTGCTCGGGCGACGTGTCCAGGTTGTGGTTGTACGCGGACAGGCCGGCCTCGCGCAGGCGCTTCGCCTGGCTCTCGGAGAGCATGCCCAGGGTGGCGCACGCCTCCATGCCCAGCGCGCGCACGCCGCGCACCATCTCCAGCACGCTGTCGAACTGAGGACCGTCCTTCACCTCGCGCCACGCGGCGCCCATGCAGAAGCGCGTGGCTCCGGCGGCGCGGGCCTTGGACGCGGCATCCAGCACGTCCGGCACGGCCATCAGCTTCTCCGCCTTGACGCCCGTCTTGTAGCGAGCCGCCTGCGGACAGTACGAGCAGTCCTCCGGGCAGCCTCCCGTCTTGATGGACAGCAGTGAACAGAGCTGGACCTTGTTGTCCACGAACACCGCCCGGTGGACCGTCTGGGCCTGGTGCACCAGGTCCAGCAGGGGGAGCTCGTAGAGGGCCCGCACCTCGGACAGCGACCAGTCGTGGCGCACGTCCACGCCGGACGGAGGTGGCGCGGCGACGTGGGCGTGACCGGAAAACCCGCTCTCGCGGGGGACAGTGGCGGTGTCGGGCATGGGCTCCTCTACGGACAGATGAGGGCCCGAACGTGCGTGGACCCCGGAAAGTTGTCAACGCCCGCGAGCAGCCAGGTTGACGACTTTCCAGGGTCCAGCGCCCCTCGGGAGGGGCTCAGCGCGTCAGCGGACGCGCGGCGCTAGACGTGGACGCGGCGCCCCCTGCCGGCCAGGCCCACCAGGAACAGCACCAGGAGTGCGCCCAGGACGGAGAACAGGAGGCCCGTCGGGTGCAGGTCGAAGACGTTGCCGTCACTGCGGAAGAGCGACGCGACGAACCCGCCCACGAAGGAGCCGGCGATACCCAGCAGCGTGGTGGCGAGGAGCCCCATCGACTGGTTGCCCGGCATGAGCGCGCGGGCAATCAGACCCGCGAGAAGACCAATGACCAGAAACGCGATAATCCCCATGACTACCTCCCTTGCTTGTTTAGCGACGCAGGGTGCGACGCCCACCTGGGAGCAAACCTGGGTTGCCCCTCCCCTTCGTACAACTTGCCGCGAGGGGCTTGACATGGTGCCTGCCTGCTCTGCGGTCGTGCCTGCCTGTAAGGCCGCAAAAACGTCAGGGTTCCGCGCTATTCACCCAACCCATGGCGAAGGCGAAGACGCACTACACCTGTCAGGCGTGTGGCTACAAAGCGGCGAAGTGGCTGGGGAAGTGTCCGGACTGCGGCGCGTGGAGCTCCCTGCTGGAGGAGACGGACCCGAAGGCGGATGAACGACGTCCGGCCTGGGGCGCCTCGGGCGGCGCGGCGCGGCCCATGTTGCTCAAGGAAGTGAGCGGCGAGACGGAGACGCGCCGGCGCACGGGCATCGCCGAGTTCGACCGCGTGCTGGGCGGCGGCGTGGTGAGTGGCTCCATCGTGCTGCTGGGTGGCGACCCGGGCATCGGCAAGTCCACGCTGCTGCTGGCGGCGTTGGACCGGCTGGCGCGACACGGACCGGTGCTCTACGTCTCCGGTGAAGAGAGCCTGCGGCAGACGAAGATGCGCGCCGAGCGGCTCCGGGTGGAGGGGGATGCCATCCACCTGTTCGCGGAGACGGACGCGGAGCGGGTGCTGACGGCGACGGAGGCGTTGAAGCCCCAGGCGCTGGTGGTGGACTCCATCCAGACCATGTACCTGCCGGAGCTGGGCAACGCGCCCGGCAGCATCACCCAGGTGCGCGAGGTGGCGGGCCGGCTGATGGCCTACGCGAAGCGCACCGGCGTGCCCACGTTCCTGGTGGGCCACGTGACGAAGGAAGGCTCCATCGCGGGACCGCGCGTGCTGGAGCACATGGTGGACACGGTCCTCTACTTCGAGGGCGAGCGCGGCCACCCGTTCCGAATCCTGCGCGCGCACAAGAACCGCTTCGGCTCCACGAACGAGATTGGCGTCTTCGAGATGAAGGGCGCGGGGCTGGTGGAGGTGCCGGACCCGTCCGCCCTCTTCCTGTCGGAGCGGCCGGTGGGCAAGTCCGGCAGCGTGGTGACGAGCACCCTGAATGGCACGCGCCCGCTGCTGGTGGAGGTGCAGGCGCTGGTGGCGCCCACGGGCTACGGCACCGCGCGGCGCACGGCGATTGGCGTGGACGGCAACCGCGTGGCGCTGCTGGCGGCGGTGCTGGAGAAGAAGGAAGAGATTCCGCTGGTGGGCTGTGACTTGTTCGTCAACGTGGCGGGCGGCATGCAGCTCACGGAGCCCGCGTGTGACCTCGCCGTGTGCGCGGCGCTGGTGAGCAGCCTCCAGAACCGGCCGTTGGATCCGAAGACGCTGGTGCTCGGTGAAGTGGGCCTCGCGGGAGAGGTGCGCGCGGTGGGCCAGGTGGAGCCCCGGCTGGCGGAGGCCGCGAAGATGGGCTTCCAGCGCGTGGTGATGCCCGCCGGCAGCGCGCGGCGGCTGGAGGACGCGGGCCCGAAGATGAAGGTGGTCGGCGTGGAGACGCTCGGCGAGGCGCTGGTCGCGATGTTTGATTGAGCAGCGCCGCGAAGATTCAGCAGCGCTCCGCGTCGGGCACGTACCGCTGGGACGCGGTGAAGGACGCCTTCCTCCAGTAACGCCAGACGCGCCACCCGCGCGAGGGAGCGCGTCCAAGCCACACGGACACGCTCCCTCCCGCGCTGCCCCGAGCTAAGCCGGCAACCGGGGCATCACGGCGTAGCGCAGCAGCACGACGCCGTTGGCGTAGACCTTGGTGGACTTCAGCTCCAGGTCCACCACCTGCCGCAGCGAGGACGTCAGGAGGATGCCCGAGCCGAGTATCAGCGGGTTCACCTTGAGCAGGACCTCGTCGACCAGCCCCTCGGCGAGCAGCAAGCCGGCGAACGCGCCACCGCCGGCCAGGTAGATGTCACCGCCCTCCCGCGACTTCAGGCGCCGGACCTCGCCCACCGCGTCGTCCGACACCAGCGTCACGCGCGGGTCCGGGCGCTCCTTCATCGTGCGGCTGAAGACGTAGGTGTCCATCTTCGGGTACGGGTCCGTCACCCCCACCTTGAGGCCGACCTCGTAGGTGCGCCGGCCCATGAGCGCCGTCGCATAGGTCGCCAGCGACGCGACGTAGTCCGCGACGTGCTCGCTGTCCTGGATGAGGCGGTCCTGCATGAAGGCGCCATACGTATCGTCCTCGTGGGCGATGAAACCGTCGACGCTGGTGGCAACGTGGTACTTGAGCTTTCGCATACGTGTTCTCCATGCCGCGCGCGCAAAGGCGCCGGTCATTCGGGTTCAGGGAGACGACTGGGAGACACAGCGGGGACCCACGCAACCGGACAACAGCCCACGTCAACGCCACGGCACATCGGCCGGAGCGGCAAGGGCAGTCACGGGAGCCTGGGTTAGCGAGCGGAGGTCATGGGACAGCGCCGTGAGGCGCCACGGACAACCTACGCCCATGGCGTCGGCTCCGGCAACCCCCATCCGAGCAGGCAGCGAAGCGAAAGCACCATCCCCGCGAGGGAGACGCGGCTCGATTAGAGTCCCGCCCCGGACATGTCCCACGGTGCCGCACACACTTCACGATGGCGTGACGCGCTGGGCTCGCTCTCCGCGCGGCTGCTGGTGGCGTTCCTCGTGCCCACCCTGCTCTTCGTCGCGGTGGCGGGCACCGCCGTCTACCAGCTCGCGCGCGTCATCCTGGAAGAGGAGCTGGGCACCAGCCTCAGCGGCATCGCCGCCGCCACCGCCACCCAGGTCCATGGCGAGCGGCTGCTGACCATCGAGCCCGGCGACGACGTGGCGACCACCCGCACGTGGCGCAACTTCGTCCGCACCTTCGAGAACATCGCGCAGGCCAGCGGCGTGCGCCGCGTCTACGCAGTGGACACGCAGGGCCGGATGCGCGTGGACGTCGGGGGCGGGCTGCCGGTGGGCGCGGAGATGCCGGAGCTGGCGCGTGACAGGCTGGAGCTCACCCGCGTCTTCGCCGGGGAGCGCGCCGCCAGCCAGGTGCTCTTCACCGGCTCGGACGGGCGGCTCTACAAGACGGGGTATGCGCCCATCCTGTACGAGGGCCGCGTGGTGGGCGCCGTGGGCGTGGAAGGCAGCGCCGCCTTCTTCGGCCCCCTGCAGCAACTGTCACGGACCTACGCCGTCATGGGCGCGGTGGTGCTGGCCGTGCTCGCCGTCATCGCGGTGGTGACGGCGCGCGGACTCGCTCGACCGCTGCGCCGGCTGATGGCGTCCGCGCTGCGCATCGGCCGGGGCGACCTGACGACCCCGGTGCCACCGGAGCCCACGCTGGAAATCGGCGTCCTCGCGCGCGAGCTGGAGGACATGCGAGGCGCCCTGGAGAGCCGGGACCGACAGCTGAAGATGATGCTCGCGGGCGTGGCCCACGAGGTGCGCAACCCCATTGGCGGTATCGCCCTCTTCTCCGGAATCTTGAAGGAGGACCTCCAGGCCGGCGCCCACGCCGACGCGGGCGCGCACGTGGACCGCATCCAACGCGAGGTCGCCTACCTCCAGCGCATCGTCGAGGACTTCCTCGCCTTCGCCCGCGAACAGCCCCTGGCCCGCGCGCCCGTGGAGGCGCCGTCCCTGCTCTCCGTCGCCTGCGAGCTGATGGCCGCCGAGGCCACCGCCCGCGACGTCGCGGTGGACATCGACGCCGCGCCCGCGATGCTGGAAGCCGACGGCAGCCTGCTCACCGCGGCGCTGGTCAACCTGGTGAAGAACGCGGTGCAGGCCTCGCCTCCGGGCGGACGCGTGCAGGTGTCCGGCGCGTCCAACGACGGCCACTACACCATCCAGGTCCGCGACACGGGCCCCGGCGTGCCCGGCGCGGAGCGCGAGCGCATCTTCGAGCCCTTCTTCACCACGCGCGAGAAGGGCACCGGCCTGGGCCTGCCACTGGCGCGCAAAATCGCGCTCGCGCACGGCGGCGCGCTGCGGCTGGACTCCGCGCCTGGAGACACGCGCTTCATCCTCACGCTGCCGCTGGGCGGGACGCCGGGCCTCGGCGCCTCCGTCAACCCGCCGCGTTGAACTGCCGCGCCATCCGCGCCACCTCGTCCGAGACGACGCCCAGCGTGTCGGTGGCCTCCTGCGTGGACTCCAGCCGCTTCAGCGTGGCGTCCATGAGCTGCGACAGGTCCGCGATGGCGTCGAAGATTTGCGTGAAGCCGGCATCCTGCTGCGTCACCGCGGCGGCAATCTGCCGGGCCGCGGTGGAGTTCTCCTGGGCGATGCGGGACAGCTCCCGCAGCGAGTCCCCCGACGCCCGCATCTGGTCCAGGCCCGTGCCGATGGTCTGCACGCCGGCCTCCCCCATTTTGGCCGCGTCGCGGATGCCGGTGCTGATGTCCTGGAGGATGCCGCGGATGCGCCGCGTGGCCTGGATGGACTGGTCCGACAGCCCGCGAATCTCGCGGGCCACCACCGCGAAGCCCCGCCCCTGCTCGCCCGAGCGCGCCGCTTCGATGGCGGCGTTGATGGCCAGGAGGTGGGACTGGTCCGCCAGGTCCTTCACCGACTCGGTGATTTCGCCAATCTGCGTGGTGCTCTGGGCCAGCCGAATCAGCCGCTCCTGGATGCCGTCCACCACGCGGCGGATGTCCGTCAGGCCGTTGAGGCTCCGCTCCACGGCGGCCTCGCCCTGCTGTCCCAGGGCCTCCGAGCGGCGGGCCACCTGGAGCACCTCCTCCGCCCGCTCGACAGCCATCAGCGACGTGCGTCTGATTTCCTCCGACGTCATCTGCGCCTCGTGCAGCGCGGACGCCTGACGGACCAGGCTCTGCTGGTGTTCATCCTGCGAGTCCCGCAGGTGGCGCCCCGCGCCGCTCAGCCGCGTGGCGGAGGCATTGAGCGACAGGGGCAGTTGCCTCAGGCGGATGAGCACCGCGTTCATGCCAGCCGACAAGTCCCCCATCTCATCCGTGGACACCCAGGCGGGCGAGACGACGCGTCCGGCGGACAGTGCCTCGATGGCCACGCCCACCGTGCCCGCCGCGTGCGCCTGGCGGCGCGCCAGCATCCAGGTGGTGACGGCGGGAATCGCCAGCAAGCCCCCCACCCAGGCCAACCCGAAGGCCAGCTCCGCCGCCAGCAGGCCGCCCATGCCCATCAGCGTCTCCGCCGAGCCGTGCGCGCCCTCCGCCACCAGCGCCCGGTGCAGCTCGTCCCGGACGCCTTGCAGCTTCACCAGCACCACGCACCCGCTCAGCACCAGCGCGCAGACGCTGGAGCCGATGAAGGTGACGGGCATGAACCAGGCCTGCCGTGGCCAGAAGACGCCGCCGCCCTTGATGGCGAGCGTCGGGTCCTTTCGCTGCTCCTCCAGCGCCACCGGCAACAACAGCCGCTCCAGCGTGACGCCAATGGGAAAGCCCAGCACCACGCCAAAGCAGATGCCGATGAGCGTGCCCACCACGACCAGGGACAAGTCCTTCTTCCACAGCAGGCACACGTGGAGGCTGAACCAGAGGCCCCCCAGCGTCCACGCGCCCCACGAGGAAGCGACCGCGGCGCGCCACGGCAGACGCAGGATTCGCTCCAGCCGCGCGCCGGGCGTGTCCTCCCGCCGCTCCCGCAGCGCGCCGTCCACCAGCACGTGCAGCACCAGCGCGGGATAGGCGATGCCCAAGCCCACGATGATGGGCGGCAGCACCCACGCCACCGCAATCAGCCCCGACTCGCCCGCCACGCCCATGGCCATGCCATTGAGATACGCGGCGATGGGTGCCACCGGCAGCACCCACGACATGAACACCTTGAGCGCACGTCCCCGGTACGCCTGGATGACCTTGTCTTCGGCATTCATGTGGCACATCCCCCCGAGGCCATGGGCGCACACCGCGAGGGCGGCGCCGGAGGTCCTCACCCGCAAGTACGGCACTCTCCGCGTGAAGCGGACAGGCGGGTCATCCGGAAGCTGCCGCCTTCCGGACAGAGCGAGGGAAGCGCGAGGCCCGCACGCACACGCCGGGCCTCGAGGTGCGCGGGAGGCACACCGGCGGACTGTGCACGGGTGTCGCGCGACTCAGTCGTCGCAGCACGCGTGAAGCGCGGCGGCATACATCCGCAGCGACTTCCTGGCGGCGGCCTGGACGCGGAAGGCCTCACCGGCGCCCACGTCGGTGGACAGCTTGATGATTTCCAGCGCCTCCTCCGGGTGCTGGTCGTCATAACGCGCGTGCACCTTGAGCCACATCATCGAATGCGCGTCGATGCGCGCGCCGTCCTCGGCATAGGCGCGGAAGGGCTCCACCACCTCGCGCGTCCACACGCCAGTGATGCCCTCCACCGCCCAGTTGGACGCGGCCACGCCTTCGGCCAGCGTCCCGTGCGCGCAGGTGTCGAGCAGGTACTCGTGCAGCGCCCGCACCTCCGGCAGGGGGCGCTGGGTGAAGACGTCTTCCGGCGCCAGGCCAATGCCGCGCATCCAGTCGATGAACCACTCGGCGTGCTTCGCCTCCACGCCCAGGTTCTGCAGCAGCCAGCGGCGGGCGCTCGCGTCGCCGGGCCGCTGGCCATACGTCGTCTTCGCCAGCGACAGGCCCATGTACTTGGGGAAGGACTCGACGATGAGGAAGAAGTGGGACAGCACCCGCCGCCAGTGACGCAGCGGCGGGCGCTGGCCGTCGGCCGTCGCGCGAAACAACGGAGGCCAGCAGGCCGCGCTCCACTCGTCGCGCAGGGACTCCAGCATCGCTTCCAGCCAGCGCGGGTGCGCGGTGGGCGTGAGCACAGGGGGGCTGTAACGGTGCGGCGCGGGGGACGACATGGGCACGGCTCCTGGCTTCCCGACAGGTGACAGGCCGGCATGGCCTCCCTCACCCGCCCAAGCAGGACGGCATCGTTGCAATCGCTTTCCAGCGGCACCATCGGCCCAAAGGCAGTCAGGCCGTGTTTCCCGTATTTTGTTTCAAATCCGGGTGCGGGCGCGAGCGCGCGGTCCGCGAAGCCACAGTGCCCCTGACCGCGAGGCCGGGCGCGCTTCCGCTTTCGAGTACTTCAGGGCGCGGAGGCCACCACGCGCCGGGCCTTCTCCAGCATGCGGCGCAGGGGCGCTTCGTCCGCATGCGTCATGGCTTCGTCCCAGGTGAGCCACCGCACGCCGAAGGACTCCGCCGGGTCATGCGCCAGGGCGTCGGGGTTCTCCGCCACCACGAGGAAGCGCACGTCCAGGTGGTGGTGCTCCGCCTCGTCGCGGCGCGCGGGGATGGTGTGGATGTCCACGTCCAGCGGCCGCGGCGCGGCGGGATGCAGGGACACGCGACAGCCCGTCTCCTCACGGGCTTCACGCAGCGCCGTGGCCTCCATGAGGCCCGCGTCCGTGACATCCGCGTGTCCTCCGGGCTGCAGCCAGCGGAGGAGCTTGCGGTGGTGCAGCAGGACGACGCGCGCGCCCGCTGGGTCCACCACCACCGCGCTGCCCGTGAAGTGGGCCTCCAGTTGCTCCCGGGAGAAGGGCCGCGCCAGCGAACGGGCGAAGTGGCGCATGCGCTCCAGGTCGTCGCGCTCCTTCACGTCCTCGGGGACGTGGCGCTCGAGCAGGGCCAGGAGGGACGTGGCGGAAGAGACCTCGGAGTCCATGCCTCCCCGTACTGCTCCCGGCCAGACGACGCCAGCACCTTCGCGCGCCCGCGCCGTGTGACAACCCGCTGAGCCGGTGGAGCGAGCCGGTCCGGATGTGCTCTCATGCGGCGGCTCCAGGAGGCGGCCGGCCTCGGGTTGCAGGGAGAATCGACTCACGCCATGGCGCGCATCCTCGTCATCGACGACCACGACACGCTGCGTGAAGGGATGGCGGTCACCCTCACCCGGGCGGGCCACACCGTGTCCGCGGTGCGCAGTGGCCAGGACGGACTGGCCACCTACCGCAAGGCGCCGTTCGACCTGGTCGTCACTGATTTGAAGATGGACGGCATGGACGGCATCGAGGTGACCCGCTCCCTCAAGGCGCTGGATGCCGGCGCCGTCGTCATGGTGGTGACGGCCTTCGGCACCATCGAGACCGCGGTGCAGGCGATGCAGCAAGGCGCCTACGACTTCATCACCAAGCCCTTCCCGCCCGAGGTGCTGCGCGCCAAGGTGGACAAGGGGCTGGAGCTGGCGTCCACGCGCAAGCAGGTGGAGCGGCTGACGGCGCGCACCGCCGCGCACGACACGGACGCGGCCCTCACGCACGGCAGCCTGGTGGGTGACAGCGAGCCCATGCAGCGGCTGGTGTCCCAGGTGCTCAAGGTGGCGCAGAGCGACGCCACGGTGCTGGTGCGCGGAGAGAGCGGCACCGGCAAGGAGCTGGTGGCGCGGATGCTCCACCAGCGCTCCCCGCGCCGCGACGGCCCCTTCATCGTCGTGCACTGCGCGGCGCTGGCGGAGTCGCTGCTGGAGAGCGAGCTGTTCGGCCACGAGCGCGGCGCCTTCACCGGCGCGGTGAAGCGCAAGCTGGGGCGCTTCGAGCTGGCCGACGGCGGCACGCTGTTCCTGGACGAGGTGGGCGAGATTCCCGCCTCCGTGCAGACGAAGCTCCTGCGCGTGCTCCAGGAGAAGGAAATCCAGCGCGTCGGCGGAGAGGACACGTTCAAGGTGGACGTGCGCGTGGTGAGCGCCACCCACCGGGACCTCCAGGCCGAGGTGAAGGCCGGACGCTTCCGCGAGGACCTCTACTACCGCCTGCACATCGTTCCGGTGGTGCTGCCGCCCCTGCGCGAGCGGCCCGAGGACGTCTCCCTGCTGGCCCGCCACTTCGTGGCCAAGCACGCCATGCGCGTGAACCGGCGTGTCATGGGCCTGGACGACAGCGCGCTGCGTGCCCTGGCCCGCCACGCGTGGCCCGGCAACGTGCGCGAGCTGGAGAACGTCATCGAACAGGCGCTCGTCTTCGCCGAAGGCGAGCAGCTCACCGACCTGGACCTGCCCTCACACCTCACCGCCAGCGGCGCCCCGCGCGTCGAGGCGGGCCTGCCCGTGCTCCAGGGCGACCGCCCCCTGCCCGACATCCTGGAAGACCTGGAGCGCCAGCTCATCGCCCGGGCCTATGAGAAGGCCAGCGGCGTGAAGACGGAGACGGCCCGTCTGCTAGGTATCAAGACGTCCGCGCTGTACTACAAGCTGGAGAAGTACGGCTTCCTCCCCAAGGGAACGCCGCCCGAGGAGCGCTGATCCTCGAAAATCTGTCATCCGCCCCCGTCCCCCATGACTTTTCACCGGTATCCCACCTCCGCCCCTGTCCCCCTGGATGCGCCAGGTGTCCGGAATTGTTGGGCGCCGAGTGGCCGTGAACCCCGGGGATGGGCAAGTAGGCTGGCACTCACCTTGCTCTGGGGCAGTCGCTGATGAATCTCCGCTCCCTCGCCCTCCTGCTGAGCCTGCTGCTGGCCATGCCCGGTCAGGCCGCGTCCGGGCTGGAAGCGATGCGGGGGCGGGCCCAGTCGGCCCGCGCGGAGACTCGCTCCCTGCGAGGTCAGCAGCAGACCCTACGCGACGAGCTCAACGGGCTGGCGGCGCGCATCGAAACGCTGAAGGCGCGGCGTCAGGGCCGGCTGATGGCGGGGACGGAGCTGGAGGACGCGCTGCGGCGCTCGCAGGAGCTGAGCGGCCAGCTCACCGGACTGGCGCAGGCCGTCGTCGCGGCGGAGGGCGAGGCGGAGCGCGCGCACCTGGCCCTGCACACGGCGCTGTCGGACGAGCTGACGCGGCTGCTCGCGGCGTGGGAAGGCACGGCGGACCGGGGGCAGCGGGAGAAGCTGTTGGAGGCGGTGCGCGCGGTTCGCGCCGAGCGGGAAGCCATCCGCGCCGCCCTGCCCGCGTCCCAGGTGCCCTCGCTGGACAGGGCCACCGCGGGCGGTGATGACCCCGAGGACCTGCTGGCCCAGGCGGACACGCTCCGCGACACCCGGGACAAGGTGCGCGAGCGGCTGAAGGCGTTGCGCGGCCGCATCACCGAGGTGCGTGAGGAGCGCGACCTGGACCGCCGCATGAACGACTTCCTCGGCGAGGAGTCCATGTTCGACGACCAGGACCGGCGGCTGCGGCTGCGCATGGGCAGCGACCGGAGCCTCCAGGTGGAGCGCTCCGAGCCCAGCCCCGGTGGGCCGGCCTTCCAGGAGGGCAGCGACGATGCGCCGCCGCCCACCTTGGGCGGACGCCCCGATGAAGGCGTCGACCCGAACCGCCCCCCCGTCCTGACGCCGCTGTCGGCCCGGGCCACGGACCGGCGGCCCCAGGTCGAAACGCAGCGCGCCCAGGACCTGGCGGCGGGTGGCCCCGTGGACCTGGCGGCGCTGGAGGCCGAGGCCGCGCGGCTGGAGACGCTGGCCGGGGAGCTGGAGGGCCGCGCCACGAAGCTGGAGCGGCGCGCGCAGGAGCTGGGCGTCCCCTGAGGGACGACGTGCCCCCCGCACCGGACTACAAGAGCCCGGTCTCCACCTGGAGCTTCACCACCGCCTGCAGCCGCACCTCGCGCGCCGGCATGATGCCGCGGCCGCGGATGATGATGCTCATGGACGGCGCGGAGACGAAGGGCTGCAGCTCCACGTTGTCCACGCGCAGCGACAGCACGGGGTTGGGCGGCCTCAAATCCAGCGCGGACACGTCCTGGCGCGCCGCGATGCGCGCCTCCCGGTCTCCCGCGCGGGCATAGAACTCCACGGAGTCCAGGAAGCGGAGGTCCTGGTCATTGGGGTTGAGGACCTTGAGCGTGAGGGACTCCACCTTGACGGACGTCACCTCGCTCTTGCGAATCCCCTGGTTCTTGAAGTCCTGGTTCTTGTCGAAGTCCATCCCCGCGAAGCTGCTGATGGCGGGGAGGCCGTTGAGGGGCGTGTCGACGCCAGACGTGCCCGCGGGCACGGTCGACTCCCCCTTCACCTCCGTGGTGAAGGAGGAGGAGGCGCAGGCGGACAGGCCCAGCCAGGCCACCGCGAGAAAGGACACAAGGCGCATGGGCCCAATGTAACGGGCCGCCGGGGGCGGCGTCACCGGTGGGAGCGCCCGGATGGCCGCCCCTGCCCTCTGCGACGGGGTATGGTGCGCGCGCCGTGGTCCGCTCCTTCGCGCCGCTCCTGCTCGTCCTCGCCATGCTCGCCGCCGGCGGTGCGCCCGCGGCGGAGTGGGAAGGCGCACTGAGGGGCACCGGCCGCCTGCTGCTGGACACCAACGCGCCTCGGGACTTCTCCGACGCGTTCACCGCCAGCCCGGAGCGGGACTTCGCCTTCAGCCTGCTGGGCTCCGCCGAGGGCCGCGGCTCCTTCGAGCGCGCCCAGCTGGTGGGCCGCTACGAGCTGGGCACGCGCCTGTACGTCCTCTACCAGGACGAGAACACGCTGGTGCAGTCGGGCGCGGTGGAGGCTTCACACGCCGTGGGCACGGCGCTGGGAATCGGCCTGGAGGGCCATGCGAAGGACCGGCGCGGCGGCTCTCGCTCGTACTCGGACCTGGGGGCCACGGCCTTCCTGGAGTACGCACCGGACGTGAGGCTGGCGCTGCGAGTGCGGGCAGGCGCCCGGCGCTTCGTGTACCGGCCGGACCCCACCGCCAACTTCGGAGGCCCCGAGGTGGGGGTGCTGGGCCGCTACCGCTTCGACCGCCGGCACAACCTGTCCGTCTTCGGCGACTGGAACGCCCGGCGCTTCGGCACGCAGCCCCGGGCACGCCCGCCGGGGATGGGGGGCGGCTCGGGGCTCCTCCCCGGCCGGCGTCAGGACGGGGCCCTGACGGCGGGGGCGTCGTACACCTACCGGGGCCCGCTGGCCCTGGGGCTGACGTACGCCTTCCAGGAGGTCTCCTCCAACAGCTACGGAGAGACCATCCGACGGCACCGGGTGTCGGCCAACGCCGGCGTCCGGCTGCCCTGGCGGGTGACCCTGCTGGCGCAGGGCTCGCTGGGGGTCATCCAGTATCCGGACGGCATCTACCTCTCCCCGGAAATCATCCTGGTGGAAGAGGACGAGGGGCAGAACTCGCTCTCGGTGAAGCTGGCCCGGCCGCTGACGGAGTCGCTGGACGTGGAGGTGTCCTGGGGCATCTGGAGCACCCGGTTGCCCCGCAACGCGCTCACCTACACGCGCCAGGTCTTCAGCACCGGCTTCACCTGGCGCTACTGAGGGCGCGGCCTACGCCAGGTCGGCGATGCGCTCGTCGATTTCCTCGGCGAGCCCCGGGTGCCCCTGGGACAGGGCGTGCTCCCGGGCCCGGCCCAGCAC
>NZ_JAAIYB010000630.1 GCF_010894475.1 Myxococcus vastator
GGCCCGAGGGGCCGCGGGCGCGGGTGCCGCCGGACGCGCGGCGACCGACAGGGGCGCCACCACGTCGTTTCCGTCCTCATCCAGCAGGAGCTGTTCGATGCGCTGCTCCGCCTCGGTGAGCAGCTTCTCACCCCGGCGCACCAGCCGGATGCCTTCCTCGAAGGCCTTGAGCGAGTCCTCCAGGGAGAGGTTGCCGCTCTCCAGTCGGCCCACCGTGTCCTCGAGCCGGGAGACCACATCCCCGTACTGCTCGGGGACCTCGGCCTCCGCCACCTTGTCCGCCTTGGGCGCCTTGTCCGACTTCGCCACTTCCATCCACCTCCCCGTGTGGGGCGCGGGACTCTAGAGGGTGGCCCGTCAGCAGTCCACCGGCCCTTTCACCGCCGTGACGGTGGCTTCGATTTCTTCACATCCCCCGAGCGACTTCGCCCCGTTCGACGCGAGCTTCAGCCCCAGGCGCTCTCCCACCTGGACGTCCGCGCCCGTGCGGACCACCGCGCCATCGCGCTGTCGGAACACCACCGAATAGCCGCGCGACATCACCTTCAACGGACTCATGGCGTCCAGACGTCCCTCCAGACGCTGGAAACGCTTCTGGGCATCCGCCAGGGTCGCCTGTTGGAGCGCCAGCAGCCGCGCCCGGTGTGCGGCCAGCCGGGCACGCTCGCGGGACACCTGGGCCACGGGCGACGCCCGCTCGAGCCCGAGCCGTGCCGTCGCCAGCGCGCCATGCCGCGTCGCCACACCTGCCCGCACCGCCTCCGACAGCCGCATGGCGAGCTTCAAGAGGTGCGCCCGCTGCTCGCCCAGGCGCGCCTGGGGACGCGCCCGCTGCAGCCTTTCGGTCAGCGACCGCAGCGCCTCGCGGTGCCCGCGCACGGCCGGCCGCAGCACGCGCATCATCGACTCCACCTGCTCGGACAGGTGCAGCCGCTGGTGGTTGATGGCTCGCCGGGGGTCCTCCAGCCGCGACGCGAGCTGGCCCTGCTCCTCGCGCAGCTCCAGCACCCGGCGCTCCATGGCGCGCCGCAGACGGCCCGCCTGCGTGGCCAGCGTCAGCTCCAGGTCGGCCAGCACCGGCGCCAGTCGCTCCGCCGCGGCGCTGGGCGTGGGCGCGCGCAGGTCCGCCACGAAGTCGGAGATGGTGAAGTCGATTTCGTGGCCAATGGCGGACACCACCGGCACCGGCGAGGCGAAGATGGCGCGGGCCACCCGCTCCTCGTTGAAGGTCCAGAGGTCCTCCACCGAGCCACCACCGCGCGTCACCACGATGACGTCCACGTCCGTGCGCGCCAGCCGCTCGATGGCGCGAGCCACCTCCACGGCGGAGCCTTCGCCCTGCACCCGCGCGTCCGCCACCAGGACGCTCTGCCGAGGGTTGCGCGAATGCAGCACGCGCAGGAAGTCCTGCAGCGCCGCGCCGGTGCGGCTCGTCACCACGCCAATCCGCCGAGGCAGGGAGGGCAACGGCCTGGGGGGCCGCACGCGCCCGGGACCGATGAGCCCCTCCTGGGCCAGCCGCTCCTTGAGCTGCTCGAAGGCCAGCGCCAGCGCGCCCTCGCCCACCGGCTCCAGCCGCTGGACGATGAGGCTGTAGCGGCCCTGCGGCTCGTACAGGTCCACGCTGCCTTCGGCAATCACCTCCATGCCGTCGCGCAGCGCGAAGCGCAGGCGGGCCGCCATGGAGGCCCACACCTTCGCGTCGATGGCCGCGCCCGCGTCCTTCAGCGAGAAGTACCAGTGCCCCCGCGCGTTGGGCCCACGGAAGCCCGTCACCTCGCCGCGCACGATGACGCGGGCGAAGCGCGACTCCAGCGTCTGCTTGAGCTGGCGGGTCAGCTCGCCCACCGACAGCACCACGCGCTCGGGCCTGGGCGGCGGAGGCGGCGCGCCGTCCATGGGCCCCAGCAGCGAGGTGCCGTCCGCGTCCACCGGAGGCGGTGGCGGCTTCGGCGGCGCCGCGGCCTTCCGCGCCGCACGGGAGGGGGAGGCGCCACTGCCGAACAGGTCACCCTGCTGGCCCACTGGCGGCGGCGTGCCGCCTCCCACCTTGCGCCGGGTCATCGGGACAGCTTCTCGACCCAGGTCTTCGCCTTCTCGTGGTACTCGTCGTCGGGAGGCGTCATCGCCACCACGTCCTTGAACTTGGGCAGGGCCTCATCGGGGCTCCCGTCCTTCAGGGAGTAGGCATGGAGGTAGACGTCCTTCGCCTTCGCCTTCAGCTCACTGATGATGTTGGTGGCGCCCGCGTGTCCGGGGTCCGCCTGCAGCGCCTTGCGCGAGTAGTCCATGGCGCGGCTCCACTGCCCCGCCGCCTTCGCCGCGGTGGCGCCCTTGTAGAAGATGGTGGCCGCCCGCGTGCCCGCGTTGCGCGCCATCTTGCTGGGACGGCCGCCGGTGATGCCCTTGTCCAGCGACATCAGCTTCGACAGGCCGCGGGCGTCCAGGTCCTCCAGCCGCTTGTAGAGATTGCCGAACTCCGTCATCTGCCCCAGCAGCTTTTTGCACTGCGCGTTGCGCGCCATGCACGCGTTGAGGATGGCCACCGCGCCGGACATGTCGCCGTCACGGAAGCGGTCGACGGCGGGCTCCCACGGCTTGGGGGCCGGTCCCTGGATGACGGGCTTGGGCGTGTCTCGGACGACGATGGCCTGCGCCGCCTGCTCGTTGATGAGCTTGGCGTCGCGGTGCTCCGGGAAGGCCACCAGGATGTCGTCGGTGATGGCCTTGGCCATGTCGAGCTGGTTCTCATCCAGCAGTTTGCGCGCCTCGCGCGTGCGCGTGTCCGCGGCCTCCGACAGCGCGCGCTTCGTCTCGTTCACCTGCTCGTAGAGGAACTGGCTCTCTCCGGCGCCGGCCAGCAGCGTGCCGGCCTTGCCCAGTTCCTTCTTCGACAGGGCCTCCTTGGCCGCCGTCAGCTTCTCCTGGACGGGAATCTCGCGCGCGGCGTGCCCGAGGTAGTCCGCCACGCCCGGGTATTCCGGGGCCTCGGTCTGGAGCTCCTCCAGCTTCGCCTTCGCCTCGACCCACTTGCCCTCGCGCACCAGGTTCTTCGCGTCCTGGAACAGGCTGCCCAGCCGCTCCCGGTGGTTCTTGCCCTGACGGGCCTCTTCCGCGGCGACCGCCTGCTGCTTCTGGACGTTCATCCGCACCACGCCCAGGCCCGCGAACAGCACCAGCACCGCGCCCGCGGCGCCCAGCTTGATGAGCTTCTTCTTCTTCAGCTCCTCGGGGGTGGGCGCCGAGGCCGCCGTCGCGCGCGAGCTGCGCACGCGGCCACCTTCGACGCGAGGCCCCGGACGGGGCGGCACCGCGCCGCGGCTGCCAGAGGCCGCCGGACGGGGGCGCGGACCGGGGGCCGGCGCGCCGACCATCATCGTGGAGTTGGCCACGTCCTCGAAGCGCAGCTCCGTGTCGCCCAACGTGATGACGTCACCGTTGGCCAGCGGCGTCTCGTCGCTGACGACGTCGCCGTTGACGAGCGTCCCATTGCCGGAGCCCAGGTCGCTGACCGCCCAACCCGCTCCCGACTTCCGCACCATGACGTGCTTGCGGGACACGGAGGTGTCCGGGATGCAGATGGCGTTATCGGTCGCTCGACCGATGACGTACTCCTCCTCGGACAGGGCAAACTCCTCACCATCCTTGGGACCAGCGATGCAAATGAGCCGGGCCGCGGCGGAGACG
>NZ_JAAIYB010000631.1 GCF_010894475.1 Myxococcus vastator
GTCCGAGCCCGAGTCCGAGGAGACCGAGGCCACGGCGGATGACGCCGCGTCCCGGTTGAAGGCCGCCGCGTCCCCGGATGCCCTCAACGGCGCGCCCGCCTCCCCGGCCAAGAAGCCGAAGGCGAAGGGCAGCGGCCCGAAGAACATCTTCGTGGACGCGCCCAAGGAGCACCTCACCTTCCTGGAGGGCATCATCCAGCAGCTCCAGGAGGCCGGCGCCGCCAACATCCGCATCGACCACGCCACGGACCGGTGGATGGTCGTCGTGGTGGACTCGAAGTAGTCCGAAGTCCCCGAGCCCGCGCGCCCGTCACCTGACTCTGCCGCGCGCGGGCCCGACCCGCCTCGCGTTCCCGGTGGCCACCAGCACCCACGGTGTGGATGAATCGTGTGCGTGATGCGCACGCTCCTCACTGTCTCCGTCCTGCTGTTCGCCACCGCCTGTTCCCACGCCAGCGCCACGCGCTCCGCTTCTGCGGTGGAGCCCCCGGGTGCCCAAGCCCCCTTGCCCGGCGGGTGGACGTCTTCCCTGCACCGTGAGCACCCGCTCTCCGGCCGCATCTGGGACGTGAAGGCCGCGCGCTTCGTGGACGCGGAGGCGCTGCGCGGCGCCCTCACCCAGGCCCGCTTCGTGGTGCTGGGCGAGCGCCATGACCAGCCTGACCACCACCAGCTCCAGGCGTGGCTCGTCCAGGCGCTGGCCACAGGGGGCAAGAAGCCCGCGCTGGCCTTCGAGATGCTGGATGTGGGGCAGCAGGCAGCGGTGGACGCAGCGCTGGCGCAGGCTCCGCGCGACGCGGATTCGCTCGCGCTCGCCGTCAACTGGGCGGGCAGTGGCTGGCCGGACTGGAGTCTGTACCGGCCCGTCTTCGCGGCCGGGCTGGAGGCCGGGCTCCCCATCGTCGCCGCCAACCTGCCGCGTGCGCAGGTGCGTGATTTGGTGATGCGCGGTCCGGACGCGCTGGCGCCCGAGCTGCGCCAGCGCCTGTCCCTGGACACCCCGCTGCCGGAGGCGGTGGAGCAGGCGATGCGGAAGGAGCAGGACGAGGCGCACTGCGGCCACCTCCCCCAGGAGCTGCTCGGCCCCATGGTGCAGGCCCAGCGCGCACGGGACGCGCACCTGGCGGACCGGCTGCTGAGCGCGGACCAGGGCCAGGGCGGCGTGCTCATCACCGGCAATGGCCACGCACGGACGGACCGGGGCGTCCCCGCGCGACTCGCGGCGCGTGCGCCCGGCCTGGAGGTGCGCTCCGTGGGATTGCTGGAGGTCGACCCGAAGCTGCGCGAACCGGTGGACTACGCGGCCGCCTTCGGCGCGCAATCCCTGCCCTTCGACTATGTCTGGTTCACGCCGGCGGTGCCCATGGAGGACCCGTGCGCGGCGCTCTTAAAGCGCCCCAAGAAATAACGCCCGCGGCGCATGGCGTGACATGGCCAACATGTCAGCGATTGGGCTATGTCGGCGCGTATATGACGTCCTCGCTCCTCGCCGCCTCGCTCATCATCGCTCTGGGACAGAGCCCGGAGCCCGTCTCCACCGAGCCCGCTGCGCCAGCAGCGCCCTTTCTCCAGACGCGCCTGTCCTTCCTCGCGGGAGACACCGACTTCGGCGCCCCTGATGCCACCACGCGGTTCCATGTCGCGCTGGACGCGCGCACGGCGGAGCTGGCTTCCGGCCTGCACGCCGAGGCCGCCGTGTCGGTGTTCATCAATCCGGTCGCCGTCTCCGGCGCCATTCTTCAGGACAACGCCAGCTTCTTCGGCCTCCGGTACCGGCCTTCCTCCTGGGCGCCCGATGAGCGCCTGGCATTGACGGTGTTCCCGGTGAGCGCCACCCGGCTGTACATGGGCCATGAGAACCCGGTGGCCTGGGCACGCATCTCGTCCCTCACGCGCACGGGAAATGACGGCGAACCCGCCCTGGAGCTGCGCCTGTCGCGCCGGCGATGGGATGCTTTCGTCGCCGCAAAAATCCCCAGCCTGCAGAATGGCGTGACCCAGGAATTGGAGCGGCGCCTCATGCTCCTGGTGGGTGCTGGGGTGAACCTCTCCTCGGCCTTGCGGTTGGAAGCTGGGGCCGCGAACCTCGACCTGGGCCCCGGGAGCCGGCCCTACATGAGCGTTGGGGAGGGCGACATCTACACGCGCGGCGTGTCCGGGCGAGTGATGTGGCGCCATGGCGCCCCCGTCGGAGCGAACGTCGACCTGGCGCTCTACGAGGGAGACCCGACCTTCTTCGAGCGCTTCTTCGCCCCCGACGTCTATCCCGGTGGCTTTGGAGCCCACGTCGCCCTGGAAGGCAGCTACGTCTCCCAGCAGCTCTTCGACAGTGATTCGACCGAGTTGGGGGCCATGCGAAAGCAGGCAGCGCACGCCGCGGCGCTGGTGACTCGGCTCAAGTGGGACCGGCTCCGGCTTCACGCGCTCGCGTACTACAGGACGCCCTCGTTCATGGTGCTCGCGAACCCAGGCTTTCCGCTGGAGAGCACACTGTACGAACAGATGGAGTCCCTGGCCGAGCTGTCCGCGACGGTGGGGGCGGACTACTTCCTCCAGGACTGGGGGCTCACGCCCGGCTTCCTCGTCCGCGTCACCGCCCCGGCCACACTGAAGTCGCTGGTGCCGATGCCGATGTGGCCGCGCAGCAACCCCCTCATCGTTCGGGGCACCACCTCGTATTCCTATCTGCCGGAGGGCGCAGAGCGGAGCCCCATCCTCACCGCGAAGGCCACCGCGCGGTGGGACCTGGGCGAGGTCGCGGGTGTCCTGGCCGAGCTCTTCTACACACGCGACCCGAACCAGACCACCTTCGCGGATGACGACACAGGCGTAGCCGTGGTCGTCTGGGATTCGCAGGACATCGTGGGCGGCAACCTGCTGTTCCAGGTGCGCTTCTAGAGCGCCGATCAGGTTGCAGCGAGGGAGCAGGCAAGCGGCAGGGGATCGACGCGGGCTGTCGTCGCGTGCATAGGTCACCCCCTCACGGAGGTGGCTCATGGAACGCTGGAAGCCGGCGGTGGAGCAGAGCGCACGGGAGCAGCGCCTGCTGAAGCTCGCGGGGAAGAGCAGGAAGCTCTTCGTCTTCCTGCGCGAGCATCGGCACGAGTTGTTCGATGAGGCCTTTCAGGACGAGCTCGAAGCGATGTACCGACAGACTGGCCAGGGACAAGCGCCGCAGCCGCCCGCGATGATGTGCATGGCGCTGCTGGTGCAAGCCTACACGCAGACCTCGGACGCCGAAGCCGTGTGCCTCTCAGGCACTGACAGCCGATGGCGGATGGTGTTGGACCGACTCGGCGCGGATGAGGACGAGCCCGCCTTCTCCCAGGGCGGGCTGCAGCAATTCAGGGAGCGACTCATCGCGACCGAGATGGACTGCCGGCTGCTGGAGCGCACCGTCGAGGTGGCGAAGCGGACGAAGGGGTTCGATTCGAAGAAGACGCCAAAGACGCTGCGAGTGGGGGTGGAGTAAGCGTTCAGGTGGGATGAGCGGTTGAAGAAGGAGCAGGCCAGCAGCCGACGGTAGGCTCGTCGCTCGCTGACGCGGCGTGGGGCATGGGACACGGCGTGTCGTGGCCGAGGTCGACCCCAAGGATGCGCGCATCGCGGAGCTCGAGCGTCAAGTCGAGGAGCTGACTCGACTGGTGCAGGAGCTGCGG
>NZ_JAAIYB010000632.1 GCF_010894475.1 Myxococcus vastator
CCCCTGGCCCGTTCGTGGCCCTCCTCGCCGGGCCCGCCCTCGCGCGCGGCGGACTGCGAGAAGCCCTGGCGGTGCTCCACGAGCGGCCTCAGTGGAACCTCTGGGTGCGCCCCGCCGAGGGCACGGATTCGCGACACCTGAACCACCCGCGAGTGCGGAAGGTGACGGCGCAGGTGCAGCGCACGCTCCATCAGGTGGACGTGGTGCTCGCGCCAGCGTGGTGCGAGAGCCACCTGGGTGAGCTGGCGCGGGCGCGAGCGCAGGGCATCCCCGTCATCGCCACGGACCGCGCCGCGGGCTTCTGGCCCTGCCGGACGGTGCCTCGCGGCGATGTGCCCGCCCTCGTCGCTGAGCTGGACGCGCTGACCGCGCGCTGAAGCCCGCGCCTGTCGGCACCAACCCCACCCTGAGCGGCCGGCTCGTGCGCATCGCGAGCCGGCCGGCAGGGCTGGTCGCTCGATGCAAGCCCAGCGCGCTAGGTGTTCCGTCCCCGGCTCGCGAGGACGCGGTCAATCATCTGCTCGTGCAGCGCATAGAGCGGCTGGGCGACGTGTTCGCCCTCCAGGTACGCGAGCGCGCCGGCGATGGCCTCCAGCGTGGACATGCCCTCCGGGTGGGGCGGACGGCGCAGGCGCCGCGAGTCCGGAGCGGGCGGAGGCAGCTTCAAGCCCGGGAGCCGCCGCAGGGCGGGGACTCGCTGCACCATGCGGCGCGCCTGCCCCCAGCTCCCATCCAGGATGATGAGCCTGCTGGGAAAGGCCGCGCCGGGCTCGGGCTCCTGGTGCGCGTCTGGGAACAGCAGCCAGGTGTCGTCGCCCTCCAGCACGGAGGCGTCGAAGGGCACGCCCGGCGAGCCATAGGAGACGATGCCGCACCGGGGAATGGCGAGCGCCGCCATGCGCGCCGTGTTGGTCGACTTGAGCGTCTCCTTGTGGTGCCGGACGATGAGCAGCTCGGTGCGCGTGGAGACGCACGGCACCTCGGCGCACAGGCACAGGGCAACGGGGAGGAAGCAGCGCGGGCAGCGGCCCGCGAGGTCCTCGGGCGTTCGAGACCTCATTTGCCCTGGCGGTAGCGCTCCATGAGGGTCCGGGCCTCGCGCAGCTTCTCGTCGACGAAGCGGTCATCCGCGTCCGGCTCGTACTCCGCGTCGGGCAGGTCGAGATGGAAGAAGGCGGAGAGGCTGACAGGCGTCACTTCCAGCCATTCGGCGGTGCGGTTGAGCGCGGCCTGCCGGCGACCCGCGAACGTCTCTGGCCCGTCTTCGGGACCGCAGCGGCAGATGCGCGCCGAGTCACCGGACACGTCGACGTAGAGCCCCAGCACCTCCGCGTCCAGCTCCGCGGCCAGCGCGCACGTGGCCTCGCTGACGTAGGCGGCCATGGCCTGCGCCGCGGAGCGCTCCGTCAGCGAGCGGACGAGGAACACCTGCCAGCCGGCCTCCGTGAGCGCGCCCGCCTCCTGGAGCGGCGCCAGCTCCGCGGGCGGCGCGTGGATGCGTGAGAGCAGCCGTCGCACGGGCACTTCCAGCCGCTCGAGCCGGGCGCTCGACGCGGGGCAGAAGAAGACGACGCGGTACTCACGGCTGTCGGCTGCGGTTTCCATAGGCATACGGCGTCGCCAGGAACGGAGGGAAGAGTGTGTGCGGGGGCCCAAGAGGACCAAAGGACTCCCCACGCATGCAAGCGGTGATTTGGCGCGCGCGTTCAGCGTGCCGCGGCGCGCAGCGGCACGGCCTGGACGGTGGCGCGTCGCTCTGCCGCCACCCATGCGCCCGCCACCAGCACCAGCAGCCCTCCGCCCAGCGCGACGGGCGTCAGCGTCTCCGAGAAGAAGGCCCAGCCCACCAGCGTCGCGGTGAGCGGCTCCAGGTAGGTGAGCGCCGCCGTGGCCGCGGTCGGAATCCGTCGCAGACCGGTGTGGAAGAGGATGTTTCCAATGAGGCCACACACGACGCCACCCACGAGCACGAGGAGCGTGCCTCCCTCCACCGTGGGTGGCAGTGCCCGGCCTCCGAAGCAGAGCAGCAGCACGCCCGCGGAGAGGGGCGCATGCAGGGCCGTCACGGCCATGGGGGAATACGCCCGCGCCGCCTGCTTCGCGGCCAGGACGATGATGGCGTAGAAGCAGGCGCTGCCCGCGCCCAGCAGCGCCGTCAGCCCGGAGAAGCCGCCGTCGGGCCGGCCGATGAGCAGGGCCAGGCCCACCAGCGTCACGGGGCCTCCAATCAGGGCCCGGGTGGAGCGCTCCTCGCCCAGCACCCAGGGGGCCAGCAGCGCCAGCATCAAGGGGGCCAGGTAGTGCGTCAGCACGGCGATGGACACCGGCCCGCGCTCCATGGCGGCGAAGAAGAGGCCCGTGTTCGCCGCGTCCGCCAGCGCCACGATGAGCAGCGCCAGGGTGGCCCGGCGGTCGCGCAGGGCGTCGCGCCGGAACAGGAAGGGCGCCGGGAGCGACATGGCCAGGAGCACGAGGAAGGCGTTCTGCGGCCCGTCGAGCCCCGCTGGGCGGAGGAAGAGCGCCCAGCACCCCCAGAGGGTGGCCCCGGCCGCGACCATGGCGAAGTACCGCACCGTGTGACTCCTGGTGACTCCGGCGCGCACTCCGGCTCCGGCGGGCGCGCAGCCTACCTCAGCCTGGGGCTCGCGCACCGTCCGCGCGCTGGGCCTCGGCCTGGGCTCGCAGGCCCTCCATGTCGGGCGTGAAGGGGCGGCCGGGGACGAGGCGGGCTCGGCGGATGCGGTCCATGCGGAACATGCGCGCCGCGGCCTTCTCCACGTCCCGGGCCAGCACGTACCAGACGGGCGATTCGACCAGCAGCCCGTGCGGCTCCACGACGCGGCGGGTCGCCTTGCCGTGCCGGTCACGGTACTCGAAGGACAGGCAGACCTGCTCGCGGAAGGCCCGCTCGAAGACGGCGAGCAGCTCCGCGGGCGGTGTTCCGGCGTCCGCCAGCACGCGGGCGCTCGCCGGCCGTCCCACCACCACTCGGCGGCAGAGCTTACGCATGCCCCGGGCCCGCTCCTTGGGGACGCTGGCGAAGAGCTTCTCGAGCCCCGAGCGCGCGGCGTTGCCCCAGGGCAACGTGCTTCCCGTCGCGGACAGGTGGGCGGCCAGCCAGAGCGCCACCACCTCCTCCTGCGACAGGTGGACGGCCGTCACGCCCCGGTCCCGCTCCAGCCGGACGCCGCCCCCAGGGCCTGTGTCACTGCTCAGGGGAAGGCCCTGCTCCCGCAGCGTCGCCAGGTCCCGGTGGACGGTGCGCGCGCTCACGTCGAGCGCCTCTGCAATCTCCGCCACCGTCGTCCCCTCCCGGCCCCTCAGGAAGTCCAGCAGCCGCATCACCCGGTCGACTCGCGCCATTGGTGACAGTTTCTGTCAGGGATGGGCCGTACTCCACAAGCATCAGGTCGCGCACGGCCGCGCGCTTCGAGGCCAGAGGAGAACTTCATGATGGGTGCCAAGGGACTGCTGAATGTCGACGATGGGGGCGTGGGTGGACTGCCGGTGGTGTTCGTCCATTCAAGTGCCGGCAACACCACGCACTGGGCCGCGCAGCTATCGCACCTGCGCAAGCGCCAGCGCGCCGTGGCGCTGGACCTGCGTGGCCACGGGAAGTCCGAGCTGCCACGAGACGGCGGCTTCACCGTGGAGGAC
>NZ_JAAIYB010000633.1 GCF_010894475.1 Myxococcus vastator
TAGCAGGGCGTGGCGGGCGCGGCGCCGGAGGGGCAGGCGGGGCCGTAGCTGTTCTCCACGGTCTCCTTGTCGATGATGGGCCCGGGGAACACGTCGATGCGCTCCACCAGCTGCGTGTCCGGATCCACCTTGAACTGGGCCTGGGTGGTGCCCTTGATGGCCTCCTTGGCCAGGTAGGCGATGATCTCCTTGCCGCCCTGTCTGACGGTTCGCGAGGGTTCGCCGAACTTCTTGATGATTTCGTCGCGCTTCGACACCCCCGGCTCAATGCCCTGCCAGGGCTTGGCGGCGGCGGGGACGGCGAAGGTGAGGACGGCGAGGACGGTCAGGATGCGCATACGGCTCCTCCCTGCTGGAACGGGCGGGCAAGGCTCTAGCAACCCCCTATGCCCGACGGAAGTTTCTGCCGATCATTCAACCACGAGACGCCTTGCCCCGTCCGGGGGGCTCTGCTACTCCGGCTCCATGCGCGTTCCTGGCATCCGGATCCTCTCCCTTCTCGTGCTGGCCGCCGCTGGGGCGGCCGGGGGCGCCGACTTCGTAGGCCCGGACAGCTGCAAGGGCTGCCACCCCGAGGCCTACGACGCCTGGATGAAGTCCAAGCACGCCCGGGCGGAGAGCTCGCTCTCCGAGCAGCAGAAGAAGGACGGGCGCTGCTTGTCCTGCCACTCCCCGGAGCAGGTCACCCAGGCGACGGTGAGCGTCACCTGTGAGACGTGCCACGGCGGCGGGCAGTACTACTCGCCCGAGTACGTGATGAAGGACTCGGAGCTGGCGCGGCTGGTGGGCCTGGTGGACCCGTCGGAGAAGCAGTGCCGCTCCTGCCACGACGCATCCTCGCCCTCCCTCCGGCCGTTCGACTTCAAGGAGTCGCTCAAGGCCATCGACCACTGGTCCGCCGAGCGCGCCCGCCGCGCCGCGGATCCGTCGGCCAAGAAATGACGTTGTGATCAAGGTCCTCGACGCACGCTTCGTCACCACCGCCGTGGAGCCCAAGGGCTACCCGACGGACCACACGGCGGAGGTGGCCTTCGTCGGCCGCTCCAACGTGGGCAAGTCCTCCATGATCAACGCGCTCACCGGCCGCAAGAAGCTGGTGCGCGTGTCCAACACGCCGGGGCGCACCCGGACGCTGAACTTCTTCGACGTGGACCTGGAGCGCGGCGGCGTCCGCCACCAGCTCCGCCTGGCCGACCTGCCGGGCTACGGCTTCGCCAAGGCCAGCAAGGCGGACAAGGCCCAGTGGGAGAAGATGATCACCACCTACCTGGAGAAGCGGCACCGCCTGGAGGCCGTGGTCAGCATCGTGGACGTGGAGGTGGGCCCCACGCCGGACGACCTGGCCACGCTCGACTATCTCCAGGCGCACAATCGCCGGGTGCTGGTGGTGGCCACCAAGGTGGACCGGCTCGTCAAGGCGAAGCGCAAGCCTCGGCTGGTGGAGCTCTCCAAGATCATGGACCTGCCGCTGGAGGTCATCCTCCCGTTCTCCTCCACGGAGAAGCTGGGCGTGGACCAGGTGTGGGGCGCGCTGCTCGACACCTTCGGCAAGTCCACCCGCGTCTGAGGGCCGCCGGCATCATCCGGTAGCCGCCGCTCCCGGTGGGGTTCTGCTCCCGGGCCGGGGGGCGCTGTGGTAGGGACCGCGCCGTGTCCGAAAACGGCAAGGGAAATGGAAGCGACACGCAGCTGGCTCCCCGGGAGCTGCGTCAGCGGTTGATGAGGCTGTCCCCGCGTCAGCGGCTGGACGCCCTCCTGGATGTCGCGGAGGCCCGCGCGCTGGTGCGCTCGATGCCCGCCGAGGACCTCTACGTCACCATCCAGGAGCTGGGGCTCGCGGATTCGACGGAGCTGGTGCAGCTCGCCTCGCCGGGCCAGTTCCGCGCCTTCGTGGACCTGGGTGGCTGGCGGCGGGACGCGCTGGACGCCCACGCCGTCCTCACCTGGCTGCGCGCCGCGCGGGGCGGGGTGGACGACACCGGCGAGTTCCTGCGCAAGCTGCACGGGCTGGATTTGGAGGTGCTCGAAATCCTCCTGCGCGAGTTCGTCGAGGTGCACGACCTGGAGGAGAACCCGGACGTCAACCCGCAGGGCGTGACGATGGAGACCCCGGAAGGGCGCTACCTCATCGAAATCAAGGCGGAGGGCGTGGAGATGTCCGCCGTCCGCTCGCTCCTCAACGACCTCATCGCGGAGAACCCCTTCGAGGCCGTGCGGCTGCTGGAGGCCGTGCGCTGGGAGATTCCCAGTGAGCTGGAGGAGACGGCGTACCAGTTCCGCCGCGGCCGGCTCCAGGACATGGGCTTCCCGTCGCTGGAGGAGGCGGTGTCCCTGTTCAGCCGCGTGGACGTGGCGCCTCCTCCCGTGTCCGCCGCCCGTCCGGGGCTGGCGCCCACCACGGCCCATGTGGACTACCTGGAGGCGGCCTTCCGCGGCCTGACGATGGTGGAGGCGGTGAACGCGGAGGACGAGCTGCGCGAGGTGGCCAGCGCCGCGCTGGTGGCGGACCTGGCGGACCCGGGGGACCTGGACGCCGTCCGCCGCGCGAGCGAGACGGTGCGGGACTACCTGTCCCTGGCGCTCGAGCACCTGACGGGCGCGGACCCGGAGCGCGCCACGGACGTGCTGCGCGACACGCCGCTGCGGCGCATCTTCCAGACGGGCTTCTCGCTCACGCTCCAGCTCAAGTTCCGCGCGGACCGGCTGGTGAAGGCGCCGGGGGCCATGCGGGAGGGCGTGCTGATGGTGCTTCCGGAGGAGGCGGCCGCCCTGTCCGCGCTGCGCCAGAAGCGGCCCCGGCGGGCGCTGCGCGTGGAAGGCGCGGAGCCGGTGCCGTTCCGCTCCCGGCGCGAGCTGGCCGCCACCGAGGCGCTGCTGGCCCGCGCGGAGGCCCAGGTGGAGGTGTTCCGGGGCGTGCTGGGCGGCACCGACGACTCGGCGCGCGAGGCCCTGGCCCGCTTCGGCGTGCCCCTGGAGACGCTGGGCCTGGAGCGCCTCTTCGCCGCCGTCGTCGCCATGGCGGTGCTGGAGGAGCGCGCGGACGCGCGTCCGGTGCCGCTGGGGCGGGTGGTGGAGCTGGGCCAGCGCCTCTTCGAAGGCGCCCCGGAGGCGCCGCGCCTGCGCACCTCCGCGGCCGAGCGCGCCCTGAAGGGCCTGGAGCCGGCGGTGGCGCCGGAGGCGCACGCGGAGCTGCGCCGCCTGGTGACGCTGACCCTGTCGCGGGTGTTGGAGGAGCTGGGCACGCCCTGGCTCCAGGACGGGCGGCTGGAGCCGGTGGCCTCGGCGGTTCTTCCAATGGAGAGCAGCCCCATCCCGTAGGAATTTCAGTCCGGGGCGGCCCGCATGTCCGGTGAGGCCGTCCCGTCTTAGAAGATTCAGGGCTTTGCCCGACGGGGCCCCTGGCATGTCCTCTGCTTTCGCCCAGGCACGCGTATTGGTGCGCGACGCAACTGCCGGGAGGTGGAGTGAATGGTGCTGGGAGAGCAGGGGCAGCGCCGTGACGTGTGGGCCTTCTATGCGCTGACCGCCTTCGCGGCGGTCATGTACGCGGCGCCGGGTGAGTGGATTCCCGCGCTCGCACCGCTGCGCCTCGCGTTGGTGACGTCGGGGGTGGCGGCGGGACTCATGGTGATGCGC
>NZ_JAAIYB010000634.1 GCF_010894475.1 Myxococcus vastator
CCCATGCACAGGAACTGGAGACAGTGGGGTTGTTGCCGACTCCTGTTCCGCCCGTTGGATTGGCCCCGTTTGCGGATCACGTCGCCGTCGCGCTTGATGCACATGGCCTCTGGCTTGTGAACACCAGCGGCTCTGGAACCCCCATTGTCTCAGCGCGGATGCCTGGCCGTTACACGGGGGTTGCGATGTCTGGCCGGCTCTTTGCATCGCTAATCAACGACAACGGGCATTATCGAACCGACACGGTGGACGTCACTGTTCCAAGCCGGCCCTGGCTTGTCAGCAGCACCCCGAACACCACGGTCTCAGGCCGTGTGATTGGCGCTGTGGCGGATGGCGTCATCCAGACGCAAGGCGCATCGATAGTGTCCGCTCCGGTGGCAGGGGAGAATGGAGTGGCGATCCAGCAGTCGTTCAACGTTCAGCCAGCGCTCGTTCGTGCTGCGCAGATCGATGGCGAGTTGGTGGTCGTTGGGACGGATCGCTCTGTGCAAGCCTGGGCGAGGACTCAGAATACTTCCTTTGAAAAACTGGATGAGGTGCCGCTGCCTTCCGGAGTCCGCTCCATCGAAGTCGTTCGTGGTCTGGCTTACGTCGTCGGAGAAGAGGGTTGGCTCCGGATTCTAGACTTCCGGAACCCTGCCGCGCCGCGAGTTCTGTCGCGGTCAAAGCTCGACGCACATGAACTCCTGGTCAGTGGCGGCCAGGTACTGGCGACGGGGCCCGCTGGCGTCAGTCTCTTGAACCTTCCCCAGGCGGTGCCGGCAACTGCCGCGGGACTCGTCACGGTGGGCCAGCCTGCGATGACGCTGACGGCCTTCCGCGGCGGGGCATTGGTCGCGGCGGGGGCGTCAGGTGTCCAAGCCGTCGATGTAACGCGGAGCGCCGTGCCGGTACTCGCGGGACAATTGTTCACAGGCAGCGACGTTCAGCAGGTGGAGCGAATCGGGCGCGACACGTTCGTTCTCGACGGCACCGCCATCCGGTTCGCACGGGAGACGACAGCGGGGACGCTCACATCCGACAACACGGAGACCCAGGGGCTTCAGCAAGCGCTGGGGAGCATCGATCGCCTGGCCGTGGCTAGGGATCGGCTCTGGGCGATCTCAACCTCAGGGGCCGTCAAGACGATTCAATGGCCGCGAGTGGGCCCTGGAGAGTCGCTGATCCTCGGCAGCGCGGCCTTCGACGTCGCGGGTGACGAGCGCCACGCCTTGGTCGCCCTGGGGAACCACGGGGCTGCCATCGTGGGGGTTGCGCCCTCGGGACAGATTCGTCGTTCAGGAACACTACCAGTGACAGCTTCAGCGGTGGCGCTGGAGGGTGCGCTTGCTGTCGTGGGCGGGCCCTCGTCGCTCTCCGTATTCGAACTGACTGACGACGCTTCTCCCGAATTGTTGGGCACCGTGCCCACCTCGGGCCCCGTACAACGGATCCGCCTTGAAGGCAGGTTGGCCATCATCAGTGAAGGAGCCGCAGGCGTTGAACTCTGGCATCTGCCTGCGGGGGCTCCAGCAGTCCGGCTGATGCACGTGCCTGCGTCGAACGCGCATGACGCTATCGTGGCCGCAGGTCGGCTCCTCGTCGCGGATACGCTTGAAGGCAACCAGGGAGCGGTGCGCGCGTACATGCCACCTGCGGCGGCCGTGCCGTCCGTGCGCATCGCCACTCCTGCCAATTATTCAGTGGTGGAAGCCGGAACGAACGTCGTCGTGTCTGCGCTCGCGGGCGGAATCGGATTGGACGATGCCGAGTTGGTCGTCGATGGAGTGGCCTCTGCAGTCGCCGAGGAAGCAGGAATGAAAGCCCGCTGGACGGTTCCGGCAGGTTCCGCCGCAGGACAGCGGCATGAATTGCGGTTCAGGGTGCGCGGTGCCGGAGGAATGGAAGCCCTCTCTAGCCCCCTGACCCTCACGGTCCTGCCCCCGGAAACACAGACTCCCAGCGTCAGCCTGACAGCCCCCACTGAGGGGACGACCATCGCTTCTGGCGCTGCGGTGACGGTGCGAGCTCGACGCACGGAGGGAATCGCACCCGTCTTCGTCTCTGCCCGGCTTGGAACAACGTATCTCGGGGAACTCGGTCAGAGTCCTTCGGACCCGATGGTCTTCGAGTCCGTATTCCGTGCGCCGATGACGAGCGCGCCGGAAACACTGCCGCTGACTGTCCTTCTGGTGGACGGAGCCGGACGGACGGCGGAAGCCTCCGTGCAAGTGTCGCTGGGCGTGGACAACAACGCGCCTGGCGTGCCCTCGGGGCTTCCCACACAACTGCGCGCGGAGCCTGCTGTCAACCCGATAAATCTTCAGGCGACAGACGATGGGGTGCTGTGGATCGAACTGGAGAAGGATGGAGAACTCATTGCGCATTCACAAGAATCGATCGGCACTGCCTCCCTTCATCACGCATTGCTTCTCCCTGAGGATTCCGTTGGACAACAGGTGACGCTGACGGCCACGGCTGTGGACTTCATGGGGCGCCGTACGCCGGTGTCTCAATCGTACGTTGTCGCGGTGGATGGAGTGCCTCCGACGGTTAACTTTGGGTCATATCAGCCGCCTTTGAGCGCGTTTGAAGGCGCCAGCATCAACATCTATGCATCCGCCTCGGATCCGGACAGCGACGTTGCCAGCGTAAAGCTATACGCCAATGGCGTAGAGTTCGCATCCAGCATAGGGCACTACGTATCTGCAAGCTATCTGCTGCCGAAGTTGAGTGAGCAATCTTCCGTTGTGTTCCGTGCAGTGGCGACGGACCGGAGTGGCCGAACGACTGCAGTCGAGCGGACCACCACGCTCCAAGCAAACCCTGCTCCGGAGTTGACGTATACGATGACGCCGAACCCGGCACTCAGAGGTGAAATTGTCCGCATCTGCGCCCGCGCGAGAGACAATTCAAGCATTGAGCACTTCTCCGCTTCTGTAGATGGAGAAGCCCTGCTGGGTTCGGTTTCATGTGGCGCTCAGTGTGTTGATATTTGCGCAGACAAGCTAATGGAGTTGTCTGCGATGCAGGTCGTGGTTGAATCCACCGCGACTGATGATCTGGGCGCGACGGCAAGCGGTTCTGACGTGTTTCAGGTAAATGAGAATCAGCCTCCTCTGGCGACGCTGCGTCCGATCACCAGCATGAGCGTGGGGATAGAGACGAGTCTTTCCGGCACTTGGGATGATGAGCGTGTCCGCCTTGCGTGGGCAGAATTCCGGGTGAATGGCGTACGCGTCGGCAGCCGCATTGAAACTCCTTATCGGGGCTATGGGGTCACCCGGGGTTACACTCCGAACTCCAGTGGTGTCGTTCGAGTCAGCCTGGTCGTTCAGGACAGTCTGGGACTGCAGTCGGAAACCTACCAAGACGTCAATGTTATCGAGCCTCTATACCCGGCAGATACAACTGACGTCATTGCGGCAGATGACTTTAGATTTGAAGGGATGGATATTGTCGTTCGAGGCAGCGATAGGCTTCGGATCGACGGTACCCACGCGTTTAAAAATCTATACATCCAAGGCAATGCCGTTGTGACGCACAGCCCCGCAGGAGGCGTAGGCGCAAACCACCTTGACCTCCATGTGGAGGGAGAGGTTCGAATTGATTCTTCCGCGACAATCGACGTGTCGGGGCACGGGCTGTCTCT
>NZ_JAAIYB010000635.1 GCF_010894475.1 Myxococcus vastator
CTGCTCCACCAGGTGCTCGTGGACCAGTCGTTCAATCTTCGATTCCAGCGTCGCAGGGGTTTTCGTGTGCATCCGCCACGGGTTGCACACCGCGACGACGGCCTCAACACTACCCCTGAACGGTTACGCCAGATGGGCGTGCTGCCCTACAGCCGAGCCTCGTTCGAGCGGGTGGGGCATGAGGTGGGAGCGCTGTACGGCGGCCAGCGGCCCCGGGTGGAGGCAGCGCTGGCCCGGGCGCAACGAGTGCCCCGAGGCACCCACGGCGTGAGCGTCAGCATGGACAGGGTGGCAGTGCCGATGGAGGAGCCGAAGAAACGGCCAGTGGGCCGCCCTCGCAAGGGCGCCCCCGCGCGCCCGGTGGACGTCGTCTGGCGCATGGCCTACGCCGCCTGCCTCACCTTCCATGACGCCCACGGCGAAGCGCTGGGCACCATCCGCTACGGGCGGATGCCACGGGGCGAGGCCCGAGAGGTGGCAGAGCGCCTGGCCCGCGACGTCCAGGCCCTGGTTTCCAGGCGGCGCGGCCTGTACGTCGCCGTCCTCACCGATGGCGCTCCCGAACTGCACGCCTTGCTGGACGAGGCGCTGGCCACCCATGCCCCGGCGGCCAAGAAGCCGGTGCGTCTGGTGGACTTCTGGCACCTCATGGAGAAGCTTGGGGGCGCGGCGCGCGTGGTGGCTGGGGAAGAGAAAGCCTCCGCGCTGCGTGAGAAGTGGAAGCTGTCCCTGCTCAACACGCCCGGGGCGGCGTGGGCCATTGCCATGGCGTTGCACGCCAGCGGCAAGCGGCATGTCGTCCTCGGTGACGGCCAACCGGTGCACGAGGCCCTCACCTACCTGGAGAGCCACGGTGAGCGAATGCACTATGCCGAGGCTCGCGCACGGGGGCTGCCCCTTGGCAGCGGCAACGTGGAGGCCACCTGCAAGTCTCTTGTCTCCCTGCGCATGAAACGCCCTGGTGCTCGCTGGAAGGAGGCCTCTGGTCAGCACATCCTGGACCTGCGCGCCCTGGTGCTCTCGGAGCGTTGGGATTCTGCCGTCAACCTTACGCTTGAGCCGCTGAGAGCCGAGGTGCGGCGCGCTGCTTGATCAGGATCGGAGCCACACCCCCCTGCCGGGCCATGCCGGCGCATCCCCGGCGGCGACTTCTCGTGCGACTACAGCCGCACCGCGAGGATGCGCCAGCCTTTCACATCAACCGCATAGGTGGCACCCACGTCCAGGATGGGGGCCGTGGCGATGTCGCATGCATCCGGGTTCGGGATGATGCTGACGAGCACGACGCCATCTGAGGCGGGTGCCGTTACGACCTCGTAGGACTCGCGGCGGTTGAGGCACTCGTAGAGCGGCGTGGCGTCGCTGGGCAGCTTCCGGTCCCAGGGCAGGAAGTCGTCCATGGCGAGCTGGATGGCGCGAAGGGTGGTGCCGCTGATGATCTGTCGCCCCTCGGTCGGAAACGCGAGCGGGATTTCGACGGTCGCAGCCTCTTCCGGTGGGGCATGGACTGGGCGCGGCGGCTTCTGGAACAGGGCGCATGCCGGGAGCATGCAGAGAAGGGGCAACAGAACGCGCTTCATGGGGCCTCCGTGCGGGCCACGATTCCGGATGTGCATCGACACGCTCATCCCTCAGTCATCCACCGCGGTGACGACCCCGAGGCGCTTGTCCTCTTGCTTGATGATGCCCACCAGCTTCCATCGCTTGCGTTGTCGGAGGTAGACCTCTCCGGGTTGCTCGCTGCCGAGATTCGGCACGAATTTGGTGATGGTGCAGGTGCGGTCGAACTGGATGCGGATGCTCCAGATTTGCGTCGCTTTCAGTCGGTCCGTTTCCGACATCGGCGAGGGGGACCATGGGTGGCTGTGGAAGTCCCCGAGCACAATCGCCCGGCCTCTTTCGTCGACGACGTAGCGCGGGGGGATGCACTTCTTCAGCTTCGCGGGGCCAACGGGCGCGGGCTCTCCCAATGGTGAGGCTGCGCTGGCGTAGTAGACGCCGTCTCCGAGTGAGTAGATGGCGCCGCAGTACTCCTGCCCGTAGTCGCCCGTCGTCGCGTTCTCTAGCTTCATGACGGTGGGGCAGAGCTGGTCGATGACCTCGTCCACGTTGGATGACGGGGTGACGGCTTCCCAGGGCCCACGGACGTAGACATGGGGGCCTGTGCGCCAATAGTCCCGCGTACCGCTCAGCTCAGGGGCACCGGCACAGCCGATAGCCACGCTGAACGCCGCGACGCGTCCCAACGGCACTGCTGACATGAACCCCTCCTGTCCGAAATCAGGAATTGGAGTCCATATATGACAAACATTTAAGTCGCTATAATCTTGTTTCCAGCTTTGTGGCTGGAATGCCCGCACGAGGGATGCCCTTCCTCCCGATGCGGGCTGGCGCCGGACGTCATCGGCGCGAGAACAGCCCCGCCGGAGCACCATGCCGGCGGGTGTGGTGGAGGCAGGCGAGACGAGACGCCGCGCCTGGTGCCTGCCCAGGCCGCAAATGAGCCCGCGCTTGACCAGCAGCAGAGGCCCGCCGCACCAGCACTTCCCCTCGGGAGACTGGGTGCGCGGGGCTGGGGCTTCGGGCTCGCCGCGCAGCTGGCTCCTGCTCGCGGCGCAGCTCCGAGGCGCGCAGCAGGCCGTTGAGTGCCGTCAGTGCGCCGGTGAGGACCTCCGTGGGAATGGAGTCCTGGCTGACGAGCTGCTCCTGGAGGCTCCACTGGCCTTCTTCAAATGCCCGGAGGACGGCCAGGTCCTGCTCCATGCCCGCGAGGCGGCAGGGCATGCAGCGCGCGCGTCCAAGGGCGACGCACACGCACGGCGGCGCGTCGCCCTGGCCGAGCGCGTCCAGCACGCTCCGGCAGTCCACGGCGTCCAGCACCAGGGAGCGCCCTGCGCCGGCCGCCACCTGCAGTGCGGCGTGCAGCACGGGGCCCACGGAGGCCCGCGCTGGGCTCCCGGGCTCGCGGACGACGCGCAGCGTGGCCTTGGTGTGCTTCTTCGGGGCGCTCACCGTGCACCCCCGGTCTTGCGCGTGGTCCGCCGGGGAGCGGAGTCCGTGGGGCTGGGACTGCCGTCCAGCGTCCGCGACGCGGCGGACTTCCCCGAGGGCCTTGGTGAAGGCGGCCAGCAGGCCGGCCAGGCGGCTCTTGGCGCGCACGGTGCCGGCGCCGTAGTCCACCTCCCAGCTCTCGCCCGCCTCATCGAGGCGGCGGAACGTCAGGGTGAACTCGGCCGGTAGGAGGCTCCGGCGGGGCTGCGGGGAAGAGGGGGCGCCAGTCGCATCGGGCCGATGAACGGCATGGCCCGGCGAGTGTCTGGCCTTGCCGCTACGCCACGCCAGCGCCACGGCGCCATCAGCGGGAGCGGCACTTGCTCCATCCCCAGTCCGAATCCCCAGTGGGGACGGGCGGTTAGGATGTGACCCCGACAGGAATCGAACCTGTGGCCTGCGGTTTAGGAAACCGCCGCTCTATCCAACTGAGCTACGGGGTCGTGCTCTCAAGTCACTGTGCTTTCTGGAGGAGGCCCGCCAGAAAGGTCCAGCCATGCTCCCCCAGGCGGGGCGCATGCACAACGGCGTGCGTTATAGCAGGCGGCCCGGCGCGCGCAACGCGCCAGCAT
>NZ_JAAIYB010000636.1 GCF_010894475.1 Myxococcus vastator
CGTCCGAGCCGTCCTCCTGCTGGAGGGCACCCGCCGCCTCGCTGACGCGGGCATCCTCCGCGCGGCTGGCCAGCTCCAACAGCGTGCGCGTCTTCTGGCGCTTGTCGGCGAAGAGGTCGCCCATGACGGCGGTCATGCCGTCCTCGTCGAAGAGCTCCGAGCCGAGCGCCGCTTCAATGGCGCGCGCCATCTCCCGGCAGTTGGTGAAGCGCTGGGACACGTCCCGTGCGAGCGCTCGCACCACCACGGCTTCCAAGGCCTCGGGGAGGTCCGGGTTGATGCCGCGCAGCGGAGGCACGTCGGCCTCGGCGATCTGCATCATCACCGCCGCTTCGTGCGGCCCGCTGAACAACCGCTGGCCGCTCAGCAGCTCGTGCAGCATGACGCCCACGGAGAACAAGTCACTGCGGCCATCCAGGGTGGCCGCGCCCCGCACCTGCTCCGGGGACATGTAGCCGCTGGTCCCCTTCACCGTCCCCACCTGCGTGCGGCCCAAGCGTCCGCGCGCCTTGGCGATGCCGAAGTCAATCACCTTCACGACGCCGTCGTAGGTGAGCATCACGTTCTTCGGAGACACGTCGCGGTGCACCACCACCGCGGGCCGGCCCGACGGGTCCGTGAAGTGGTGCGCGTAGTGCAGGCCCAGGCAGGTATCGCGAATCACCCGCCCGACGAAGCCGAGCGGCAGCGGGTAGCCCTGGCGCGCGGAGGCCTTCACCACCTGCTCCAGGTTCTGCCCGGGCAGGAACTCCATGGCGAGGTACAGCTCCCCGCCCTCCTCGCCCAGGTCGAACACCTGACCGATGTTCGCGTGGGAGAAGGCCGCGGTGATGCGCGCCTCGTCCAGGAACATCTGGACGAATTGCTCGTCCTTCTTGATGTCCGGGAGAATCTGCTTCACCGCGACGAACTTGCGAAATCCCCCGGGCCCGGAGGTGTAGGCCAGGAACAGCTCCGCCATTCCTCCTATCGAGAGGCGCGTGAGGATTTCGTATTTCCCGATGCGCCGCCCTCTATCGGGATCGTCACCGGCGCCACCCTGCATGGACATTGGGCGCGGCATGTTATCGCCCGCATGGGTCCACGTCGACCTTCGTGACGACCCCTTCCTCGACAGGCCGGAGTGTCTGCTGGCCGATGGCCACGGCACGCGATTCCCCGTGACGAGAGGGGGCGTGTTCTCATACCAGCCAGTCAGGAGCAGGAGGCCCATGGAAGACACCAACGGCTGCCCCGGAGGCGCCAGGCGCATCGCATACTCCGGGCAAGGCGCATCCAAGCAAGACACCGCGGACCAGCTCCGGCTGTTGATTGAGAGTGTCACCGACCACGCCATCCTGACGCTCGACCCGGACGGGTACGTCGCGAGCTGGAACCCGGGCGCCGAGCGCATCAAGGGCTACCGGGCGGACGAAATCCTGGGGCAGCACTTCAGCCGCTTCTATCCACCTGAAGCCGTGGCGCGGAACCGGCCGCGGTACGGGCTCGACGTGGCGACGCGTGAGGGCCGCTTCGAGGAGGACGGCTGGCGCGTCCGCAAGGACGGCCGCCACTTCTGGGCCAACGTCGTCATCACCGCGCTGTACGACGAGTCGGGGCAGCTGCGCGGCTTCGGCAAGGTGACGCGCGACTTCACCGCCCGCTACCAGGCCCAGGAGCAACGGGAGATGGAGCGCCTGCGGGAGGCGCTTCGCATCCGTGACGACTTCCTGTCCGTGGCGTCCCACGAGCTGCGCACCCCGCTCACCCCGCTGCAACTGAAGCTGACGGCCATGCGCCGTGCCGTCGACAACGCCTCGGGAGGCACGCTGCCGAGCGCGCGTGTGGGACGCGACCTCGACGTCGCCGTCCGCCAGGTGAGCAAGCTGGTGGAGTTGGTGGACGACCTGCTCGATGTGTCACGCATCAGCGTGGGCCAGCTGACCCTGGAGCGCGTGCCCGCGGACCTCACGGCGCTGCTCCGGGAGGTCATCGCCCGCTACCTGCCACAAGCCACTCAGCTCGGAAGCACCGTGAAGCTGGACGCGCCAGGGCCCGTGCAGGGCGAATGGGACACGCGCCGGGTGGAGCAGGTGATGACCAACCTCCTCTCCAATGCAATCAAGTACGGAGCGGGCAAGCCGGTTCACGTCAGCCTGCGCGCGGAAGGTGGCATGGCGCTGCTGGACATCCGCGACGAAGGCATCGGCATCGCGCCGGAGGCACTGCCCCACGTCTTCGACCGGTTCATGCGGGCCGTGTCCGGCCACAACTACAGCGGGCTGGGGCTCGGCCTCTTCATCGCCCACCAGGTCGTCACGGCGCACGAGGGCGACATCCAGGTGTCCAGCGTGCTGGGCCAGGGGAGCACGTTCAGCGTCCGGCTCCCGCTCGGCCCCACGTAGTCACGCGCCCGGGCCGTCGCCGTCAGGTGCTCAGCGCACGCACCCGGCCCGCGAGGTTCTGGGTGAAGAGGCGGTAGATGCGCAGCGCCGCCGCCTCGTGCGTATCCACGAAGCGGTCGAAATCCGCGCGGCTGATGCGCAGCGCCCGCACGGAGGTCCGCGCACGGACGTGGGCGGAGACGGGCCCGTCCTGCACCAGGGAGATTTCCCCCAGGTACGCCCCTGGCCCCAACGTGTTGAGGTGCCGGGCGTCGTCTTCGGGTCCGCTGAAGACGTCCACCGAGCCGTCCATCAGGACGAAGAGCCCCACGCCGGGCGCGCCCTTCTCCAGCAGCACCGCGCCGGGCGCGATGACGACCTGGCGCGCCAGCCGGTAGAGGTCCTTCATGTCCTCCAGGGACAGCTCGCCGAAGATGGGGATGGCCTTGAGGAACCGGTACCCGTTCGCCGCGGGCGCCGCCGCGCCTCCGGAGCGGCGGATGAGCATGGCCTCCGCCTCCGCCTCCATCCCCATGCGGCGCAGCAGCCGGGCCTTCTCCGTCACCAGCGCCGGGTCTCCGCGCGCGTCCTCCGAGCTGCTCACCGCGTCCGCGAGCACCGCCAGCGCCCGGTGCGTGAAACCCTCCGCGTCCAGCAACTGGCAGATGCGCAGCACCGCCTCCACGAAGCGCGGGTCCTCCGCGCGCACGCCCCCGAGCGCCTCCACCTCCGCGTGCGCCTGCCCCAGCTCCCGGTAGAGCGTGGCCGCCTCGAAGGGACGGTCCAGTCGCACCAGGCACTGCGCCATGGCTTCGCGCGCGCCCAGCTCTTGATAGACGGCCAGCGCGCGCTCCAGCGCCCCGCCTCGCTCGAAGGCGGCGGCGGCGCGCTCGGCCTCCCCCGCGCGGAGGTAGCTCTCCGCGGCGGCCATGTACTGGCCACTCTGGAAGTAGAGGTCCCCGGCGGTGGCGTCCTCGCCCTGGCCGTCCATCAGCCGGGCCGCGCCCAGGAAGTCCCGCGCGCGCCGCAGCACCTCGACGAAGCCCCGGCGCTCCTTCGCCGGCCCCTGCTCGGCTTCGTGGCGGATGCGCTCGCGCTGCGCATCGCCCAGCTCCTCGTAGAGCTGCGCCGCCCGGTCCGTGTCCTCCATTTCGACCAGGGAGCGCACCGCGCGGAGGGCCCCCTCCACGGGCGTGCGCAGCCGCCCGCTCCCCTCGCCCTGGCCACCTGCTGACTCTGACATGTTGGGTCTCCC
>NZ_JAAIYB010000637.1 GCF_010894475.1 Myxococcus vastator
GCCGGGGGATAACGCCGGTGCGCAGGGGCGACAAGCGCTCATGCCACCAGGCGCGCCTAGTCCTTCGCGCCGCCAGGGCGGGGCAGGCTGGCCAGGCGGCGGGCCATGCGCATGGACGCGCAGCCCTGCTCGCGCGAGGCCCGGGCCTCCGACTGGAGCCCGAAGAGACCCAGGTACTTCTCCACGCGCTCCTCCAGCGTGGGCGCCTCGATGAGGGTGCAGAGTTCATCCGCCTGGTAGTCGCGGCAGATGGCGGGCCGGTCCTCATACACGTCGCAGAGGTTGTCTTCCTTCAGGTGCGGGCAGCGCAGGCCCAGCGGCTTGTCCAGCGCGGCGATGTCGGGCGCCACGCAGCAGGCGCCGCAGCGCGTGCACTCCACGGGCTTGGGGGCGGCGTCACTCACCGGGGCACGACCGTCTTCACCGTGCCCAGGTTCGTCACGGTGAGGCGCGCGCCCTGGCCCTTCTTCCAGGCGAGGAACGCCCGCTCGCCCCGCGGCTCCAGCACGTGCTCCTGGGCGCCGTCGTCCTCGTAGCGCAGCCGCACCGTGTACGTCTCCTCGCGGCGCAACCGGTCCGCGGCGCCCACGGCCAGCTCGGGCCAGCGCGGCGCATCGTCGGTGCCGGACGCCTCCCGGCGCGTCAGCGGCTTCCACGCATGGGTGTCGTAGGTGCACTGGTCGGCGTACACGGGCTCTCGGCGGTAGCGCGTCTCGTCCTGGCAGTCCTCGTAGGACTCGCGGCAGTACTTCGTCACGTCCTCACACACCTCTTCCATGAAGCCGTTGCCCATGTCCCTGCGGCGGCACTTCTCCTCCGAGCCGCAGGCCACCTTGCGCGACTTCGTGCGGCACACCCGCTCCGTGCCGTCGGGGACGCGGCGGGTGCCTCGCTGGATGGACACGCAGTCGCGGATGTTGGCCACGCCCGCCACCTCGCCAGCGCCGTTGACGGGCATGCGGGGCGTGACGGCGCGCAGCTCGTCGTGCCAGCCCCGCTTCGTCACCCGGGTGAAGCGCTCCTGCACCACGGTGCGCTTCCAGGCCGTGCCCGTCACCTGGCCGGGGAGCTCATGCGTCGTGTTGGCCCAGAGCGCGAAGGCGCCGACACCCAGGCAGCAGAGGAGCAGCGAGCCCAGCGCCTGGCGCATCCGCGCCCTGCGCTTCGGCTTCGCGGGACGTGGCGGCGGCGCTGGTGGTGGCTCGTCGAAGGCCTGGCGCGGGGCGGCCTTCGCGTCGTCGGTGCGCTCGGCGCCGCAGTGCTTGCAGCGCGTCGTGTCGCCCCGCGTGGCCGCGCCGCAGAAGGCGCAGAACCAGTCTGCTCCCGCCTGGGCCAGCTCCAGCGCTGACGCGTCGGTGACGCCCTCGCGCAGCGACTTCCCGCTGGCCGCGTCCACGCCGCCGAAGTCGAACGCCGACTCCTTGCCTGTCAGCTCGCGCGGGTTGTTGCACTGGGGGCAGCGCTTGTGCCGGGCGCGAATCGACTTCGTGTCACACGAGGTGCAGTTCCACGTGCCCTCGATGATGCGGGTTCTGCGGGCCATGCGCGCATCCTAGCCGGACGCTCACGCCCACAGCGCGCGAGCGAAGGGGATGTCCACGGCGGCGGGCAGGCCCTCGCGCAGGGGCCGCACCATGGGCAGCGAGCCGTCCCGGGCCTCGCGGCTGGCCTCGGGCAGCCGGGCCACCCACGGCATGGTGCCCGGCTCCTCCCACAGCACCACCTTGGACAGCCCGGCCTTGTGCGCCTGGGCCCCCGCGGCCTCCAGCAGCGCGGCGGCGTCGTCCTCGGAGCGCGCGTCCAGCATCAGCACCACCAGCTCTCCGTGGCGGGCCACCATCGCCCACAGCGCCGTGGACGCGCCCACCACCGCGCCGCAGGCCCGGGGACGGGGGCGGCGCAGCAGCTCCGCGTAGATGCGCTCGCGCTCCAGGTGCCAGTCCACCTGCGTGGCGTCCGGCCACAGGTAGAAGGGCACCTCCGGCCGCCACATCCGCTCGAGCGCCGAGGGCACGTCCGCGTCCTCCAGCAGCGCGTCCACCTTGCGCGTCACGGGCCCAGGGCCCACCGGCAGGTGCCAGTCCCAGGCGGGGACCTCCTGGTAGCCGGAGCGCCGGTAGATGCGGGCGCCCACGTCGGAGTAGAGCACGGCGGCCTGGGCGTCCGGCTCCGTGCGCTCCAGCTCCGCGGCCACCCGGTCCATCAGCCCCGTGGCATGGCCGTGCCCGCGCAGGGCCGGCTCGGTGAAGACGCTGGCGATGATGAAGCTGTCGCCGCGCGTCGTCTGACCGTCGGGGCCGCGCAGGTAGCTGGGGGTGCGGAGCGTCTCGCACGAGGTGAGCACGCGGCCGGCGTCGTCGCACAGCAGCCAGGTGCGCAGGGTGTCCCGGCTCCAGGCGTGGGCGCGCAGCCGCTGCTCCCGTTCGAGGAACTGCTCGACGGTGAGCGGCGAGCCCCAGGTGGCGTAGGTGTGGCGGTCTCTTTCGGCCTGCTGTGCTTCGTTGGCGACGACCAGATGCATGGCGGGGCAGGGTAGCCGCGCGCGCGGCGCTTCGCAGCAGCCCTGGAGGACCCGTGAGGCTCGCCTGCCCTCCGCCTTACAGGCGCACGGTGTAGGGGAAGCGGAAGTGGAGCTGAAGGTAGGCCTGTCCCACGTGGAAGATGCCCTCGCTCAGGCGGTCGGGCAGGCCCAGGCCTCCCAACTCCTGCGGGACGTAGAACGCGGACTCCCAGCCCACGCCCAGCAGGAAGTTCTTGGAGAGCTGGAGCTCCAGGTCGATGCCCACCTGCGCGCCGGGCCGCACGAAGTGCGTGTCGGGCAGCGTGTCCGAGTGCATGTAGACGTACGTCAGCAGCAGCCCCGCGCCGAGCGACAGCCGCGCCGGACTGGACGTCAGCGGCACCCCCAGGGACAGCGGCTTCCAGGTGGCGCCGTACATGCCGGTGTCGCGCAGCTTGGGGGAGATGATGAGCGCGTCCGGGATGAGGATGGACGGGGAGATGCGGACCTCATCCAGGCTCCTGGCGTACTTGCGGTAGCGCTGGGGCACGCGGCGCTGGTTCTTCTTCAGCCACTCCTTGTCCAGCACCGCCTCCACGGAGAGCTTCAGCCCGGTGTGGATGGGCTGGTCGTCGAACACGGGGCCGAAGAAGGCGAAGGCCGCGGGCCCCACCCCCACGTCCACCGGGACGGTGACGCGCTGGGCGGAGGCCGCGGCGGGGACGAGCAGGGCGCAGAGCAGCAGGAGCGGTGCGGGGCGCAGGGGCATGGGGGTTTTTCTTTCAAGCGCCACCTGCGAGGCGGTGGGAACGGACCCACCCCGTGCGGCGGCGCGGGACGTGTCCGAATTTGACCATTAAGCCATTGAAGCGCGGAGGGCCTTTGAAGCAGGAAGGCGCCAGGCTTTTCGCCGGCGCCGTTGACCTGGAGATTCGATGCTTTCCGCTGCCTTCTTGATTGCCACGTCCCTGCAGGCCCAGACGCCTGCGCCCGCTCCGTCCACGCCGCCGGCGCCCGCCGCCGAGGCCGCGCCCGCCGCGCCCCTCAGCGTGGAGGAGCGCGCCGCCGCCGCCGCCGAGCGCGCCGCCATCGCCGCTGAGCGCGCCGCCGAGGCC
>NZ_JAAIYB010000638.1 GCF_010894475.1 Myxococcus vastator
TCTGGGTGGGGGGCGGAGCGGGAGGCAACCTCCGGAGCGCCACGACGGCCCAGTTCACGGATGGGCAGGCCTACCGGGACCAGGTGGTGGTGATTGCCTTGGACGCCCAGGCGCCGATAGGCGTCGGGATTCAGCACGGTTGGTATCCCTACGGCCCACCGACGCAGGTCACGAAGGCCCACGGCGCGACCGCCGTCGAGTTCGATTACGAGAGCGCGTTCGAGGTCTACCGGCGCACGGCCGCGAGCCGCGGAGACGCGCTGGACGTGCAGGGCTTCGCCCGCTTCGCGATGACCCACCCGCTGGGGATTCCCCAGGCCAATGGAGCGTTCGTGATTCGCGACCCCATCTCCGTCGGCCCCGACGGCTCGGTCCGCTGCGTCGCGGAGATACCTGATGGCTCGTTGGTCCGGGTGATGGAGGGAGCGCGCGCGGACCTGATGGACGCGGCCGCGAGCGCGGCCACGCTGGCTCGGAGAGGAACCCCTGGCCCGCTGGGCGGCGCGGTCGTGTTCGATTGTTTCTCCCGCTACCCCATCCTGGGCGAGGAAATCCTGGACGAGCTCTCACGCGTCCAGGGAGCGCTCGGGGAGAGCACTCCGCTCGTGGGCTGTCTGACCCTTGGCGAGGTGGGGGCCATGGGAGGTGGCGTTCCGCAGTTCCACAACAAGACGGTGGTGGTGCTCGCCCTTCCAGGGTGATGGGACAAGGTCGGACATGGTGGACCCCTGCGAGGACGCGGACCGGAAGCTCACCGAGGAGCGCCTCGCGCTGTTGAGCGTGCTCCAGGAGCTCACCGTCGCGGCGCTCGACCTCTTCGACCCGAGCAAGCCCGCGGATGCCTTCATGGACCGTGTCGCGGAGCGGCTGGGGTGCATGGTCGCGCTCTGGGTCCAGGTGGACGCGCGGGGCCAGGTCGCCCTTCAGGGCGCGAGTGGACTCTCCGCGGCGTCCCGCCAGCTTCCGCTTCCCGCCCGCTCCGAGCCCGGAGGGAAGCCAGGGCCCGCCGAGGTGAGCCTGCCGTTTCCGGAGCTGGAAATGCCGGGGCTCTTGCGCTGGTCCATTCCCATCATCGGAGCGGACGCGGCGCACAGCGCCAGCGCGCTGCTGCTGTACTTCGACCGCGAGCCGCACCTGCCGCGACAGTACCGGGGCATGGTGGAGCGCCTCGGCGGCGTGCTCCGCACCGCGCTCATGCACCGGCAGCTCTTCACCCGCACCCTGGACAGCGAGCGCGCGCTCCACCAGCAGAAGACGCTGCTGGAGTCCCTGAGCGAAGCCTCCGACGAGGGCATCCTCATCTCCACCCTGGAAGGAAGGGTCCTCACCCACAACCGCCGCCTCATGCAGCTGTGGGGGCTGGAGGAGGAACTCCTGTCCGCATCCTATGGGGCGTGGGTCCGCGCGGCGGCGGAGCTCGTGGAGGAGCCCGCCCGGTTCACCGCGCGCGCCTTCTTCTTCATCGAGCACCGAGACGCGTCGGGACACGACACGCTGCGGCTCAAGGATGGGCGGATCTTCGAGCAGTACGACGCCCCGGTGATGAGCGCGGACGGCCTCTACTATGGGAGGGCCGTCTACTTCCGGGACGTCACCGCTCGACAGCGCACGGAACGGGACCTCCAGCACGAGCGGGACTTCAGCTCGGCGGTCCTGGATACAGCCCGCGCGCTGGTCATCGTCCTGGATGCGGAGGGCAGAATCGTCCGCTTCAACCGCGCATGCCAGGAGATGACTGGCTACGCCTTCGAGGAGGTTCGCGGCGCGCGGTTCTGGGAGCAGCTCCAGGCCCCGGAAGAAGCGGCGCGGGTCGAGCGGGACTTCGCCCAGCTCACCACGGGCCAGGGGCACGAGCAGTACGAGAGCAGTTGGCTCACGCGAGCGGGAGAGCGCCGCCTCATCTCATGGTCCAGCAACGTCCTCCGCGGCCCGACGGGAGTGATTGAGTACATCATCGGCACGGGCATCGACATCACCGAGCAACGCCGGGCCGAGCGGGAGCGAGACCAGACCTTCCTGCGTGAGCAGCAAGCGCGGGCCCGCGCAGAGGAGCAGGAAGGGAGGTCCGCGTTCCTGGCGGAAGCCTCGGGACTGCTCGCGGGCTCGCTCGCGCCCGAGGACGCGCTGCGAAGCGTGGCTGCGCTGACCGTCCAGCGGTTCGCGGACTGGTGCGCGGTCGACCTGCTGGACAACGAGCATGCCCCTCAGCGGCTCGCGGTGGCCCAATCCCAGGCACTGCGGGCCCGGGGGCCCGCGAAGGACGACCACGCGCCACCGGACCTCAACGCCACGCAGGGCCCTGGGCGGGTGCTCCGCCGCGGCGAGCCGGAGTTCTTCCTGGAGGGTTGCGGCGCCACGCCCCTCGGGTGCGGCGGCCTCAAGTTCCAGTCCTGGCTGTCGGTGCCGCTGCTCGCGCGTGGCCGGACGCTCGGCGCGCTCACCCTCGCCCGGATGGACAGCGAGAGCCGCTATGGCCCCGCCGAGCTCACCCTCGCGCAGGAGCTGGCCCGCCGCGCGGCCATGGCCGTGGACAACGCCCGGCTCTATCAGGAAGCCCAGCAGGCCATTGGCCTTCGTGATGAGTTCCTCTCCGTTGCCTCTCACGAGCTGAAGACCCCGGTCACCTCCCTCCAGTTGTCCGTGCAGGGCTTGCTGCGCCGCGCCCGGTCGGGAGCGCTCTGCACCGCGCCGGCGGAGACCGTGAGCCAGTCAGTCGAGGGCATCGAACGCCAGGCGCTGCGGATGGCGAAGCTCGTCAACACGCTGCTGGATGTCTCGCGCATCCATGCCGGGCGGCTCGAGCTCGAGTTGGAGGAAGTGGACCTCACCGCGCTGGTCCGAGACATCGCGGCTCGCTTCGCGCCCGAGCTGGCCCTCTCCGGCGCCACGCTCCGGGTGCATGCCGACACGCCGATGCCAGGACTCTGGGACCGGTCGCGGCTCGATCAGATTGTCACCAACCTGCTCTCGAATGCCATCAAGTACGGCGAGGGCAAGCCCATTGAAATCCAGGTCAGCGGGGACGCCAGGACCGCCCTCCTGGAAGTGAGGGACCAGGGAATCGGCATCCCGGAGGAACAACAGGCGCAAATCTTCCGGGCCTTCGAGCGCGCGGTGTCATCGCGCCACTACGGAGGCCTGGGCCTGGGCCTCCACATTGTCAGTCAGCTCGTCGAAAGGCTGGGAGGGGTGGTCCGAGTCCAGAGCGAGGCGGGGCGCGGCGCCACCTTCACGGTCGCGCTTCCCCGCAGCGGACCCGCGGCGCCGCGGCCAGCCCCGGCGGACAGACACCTCGACGCGAACCATGCCTGAGCGCGCGTTCGCGTGGCGCCGCGCTCTCGTCCGCTGAGAAGCCACTGGAGTCTCGCTGCCCGTCCTCGCCGCTGGACGGTTCTCACATCCACGCACGGTGTGCGCAGGGCGCCCCGAGGAGAACCCCGCTGGCACGCGGGCTGCTCAAGCCCTCCCCGACCTCAGGCGGTCAAGCCGACGAGGCAGCCGCGCCGTGGTGGCGCGATGCGGAGCGTGGAGGTGGATGATGCTGACGGCGGGTAAGCGACTGGCGGTCTTCTCCATTCGCGAGGGCAAGGGCGGGAGCATCTGGGTGCGGG
>NZ_JAAIYB010000639.1 GCF_010894475.1 Myxococcus vastator
CGAAGAAGATGAGCCGCGTGGGCGGCAGCGGCGGCGCGGCGATGGGCGGCATGGACGGCGCGCGCACCAGCGCCGGAGGTCCCTCGGCCGCGGAGAACTCCAGCGCCTTGGTCTCCTTGCCCCCGGCCCACGCCTTGGCGAGCAGCGCCAGGCCCTCCAGCCCGCGGGGCGCCACTTCACGCCGGCCCAGCAGGTGCACGGGCACCAGCTTGTCCAGCGCCTGGAACTTGCGGACATGGGGGGCCTGCAGGCCGCGGCGCCCCTGGCACGCGGGACAGCCGTCCTTGTCCTCGATCTGGTTGACGACGACCTCCGTCACCGGCAGCCCGCGCTCGCGAAGCTGGGTGAAGAGCATGCGCGTCTGCGCCTCGGGCACCGGCTCCGCCAGCGCCACCAGGTGGAAGGCCGTGCGCGCGGGGTCCTTCAGCAGCGCCAGCAGCTTCTCCGCCTTCTGCCCCACCTGCTCCAGGACACCGGGCGCCTCGGCGGCGGCCGCCGCCTTCTTGCCCTTCTTCGCCGGCGCCTCCGTCTTGTCCCCACCGGCCTTCACCAGGCCCAGGAACTTGCGCAGGCTCGTCGGCAAGTCGAACAGCCGCAGGGTGTGGCTGGTCGGCGCGGCGTCCACCACGATGCGGTCGAACGCCTCGCCCTCCAGCAGGTCCACCACGTGGAAGAGCGCCACCAGCTCCTCCAGCCCCGGCACGGCCTGCTGATACAGCTTGCCCATGTCGTCCTCCGACACGTGCGTGCCCTTCGCGGCGGCCTTCGCCAGCGCTGGCAGATAGGACGCCAGGAAGGGCTTCATCAGCGCCGCCGGCTCCACTTCCAGGCCAAACACGCCGCCCTCTCCCTTGCCCGGGAGCAGCTTCGTCGCCTTGGCCGGGAGCTTCTTCTTCACCAGGTCCGACAGGGAGCGGACCGGATCCAACGACACGAGCAGCACCCGTTCCTTGGGCGCCTCCTCCAACAGCCTCAACGCATATGCCGCCGCGAGCGTAGTCTTGCCTACCCCGCCTTTGCCGCCGAAGAAGTGAAGTACTCGCGCGTCGCTCATTGCGTTGTGGCCTTCCTTGTGCCCCCCCGCGGCACCCGATGCACACTCCGGGGCGCCCGAATCGGTTGGCGCCGCTGGAGTTGCCCGAGGCGTGGAACATGTACGGCCGGGCACTCCCTGTGGGTGGGAGACCCCCCAAGAATCCCCCGTCCGGAGGTCAAAAGTCAAGAATTGACGGGGGTTTCGCGGCGGGGTCGCCGCCTGGGCGGGCGTCCCCTCCGAGCCAGGCCAAGGGCCCGGAATCCGAAGGGGATTTCCTACCCGTGAGGTCAGCGGATGACGAACGTGTTGGTGCCCATGGCACCCATCCCACCGTCGCTGCCCTGCCCGCCCAGGGGGCCGCCACCGCCGCCGGGCGCCTGCTGCGCGCGGGCCTCGGCCGCGTAGCGGTTGAGCTTGTTGTAGAGCGTCTTCTCGCTCACCCCCAGCACCTCGGCGGTGCGGGCCTTGTTGTTCCCGTTCCGCTGGAGGCTGCCCAGGATGTACTCGCGCTCCACCGCGTCCAGGCTCAGCCCGAAGGGCAGCCGGAAGGTGTGGCGCTCCGGGCTCTTGCCCGCCATGTCGGGCGGCAGGTGCTCGCGGGTGATGAGCTCCCCGTCACACAGGATGACGGCGCGCTCCACCGCGTTGCGCAGCTCGCGGATGTTGCCCGGCCATTCATAGTTCTTCAGGACCTCCATGGCCTCCGGGTGCACGCCGCTCACGCGCTTGCCGGAGTCGCCGCGGAACTTGTCCACGAAGTGCTGCACCAGGATGGGGACGTCGTCGCGGCGCTCGCGCAGGGGCGGCAGGTGGATCTGGAAGACGTTGAGGCGGAAGTAGAGGTCCTCGCGGAAGCGCCCGTTCTTGATTTCCTGCTTGAGGTCGCGGTTGGTGGCGCACAGCACGCGCACGTCCACCTCGATCTCCACCTTGCCGCCCAGCCGGCGCAGCCGGCCCTCCTCCAGCACGCGCAGGAGCTTGGCCTGCAGCTCGATGGGAATCTCACCCAATTCGTCCAGGAAGAGCGTGCCGCCGTGGGCCATCTCGAACACGCCGGGCCGCCGCTGATCCGCGCCGGTGAAGGCGCCGCGCTCGTGGCCGAACAGCTCGGACTCAATCAGCGTGGCCGGGATGGACGCGCAGTTGATGGCGATGAAGGGCTTGTCGCGGCGCAGCGACAGGTTGTGCACCGCGCGGGACACCACCTCCTTGCCCGTGCCGGACTCGCCGCTGATGGACACGCTGGCCTTGGACGGCGCCACCTTCTCCACCAGCTCGATGACCTTGCGCATGCCCGCGGACTGGGCAATCAGGTCCGACGAGCCGAGCTGCTTCAGCCGCCGCCGCAGCGTCTGCACCTCGCGCATCGTCTCCTTCTTCTCCAGCGCCCGGTCGATGCAGACCTTGAGCCGCGCGGTGTCCAGCGGCTTGACGATGAAGTCGTAGGCGCCCTCGCGGATGGACTCCACCGCGGCGTCGATGGTGCCCCGCCCCGTCAGGAAGACCACCGGGCAGTCCGGCAGCTCCTCCTTCAGGTTGCGCAGCAACCAGAGCCCATCCGTCTCCGGCATGGCCAGGTCCGACAGGACCACGTCCGGCCGGAATTCGTTTGCCTTGCGGAGGGCGTCATGCCCGTCGAAGGCGATCTCGACCTTGTGTCCCCAGGCGCTGAGCATGTCCGCCAGCGCCTCACAGGTGTCGCGTTCGTCATCCACGGCCAGGATTCGTGCGCTGCCCAAGTGAAGACCTCCCGTACTGCGTCGTGAAGCGAAGTTGTCGTGACTCGAAATCAGAAGCCGGCCCGTCCAGCTGTGACACTCAGGCGCGGGAGAAACCCAGGCGGCAGACCCCCGCCCGGACGTACAGGTCGACGCCCAGTTGTGAACAGCGCAGCTGCAGCGCGGCCACCGCGTCGGGCAGGGGCTCGGGGCAGGCGCCGGCCGAGTCCTCGACCTCCAGCACCGCGCCCGTCTCGTCCCCGCGCACCGTGACGCGGATCGAGCCGCCATTCTCCGCCCGGCGGAAGGCCCGCAGCAGCGTCTGGATGAGGAGGAAGCCCAGCTCCGACGTGTCCCGCAGGTGGACCTGGACGCCCGCCTCCACCGCCGACTGGACCTGGACGCGCCGCTTGCGGCCCTCGTGCCCCAGCACGCCCAGCGCCCGCGTGGTGACCTCCGTCAGGTCCGCCACGCCCGGCGCGCCGCCCCGGAACACGACTAAGTCGCTGAACAGCTTCAGGATGCCGTCCACGCGCTGGATCTGATCGCGCATGGCCTTGAGGTTCTTCTCCTGCGACGGCGGCACGCTGCCGGTCTCCGCCTTCAGCTTCTCCGAAAGGACCTCCAGGTGGATGGCCAGCGCGTTCAACGGATTGCGGACGTCGTGCAGCAGGCTGTCCATGAGCGTGGGGACGGCCAGGTACCGGGCCGCGCCCACCACGGGCTGCTGCGCGTCCTCCTCGGAGGATGCACTATTTGACATTGCTGTCGATGTAACCAACTGGAACTCCTCGGTATTTTCCCTGATCCACCCCCGCCGCCGCCCAACCGAGCCAAGAGTTAGGGAGCCACTCC
>NZ_JAAIYB010000063.1 GCF_010894475.1 Myxococcus vastator
TGCTGCGCACCGGCGCGGACGCGCATGTGCTGCTGCTGTGCATGCACCACATCGTCTCGGACGGCTGGTCCATGGGCGTGCTGGTGCGGGAAGTGGCCGCGCTGTACGAGGCGCTGTCGCAGGGCCGCGAGTCCCCGCTGCCCGAATTGGCGGTGCAGTACGCGGACTACGCGGCGTGGCAGCGGCGCGTGCTGGAAGGCCCGGCGCTGACGCCACAGTTGGACTGGTGGCGCTCGCGGCTCGAAGGCGCTCCCACGTTGGAGCTGCCCACCGACCACTCGCGGCCGGCGGTACGGACGCTGCGAGGCGCCACCCATGCGTTCACCATGCCGCCCTCCCTGGTGGCCGGGCTGGAGCGCGTGGGACAGGAACAGGGGGCCACGCTCTTCATGGTGCTGATGGCGGGCTGGCAGGCGCTGCTCGCGCGCTACTCCGGGCAGACGGACTTCTGCGTCGGCACGCCGGTGGCGCATCGCACGCGGCCGGAGCTCGAAGGGCTCATCGGCTTCTTCGTCAACACCCTGGCGCTGCGCGCCAACGTGGAAGGCGATCCGCGCTTCGATGACCTGGTGGCGCGCGTCCGCGAGGAGTCGCTGGCGGCGTTCTCGAACCAGGACGTCCCTTTCGACCGGCTGGTGGAGGCGCTGGGGGGCCAGCGAGACTTGTCGCGCACGCCGCTGTTCCAGGCCGCCTTCGTCCTCCAGAACGCCCCCATGCAGCCGCCCACGCTGCCGGGCATGGCCGTCGACGTGCTGCGCACGGGCACGGACACGGCCCGGTTCGACGTGACGCTGTTGCTGGTGGAGCGCGGCGGACGGCTGGAGGGCGAGCTCGAGTACAGCATGGACCTGTTCACTCCGGACACCGCGCGCCGCATGGTGGACCACCTCCAGCGGCTGCTCCGTGGCGTCACCGAGGACGCGGCTCGCCGCATCAGCGCGGTGCCGCTGTGGAGCGAGGCCGAGCGCCACGAAGTGCTCGTGGCCTGGAACGACACGGCCGCGCCCTACCCCGCTGACACCACGGTCCATCAGCGCTTCATGGCGCAGGCCCGGCGGACGCCGGAGCGCGTGGCGGTGACCTTCGAGGGGCGCTCGCTCACCTATTCGGAGCTGGATGCTCGCTCCAACCAATTGGCCCGGCACCTGGTGTCCCTGGGGCTGGAGCCGGAGTTCCGTATCGGCGTGTGCGCGTCGCGCGGGTTGGAGCTGGTCATCGGGGTGCTCGGTGCGCTCAAGGCCGGTGGCTGCTACGTGCCGTTGGACCCGTCCTGGCCCGTGAAGCGCCTGGAGCACGCGTCCTCCACGGCGCGCCTGTCCGCGGTGCTGACGTGGCAGTCGCTGTTGCCCTCGCTGAAGGACGGCCCGTGGCGTGTCGTGGCGCTGGACGCCGATGCGGCGGACATCGCCCGTCAGTCCACGGAGGCCGTGCAGGTCCCCGCGTTCCCGGAGGGGCTGGCGTTCGCCACCTTCACCTCTGGCTCGACGGGGACGCCCAAGGGGGTGGCCCTGCCGCACCGGGGCTTGCTGCGACTGAGCGAGGCCTCGCGCTTCCTGACCCAGGCGCCCGAGGAAGTCACCCTGCAGCTCTCACCGCTGGCCTTCGACGTCTCCAGCGTCGAGCTCTGGGGGACGCTGCTGCACGGCGGCAAGCTCGTCGTGTACCCGCCCGGGACGCCCGAGCCAGACGCGGTGGCCCGCCTCATCGTCGAGCACAAGGTGTCGTCGCTCATCCTGGCGACGTCCCTCTTCGAGCTGTTGCAGCAGCACCAGCCCGAGGTCCTGGCGCGAGTCCCCCACCTGATGGTGGGCGGCGAAGCGATGCCGGCCCCTCGGGCGCGGGAGCGGCTGGCACAGGGCGGCGCGCTGACCAACGCCTACGGGCCGACGGAATGCAGCACCGTGGCCACCCGACTCACGCTGTCGCCTGGGGACGCGGTGGGCCGCTCCGTGCCCATTGGCCGGCCCATTGACAACACCGAGGTCTACGTCCTGGACCCGGCGCTGCGTCCCGTGCCCGTGGGCGTGCCGGGTGAGCTGTGTCTGGGAGGACCGGGCCTCGCGCGCGGCTACCTGAACCGCCCGGACCTCACCGCCGAGCGCTTCGTGCCCCACCCGTTCAGCGCCGCTCCCGGAGCCCGGCTGTACCGCACGGGCGACCGGGTCCGCTGGCGTTCGGACGGCGTGCTGGAGTTCCTGGGCCGGTTGGACCACCAGGTGAAGGTGCGCGGCTTCCGCATCGAGCTGGGTGAAATCGAAGCCGTGCTGCGCGGCCATCCCTCCGTCTCCGAGGCCACGGCCGTGGTGCGCGAGGACGCCTCCGGGAGCAGTCGCCTGGTGGCGTATGTCGTTCCTTCGCTGCTGGAGGTGGCCTCGCTGCGCGAGTACCTGCACCAGCACTTGCCCGACTACATGGTCCCGTCCGCGTTCGTCGGCCTGGACGCCTTCCCGTTGACGCCGACTGGGAAGGTGGACCGCCAGGCCCTGCCAGCCCCGGACCTGAGCCTGGGGGCGGCGGACTTCGTGGAGCCCCGGACGGAGCTGGAGCAGCAGTTGGCGGCCTTGTTCCGCGAGGCGCTCGGCCTGGAGCGCGTGGGCCTGAACGACGACTTCTTCCTCCTGGGCGGCCACTCGTTGCTGGCCACCCAGGTCGTGACCCGGCTGCGCGCGCAGCTGGGCGTGGAGCTGCCGCTCCGCACGTTCTTCGAGGCCCCGACCGTGGCCCGCCTCGCCGCGCGCCTGGAGTCGGCGCCGCGGACCCGCGCCTTGCTCCCCCTGGAGTCCCTGCCCCGGCCTGCCCAGGGTGAGGCGACCTTCGATGTCTCGTTCGCTCAGCGCCGGCTCTGGTTCATGGAGCAGCTCCAGCCAGGGCTCGCCGTCAACCACATGCCCGCCGCCCTGCGGCTGACGGGACGGCTGGACGTGGAGGCGCTGCGGCGCACCTTCGCGGAGGTGGTCCGCCGCCACGAGGCGGTGCGCACCACCTTCGTCACGCGAGAGGGCCAGCCCGCCCAGCGCATCCACCTGGCCCCCGCGGAATGGCCGCTGCCGGTGGAGGACCTGAGCGGCCTGGCGCCCGAGGCGCGGGACGCGGCCGTGCAGGCCCGCATGGCCGAAGAGGCCCACCGCGCCTTTGACTTGGAGAAGGGCCCGCTGCTGCGCACGGTGCTGCTGCGCACCGGCGCGGACGCGCATGTGCTGCTGCTGTGCATGCACCACATCGTCTCGGACGGCTGGTCCATGGGCGTGCTGGTGCGGGAAGTGGCCGCGCTGTACGAGGCGCTGTCGCAGGGCCGTGAGTCCCCGCTGCCCGAATTGGCGGTGCAGTACGCGGACTACGCGGCGTGGCAGCGGCGCGTGCTGGAAGGCTCGGCGCTGACGCCACAGTTGGACTGGTGGCGCTCGCGGCTCGAAGGCGCTCCCACGTTGGAGCTGCCCACCGACCATGCGCGCCCCGCGGTCCGTGGCGCCCAGGGTGCCTCGTACTTCTTCTCGCTGTCCGCCGAGCAGGTCGTGGGGCTGGAGCGGGTGGCGTCGGCCCACAACGCCACGTTGTTCTTGGTGCTGATGGCGGGCTGGCAGGCGCTGCTCGCGCGCTACTCCGGGCAGACGGACTTCACGGTGGGCACGTCGGTGGCTGCCCGAAACCGGCCGGAGCTGGAGGGGCTCATCGGCTTCTTCGTCAATCCGCTGGCCCTGCGCTGCCAGTTGGACGGGAACCCGACCTTCGGCGAGCTCGTGGCCCGAGTCCGAGAAGAGGCCCTGGGGGCCTTCGCCCATCAGGAGGTGCCGTTCGAGCAGCTCGTGGACGCTGTCGGCGGCGAGCGCGACCTGTCCCGGACGCCGCTGTTCCAGACGCTCTTCGTGCTCCTGAACGCGGACCTGCTCCAGGCTCCGTCGCTTCCGGGGCTCCACGTCGACTTGCTGCCGACCGCGACGGACACCTCCCGCTTCGACCTGACGCTGTCGTTGATGGCCCAGGGCGGCGCGCTGAAAGGCCAGTTGGAATACAGCCTGGAGCTCTTCACCCCGGAGACCGCCCGGCGGATGGTGGCGCACCTGCGGGTGCTCCTGGCGGCGGTGGTGGATGGGGCCGGTGCGCAGCGGCTCCGTGCGCTGCCGCTGATGGACGCCCGGGAACGGCAGCAGGTCCTTTCGGACTGGAATGCCACCCAGGCCGCCTACCCCGTGGATGCGACGGTGCCGTCGCTCTTCGCGGCCCAGGCGCTGCGGACGCCGTTGGCCATCGCCGTGGAGCATGACGGCCGCACGCTCACGTACGCGGAGCTGGATGCGCGGTCCAACCAGCTCGCGCACCACCTGCGCTCGCTGGGGCTGGGCGCCGAAGCACGCGTGGGCGTCTTCCTGCACCGGGGACTGGACCTGCTGGTGGGCCTGCTGGGCATCCTCAAGGCGGGCGGCGCCTACGTGCCGCTGGACCCGGAGTACCCCGCGCAGCGGCTGACCTTCATGGCCGAGGACTCGGGCGTGGCCGCCATCCTCACCGAGTCCGCGTTGGAGGAGGAGCTGCCCGCGGGTTCGCAGCTCATCGTGATTCTGGATGACGAGGGGGCGCGGATTGAGCGCCAGCCGTCGACGCCCGTGACGGGCGGGCTCGTGGGACCGGACCAGCTCGCGTACATCACCTACACCTCCGGCTCGACGGGGACGCCCAAGGGCGTGGCCATTCCGCACCGGGGCGTGGTGCGCCTGCTCATCGGCTCACACTTCGTGGACCTGGGGCCGTCGGAGGTGGTGCTGCAACTGGCGCCCCTGGCCTTCGACGCGTCCACCCTGGAGATTTGGGGCGCGCTGCTGCACGGGGCTCGCCTGGTGCTCCATCCCCAGCGGACGCCAGACCTGGCCGAGCTGGGACAGGCCCTGCGACGGCATCAGGTCTCCGTGCTCTGGCTGACGGCGGCGCTCTTCGACCAGATGCAGCAGCACCAACCGGAGGCCCTGGGCAAGGTGCGTCAGCTCCTCGCGGGCGGCGATGTGCTGCCGGCGCTTCGCGTCCGTGAACGGCTGGCGCAGGGCGTGGGGCTGGTGAATGGTTATGGCCCCACGGAGGGCACTACCTTCACCGCGTGCCACCGGATGTCGCCGGGCGACGCCGTGGGGGACTCCGTCTCCATCGGCCGTCCCATCGCGAACACCCAGGTGTACGTGCTGGACCCCGACATGCGGGCCGTGCCCGTGGGGGTTCCGGGCGAGGTGTTCATCGGCGGTGACGGCCTGGCCCGGGGATACCTGGGGCAGCCCGCGCTGACGGCCGAGCGCTTCGTGCCCCATCCCTTCGGGCCTCCGGGTGCCCGGCTGTACCGGTCGGGTGATCGCGCGCGCTGGCAGGTGGACGGCACGCTCCAGTTCCTGGGCCGCGTGGACTTCCAGGTGAAGCTGCGCGGCTTCCGCATCGAGCTGGGGGAGCTTGAAGCCGCCCTGCGGACCCACGCCGCCGTGGAGACGGCCACTGCCTTGGTGCGCGAGGACCTGCCTGGCGACCGGCGGCTGGTGGCCTACGTGACGCCGGAGGACGTGGACACCGCGGCCCTCCGGGAGCACCTGCGCCAGCGGCTCCCCGAGTACATGGTGCCCAACGCCGTGGTGGCGCTGAGCACCCTCCCCCTGTCGCCGAACGGCAAGGTGGACCGCAAGGCGCTCCCGGCACCGGACCTGTCGCCCGCCGAGGACCCGCAGGCGGCGGGGCTGCCCCTGCTCCAGCAGCAGCTGGCGACGCTGTTCCGGGAGGTGCTGCGCGTCGAGCGCGTGCGGCCTCAGGACGACTTCTTCGAGCTGGGAGGCCATTCGCTCCTGGCCACGCAGTTGGTGACGCGCATCCGCGCGGCGCTGGGCGTGGAGGTCCCGCTGCGGACGATGTTCGAAGCGCCCACGCTGGCGGGGCTGGCGGAGCGCGTCGAGGCGCTGATGATGCAGGCCTCGCGCGCGGCGATGCCGCCGCTGCTCCCCGTGCCCCGAGACGCGGCGCTGCCCCTGTCCTTCGCGCAGCAGCGCCTGTGGTTCCTGTCGCAGCTCCAGAAGGGCCAGGCCGTCTACAACGTGCCCTTCGCCCTGAAGCTGTCAGGGGCGCTGGACGTGGACGTGCTGCGGCGCACCTTCGCCGAAGTCGTGCAGCGGCATGAGGTGTTGCGCACCGCCTTCACCGCGACGGAGGGCCTGCCCACGCAGCAGGTCCAGCCAGCGCCGGAGGTCTGGGACCTGCCCGTGGAGGACCTGTCCGCGCTGAAGGGGCCGGCTCGCGACGCGCGCGTGCGGCACCGGATGACGGAGGAAGCCCACTTCCCGTTCAACCTGGCCGTGGGGCCGCTGCTCCGCACGGTGCTGCTCCGGCTGGACGCGGAGGAGCACGTGTTGCTGCTGTGCCTGCATCACATCGCCTCAGACGGCTGGTCCCTGGGGGTGCTGGTGCGCGAGGTCGCCGCGCTCTACGCCGCGTTCCGTGAGGGGCAGCCGTCTCCCCTTCCGCCCCTGGCCGTGCAGTACGCGGACTTCGCCGCGTGGCAGCGTCAGTGGGTGCAGTCGCAGGGCATCCAGACGCAGCTCGACGAGCTGAGGAGCCACCTCAAGGGGGTGCCCGCGCTGGCGTTGAACGGCGACCTGGGCCGACCCGCGACCCACACGGTTCGGGGCGCGAGCCAGTTCTTCACGGTGTCTCCGGAGCTCGTGGAGGCGCTGGAGAAGGTGGCGCGCGACCAGGGGGCCACGCTCTTCATGGTGCTGCTCGCGGCCTATGAGGTCCTGCTCTCCCGGTACTCGGGCCAGAAGGACTTCTGCGTGGGCAGTCCCATTGCCCACCGCACACAGGCCGAGCTGGAGCCGCTGGTGGGCTTCTTCGTCAACACGCTGGCCCTGCGGGCGCGGCTGGACGGAGCCCCGACCTTCGCGGAGCTGGTGTCGCGCGTGCGCGAGGAGTCGCTGGCGGCCTACGTGCGCCAGGACGTGCCGTTCGACCGACTGGTGGAAGCCGTTGGTGGCGAGCGCGGCGGCGGCAGGTCCCCGCTCATCCAGGTGATGTTCGCCTTGCAGAACGCGCCCATGCAGCCGCCGTCCCTGCCGGACGTGACGGTGGAGCCGCTGCGGTCCACCACGGAGACGGCGCGACTCGACCTCACCCTGTCGATGATGGACCAGGGGGACGGCGGCTTGGAGGGGGCGCTGGAGTTCAGCCTCGACCTCTTCACGCCTGAAGCGGCGCAGCGGCTGACGCGCCACTTCCACACGTTGCTGGAGGCCGTCGTGCGTGAACCACAGACGCGCATCCATGCCCTGCCGCTGCTGCCCGAGGACGAGCAGCAGCAAGTGCTGAAGGGCTTCCAGGGTCGGGAGCTGGCGCCCGCATCCGAGGCGACCATTCACGCGCTGATGGAGGCGCAGGTGGCGCGGACGCCGGACGCGGAGGCGGTGGCGTTCGAGACGGAGCGGCTGACGTACCGGGAGCTGGAGGCGAGGGCCAACCAGGTGGCGCACCACTTGAGGGCCATGGGGGTGGCGCCGGAGTCGCTGGTGGGCGTGTGCCTGGAGCGCTCGGTGGACCTGGTGGTGGCGCTGCTGGGAGTGCTGAAGGCGGGGGCGGCGTACGTGCCGGTGGACCCGGCGTACCCGAAGGAGCGGCTGGGGTGGATGCTGGAGGACACCGGGGCGTCGGTGCTGCTGACGCACGAGAAGTGGAAGTCGGTGCTTCCGCCCAGTGCGGCGCGCGTGGTGTGCCTGGACAGTGAAGCGGGAGACGTGTCGAAGCAGCCGGTGACGAAGCCGCTGGTGCAGGTGGGACCGGAGTCGCTGGCGTACGTCATCTTCACCTCGGGAAGCACGGGGCGACCGAAGGGGGCGATGAATGCGCACGGGGGCGTCGTCAACCGGCTGAAGTGGATGCAGGAGGAGTACGGACTGGGTGGCACGGACGTGGTGCTGCAGAAGACGCCCTTCAGCTTCGACGTGTCGGTGTGGGAGTTCTTCTGGCCGCTGCTGGCGGGGGCGAAGCTGGTAGTCGCGCGGCCGGGTGGGCACCAGGAGCCGGCGTACCTGGTGAAGCTGATGAAGGCGGAGGGGGTGACGACGGTGCACTTCGTGCCGTCGATGCTGCGCGCCTTCGTGGAGGAGCCAGGGCTGGAGGGGCTGGGGAGCCTGCGGCGGGTGGTGTGCAGCGGTGAGGCGCTGAGCGCGGAGCTGGTGAAGAAGGCGTACGCGCGGCTGCCCGCACCGGTGCGGGTACACAACCTCTACGGCCCGACGGAAGCAGCGGTGGACGTCACGTACTGGCCCTGCCCGCGCGGAGAGGACTTCCACCGGGTGCCGATTGGCCGGCCCGTCGCCAACACGGTGCTGTACGTGCTGGACACGCACGGGCAGCCGACGCCGGTGGGCATTCCGGGCGAGCTGCACATTGGCGGCGTGCAGGTGGGGCGCGGCTACTGGCAGCGGCCCCAGTTGACGGCGGAGCGCTTCATCCCGGATGCCTTCAGCGGCACTCCGGGCGCGCGCCTGTACCGCACCGGAGACGTGGCGCGGTGGCTGCCGGACGGCACGCTGGAGTACCTGGGCCGAGCCGACTTCCAGGTGAAGCTGCGCGGCTTCCGCATCGAGCTGGGTGAAGTCGAGACCGCGCTCGCCGCGGACCCGGCCGTCCGCGACTCCGTGGTGCTGGCCCGTGAGGATTCGACGGGGGACCAGCGTCTGGTGGCCTACGTCGTCCTGGACGATGCGGCGGCGGCGCAGGAGGTCGACGCGTCCTCCCAGTGGCAGGCCATCTACGACGAGGCCTACGCACGTGAGACGCCGGAGAGCGAAGACCCGACGTTCAACATCGTCGGCTGGGAGGACAGCTACACCGGCGATCCGCTGCCGCCCGCGCAGATGCGCGAGTGGGTGGACACCACCGTGGCGCAGGTCCTCGGCTTCCAGCCCAAGCGCGTGCTGGAGCTGGGGTGCGGTACCGGCCTCCTCCTGTACCGGCTGGCGCCTCGCTGCGAGGCCTACTGGGGCGTCGATTTCGCCCGGCCCGCGCTGGACCGCATCGAGCGTCAGCGTGAGCGCATGGGCGGTGCCCTGGACTCCGTGCACCTGCTGCACCGGAGCGTGGACGACTTCTCTGGCCTGGAGCCGGGCTCGTTCGACACCGTCGTCATCAACTCGGTCATCCAGTACTTCTCCAGCCCTGAGTTCCTGCTCGACGTGCTTCGCGGCGCCGTGCGCGTCCTGAAGCCAGGGGGCCGCGTGTTCCTGGGCGACGTGCGGAGCCTGGAGCTGCTCGAGGCCTTCCGCGCGTCGGTGCGCCTGCACCGGACCGCGGGCCCCGTGGCCACGTCCCAGTTCGCCTACCGCGTCCAGCGCGACCTCCTGGCGGAGAAGGAGCTGGTCCTCTCCCCTGCCTTCTTCACCGCCCTGCCGGAGCGCATCCCTGGCATCCAGCGGGTGGACGTGCTGCCGAAGCACGGGCGCTACGACAACGAGCTGAGCCGCTTCCGCTACGAGGTCGTCCTCCACGTCGGCGACGCCGCTGAGTCTCCCGCCCGGCGCACGAAGCCGGACTGGGTGGACGGCGCCGGACTCACCCTGGACGGACTGCGCGAGCAACTGCGTGCGCGGCCGGGACTGCTGGCCGTGCGTGGGCTCCCCAACGCGCGAGTCCTGGAGCCCACCCGGCTCGTTGAGCTGCTGGCCGCCACGCCTCCGCCCACGGTGGCGGGCTTGCGCGAGGCCCTGCGTGACTGGCCGGGGACCCGTGGCGTGGAGCCGGAGGACCTGTATGCCCTGGGCGCGGAGCTCGGCTTCGAGGTCCGGGTGAGCTGGGCCTCCGCGCACCGGGATGGCGCGCTGGACGTGGTGTTTGCGCGTCCCGGTGAGGCGGACACGGTCGACCTGTCTCCTGAGCCGAAGCAGGCCGCCTCCTGGGAGCGCCTCGCCAGCGATCCGCTGCGGGGGGCTCGGAGTGCGCGGGCGGTGAGCCGTCTTCGCGACGCGCTGGCGGACAAGCTGCCGGCGCACATGGTGCCCTCCGCCTTCGTGGTGCTGCCCACCCTGCCCCTGTCTCCGAACGGCAAGGTGGACCGCAAGGCGCTGCCCGCGCCGGAGGCCGAACGCCTGGGGGCTGCGGACGCCTTCATCGCGCCCCGGACGCCCACCGAGGAGCAGGTGGCGCGCATCTTCGGTGAAATCCTGGGCCAGTCCCGCGTCGGCGCGAACGATGACTTCTTCGCGCTGGGGGGACACTCCCTGCTGGCCACGCAGGTGGTCGTGCGCGTGCGCGCGCAGCTCAACACGGAGATCTCGCTGCGGACCCTGTTCGACGCGCCCACCGTGGCCCGTCTGGCGGAGCGCATCGAAGCGCAGTCCCAGCTCGCCGAGGCTCCGGGTGTCCCGGCCCTGGTGCCGCTGGAGCGCGGCCCGTCCGCCGACGAAGGACTGGCGGTGTCCTTCGCGCAGCAGCGGCTCTGGTTCCTGGAGCAACTGCAACCGGGACAGGTCGCCTACAACCTCCCCGCGGCCCTGCGGCTGACGGGGCGGCTGGACGTGGAGGACAGTCGGTTCGAGGCGGCGCCAGCGGCTGCGGTGGGGGTGCTGCTCGAAAGCGGACGGGCCCCGTCTCCGCGCGCCGCCTCGTCCAAGCCCGAGCTGCTGTCGAACACGGACGGAGCCGAGCGCGCCCACCACGACAGCGAAGCTGCCACGGGCGCGGGAGCGCAGCAGGAGGGCCCGAGGCAGTCCGGAGTCACCGTCGAGGCCCACATCCGCGCGAGCACCTTCACCGGCCCCTACCGTCGCGCCGTGCGGCTGCGCGGCGCGGACGTGCGGGCCACGTTGGAGGACCTCCAGTTCACGGGCGTCGCGACAGCGGTGGGCGTGGATGGTGCGTACGCCGAGGTGCGGCGCTCCACCGCGGAAGGCGGGCAGGCGGCGGCCTTCTCGGTGATGGACGGCACCCTCATCCTGGAGGAGGTCTCCGTGACGGGGCACGAGTACGGCGTGTCCTCCATGCGGGCGCGCAGGCTTGATGTGCACCGCTTCACGTCGGTGCGGGCCATTCGGGCTGGAATGGGACTGTTGATGTCACAGGCCCGGCTTCGGGACATCGTGGTTCGGGACAGCGGCGCCTATGGCGGGCTTCAGTTCTCCGGCGGGGACCTGGACGTCCAGGGCGTTCGGGTGGACGGCGCCGCCGAGTACGGGGTGGTGGCGCTGCGCGGGAAGCTGCGGCTCCGCGACGTGGACATCCGCCGGGTGCACACGGCCGACGGTGTCACCGGGGATGGCCTGCACCTGCGTCAGGTCGAAGCGGACGTGGAGGGCGTGGTGGTGCGCGATGCGCAGGGCGCGTGTGTCCTCGCGGCTCAGAATGCCCGCGTGTCACTGCGGGACGCGAAGCTGGAGAAATGCGGGTACGTGGGCCTGCTGACGGACACCCTGGCGCGCATGAACGCGGCCAACGTGGAGATTCAAGGGGCGGCGACGGCGCTGGGCGCGCTGGGCAACGGCGAGCTGCGCGTGGAGTCCCTCTCCGCGACTGGCCTGGAGTCGGGGTTCATCCATGCGGAGTGCGAGGGCACCACGCAGGTGCACCTGAAGGAATTCCGCTCCGAGGACGCGCGAGGCCTGTCGGCGCGGTGTGTCCACGCCAGTCCGAAGTGAACCGGCACGGCGACAAACGTTGCTCCCGCCCACTGGATGCTCAGGGGACGGAGCGCTCCGGCTCGCGAGGCGCCTCTTCCACTTGCTCGGGGGCCGGGTCGGTGATGGCGGCGGGCAGGGCGGAGGCATGTCGCTCCAGCCACTCGCGGATGACGGGGTAGACCTCCGACGGCGCGCCGGTGCCGAAGATGAGGTCCCCGTGCCCGTAGTCCATCTTGTCACCGTGGTCCGTACCGAAGATGTGCAGCGTGCGGTCGGGCGCGGTGGCGAGCGCGAACTGCGACTCCACGTTGGCCGGCGTGGCCAGCCGGTCCGAGCTGCCGCCCATGACGAGCAGCGGAAGCTGGAGCTGCGCGATGCCGGCGCGCCAGTCCTTCGCGTGGTCGAAGGAGCGGAACACGTCGTGCTCAATCCAGTCCTGGAACTGGAGCAGCACCTTGCGGCTCATCGACGACATCATGTTCGCGTAGACCTGCCGCTGGATGCGGGGGGGAATGTGCTCGGGGTTCACCAGCAGGTCCGACAGGGGCAGGGTGACGTATCCCAGGAAGGGCGCGAGGCTTGCGCTCATCCACTCCTGCCGGAAGCGTGCGGGCCAGGCGGCACGGACGCCCATGGAGATGAGGGTGCGCAGGAAGGGCTCCGACTTGAAGTGCACGGGAGCGCCCAGCGTGAGCAACCCCGCAAGCTTCTCCCCGTGCGGGCCTTGGCCGACGCCATAGCCCACCAGCCCGCCCAGGGAATGGCCGAGCCAGAAGGCGCGTTTCGCACCTGTCTCCTTCAACGCCAGCTCCAACAGCGCGGGGCCGTCCTGGAGGATGTGGTCGTCGATGGTGAAGTCCGTGTACCTCCGGCCTCGAGGCGGCTGGCGTGAGTGCCCGGTGCCGCGCCACTCGACGCTGAAGCAGTCGAACCCCGCTTCGGTCAGGTAGTGCGCGACGGAGTAGGGGGGCTCGAAGTCGAAGGTGAACCGGTTCGCCGCGAGCCCGTGGCACAGCAGCACGGGCTCCTCGAAGCGGCGCACGGTCGCGCGCCGCGCGTGAATCACCAGCTCCCAACCGTCCTCGCAGCGGGCGCGGAGGACCTGGGGCAGCTCCGCCCTGGGTCGGTACCATCGCCGCACGGCCACGACCCAAAGGACGTTCCACAGAACGAGGGCGATTCCAGCGACCAGTACCCACACCACCCACCGCGAAGCGTCCATGCATCCTCCTTCTCAAAAATAAAACCCTGCTAAGGTCGGTTCACCCGCCGTCCTGCCGCCGGGAAGTCACGGCCATCAGAGGAAGTCGAGGGAATGATGAAGTTGCGGAAACTGATGTTCGTGCTGCCGAATCTCTTCACCGTCACGTCCATTTTCTGCGGCTTCTACGCCATCACCTTGTGCACAGGGGACGCCGAGCCGGTGCAGCTGTATCAGGCGGCCCTGGCCATCTTCTTCGCCATGTTCTTCGACGGCTTCGATGGCCGGGTGGCCCGGCTGACGAAGACGCAGAGCGACTTCGGCGTGCAGCTCGACAGCCTGGCGGACGTCATCTCCTTCGGGGCGGCGCCCTCCCTCCTGGTGTACAAGTGGGCGCTCGAGCCCCTGGGCTTCGTGGGGCTGTTCATCGCGTTCTCCTTCGCGGCCTGTGGCGCATTGCGTCTGGCGCGCTTCAACGTGCTGGCGGCGCGCAACCCGCACGGAGGCGGTGGCAGCTTCTTCGTGGGCCTGCCCATCCCCGTGGCGGCCGGCATGCTGGTCTCCGTCATCATCTCCCACCACGCGGCGACGCAGGGGGAGCCCCTGGCCGACGGCGCCGTGGTGCCCATGGCGGTGGCGGTGGCGGGCCTCTCCCTGCTGATGGTGTCGACGGTGCGCTACCGCACCTTCAAGGACACGCGGCCCAACCGGAAGAGCGCGCTGGCCTTCATGCTCGTGGTGGTGGGCGGCACGGTGATCGCCACCCAGTTGCACCCGGCCTGGGTGCTGGTGGCGTGTTGCGGCGCCTACCTCTCGCTGGGGCTGGTGGAGTCGGCGGTGCTGGTTCGCGGCCGGCTGGTCGCTCGCAAGGTGGCGGACCCCTGCGCGGTGGCCGCGGTCGCGGTGGCCACGGTCATCGACGACGAGGAAGAAGAGGACGGGGAGTCCACCCAGGGCAACGACGGGCCCGCGTACCTCTGACCTGAAGGACGCTGTTTCCCGCCCGGCCCCCTTCCAGACCAGGGGGCGTTGCGGCTGGGGAGCGCTTCGGTCCGTGCCCAGTCGTCCGGCTGCCGCTAGGATGCGCGGCCCATGCGCGTCGAGCTGCTGTGCACCGGTGACGAGCTCGTCACCGGCCTCATTACGGATACGAACAGCACGTACCTGGAGGCCCGCCTCTTTGACCTTGGCGTCAAGGTGGAGCGCGTGGTCCTGGTGGGAGACGTGCGGCCGGACATCACCCAGGCGCTGAAGGAAGCCGCTTCGCGCGCGGACGTGGTGGTGGTGTCGGGAGGACTGGGTCCCACGTCGGACGACTTCACCCTCGAATGCGCCGCGGAGGCCGCGGGGGTGCCGCTGGAGGAGGATGCCCAGGTCCTCGACTGGCTGCACCAGCGCTACGCCGCGCGAGGCCTGTCGCCCAACCCAAGCGCCCTGCGCATGGCCCGCGTCCCTCGGGGCTCCGAGCCCGTGAGGAACCCCGAGGGCTCCGCGCCGCTCGTCTTGATGAAGCTGGGAGGCGCCCAGGTGTTCTTCCTTCCGGGGGTGCCCCGTGAGTTCAAGGCGCTCCTGGACGGCGAGGTGCTGCCGCGGATCCGCGCGACGCTCGACGCCCGCCCCGGGCGCACCTACCGGGCCTTCCGGCTGCTGCGCACCGTGGGCATCCCGGAGTCGGAGCTCGACCTGGCGGTCGCGCCCATGGGCCCCCGGCATCCCCGCATCGTGTTCGGCTTCCGGACCCACGCACCTGAAAACCACCTGAAGCTGATGGCGGAGGCCCCCACTCAAGCGGAGGCGGATGCCGCGCTCGCCGCCGTGGAGGTGGAGTGCCGTCAACTGCTGGGCACGAAGCTCTTCGGTGTGGACGCGGAGGCGTACGCCGCGGTGGTCCTCGATGCGCTTCGTCGGTCGGGGGCCACGCTGGCGGTGGCGGAGAGCTGCACCGGTGGCCTCATCGCCCAGCAGCTCACGGCCGTGCCGGGCTCCAGCGAGGTCTTCATCGGCGGCGCGGTGGTGTATTCGGAGAAGATGAAATCCGCATGGGTGGGCGTCCCTCCCGGCGTGCTCGCACGACACACGGCTGTCTCGCGCGAGACGGCCGTGGCCATGGCGGAGGGCGTGCGCGAGGCCTGCGGCACGACCCATGGCCTGTCGGTGACGGGGTACGCGGGCCCGGGTGGCGGCACGCCGGAGGACCCGGTCGGCACTGTGTACTGCGCGCTGTCGGCGCCTGGCGTGACCACCCGCTGTGAGCGCATCTCTGTCACCGGCGACCGCGACCGCGTGCGCCTGTTCGCCGCTTCCCACACGCTTGAAATGCTGCGGCAGCACCTGCTCGCCGCGCCCGCGACCCCATGAGCCGTTCCAAGTCCAAGCGCCCCCGTCCGTCCTCCTCCGAACCGGGGGCTTCCGAACCGGCCGCGTCAGGAGCGTCCGCTGTCGCGCCCGTCGCTCCGCATCAGGAGGCGGGGCCCGCAGCCGCCAGCGCGCCAGTCCCTTCCTCCGAGCCTGAGTCCGCCTCGCCTTCGGGGTCACCCGCGCCCGCGTCCTCACCGGGTACCCCCGTGTCGGGAGGCCTGCCGCTGAACGTCGCGCGCGTGTGGCTGTCCGCCTACCGCGTGGAGGTGGTGCTGTTCGTGGTCGCCTTCGTGGTGCTCGCCAGCTTCAGCTCCCAGCGCTTCCTGCGCCAGAGCGCCGCGCCTCACTTCGTCTACCAGGCCCAGGCGTGGATGGAGGGGCGGCTGGACGTGGACCCGCAGGTGCTGCCCAACATGGAGGATTGGGCCTGCGTCCGCATGGAGAACGGCGACAAGGTCCGTTGCACCGGGCGCCCGCTTCCAACGGACCGCTGGTTCGTGAGCTTCCCGTCCTTCCCCGCGGTGGCGATGTTGCCCTTCGTCGCACTGCATGGCTACCAGTTCAATGACACCTCGTTCGGCGTCGTCGTCGGTGCGTTGGCGGTGGCGCTCTTCTTCTCGCTGCTGCGCTTCCTGGCGAAGGAAGGGGAGACGGAGCGCAACCGCAACGAGAACGTGGCCCTGGCGCTCATCCTCGCCTTCGGCACCCTGTTCTTCTACTGCGCCATCCGAGGAGAGGTCTGGTTCAGCGCCGAGGTGATGGGCGTGGCGCTCACCTGTCTCTACGTGCGCAACGCCGTCCGGGCGCATCGCCCGCTGCTGGCGGGCCTGTTCTTCTCCATGGCGACGCTCACGCGGACGCCCTTGCTCTTCACGGGGCTCTTCTTCGTGCTGGAGGCGCTGTGTCCCGGGCCGGAGCCTCGCCTGGCGCAGCTCAAGGCCCTGGCGCGGAACTGGAAGCCCGCCGCGAAGAAGCTGGGCCTCTTCACGTTGGGCGCCGCGCCGCTGGCGGCGCTCGCGGCCGCGTACAACGTCTACCGCTACGGCCGGCTGAGCGAGTTCGGGCACGCGTACCTCTTCAACAACCGCGTCAACGTGGACATCGACCGCACGGGGCTCTTCAACTGGGAGTACCTGCCACGAAACCTGGAGGCGGCCTTCTTCAAGCTGCCCTCGGTGTCCTTGTCGCCGCTGAAGCTGGGATATGACCCGCACGGGCTGACGCTGCTGCTGACGCTGCCGCTGCTCGTCTTCCTGTTGGTACCGAAGACGCGCCCGCGCCTGCATTGGCCGGTGTGGCTCACCGTGGCGGTGTGCGCGCTGCCCGGGCTCTTCTACCAGAACACCGGTTACATGCAGTTCGGCTTCCGGTTCAGCCTCGACTACACGCCCTACCTGCTTCTGCTCTTCGCATTGGGGGGCTGGTCCCTGCGGAATCGGGCGGTGCTGGCCGCGGTGGCGCTTGGCGTGTTGGTGAACTTCTGGGGAGCCGTGGCCTTCCGCGGCTACACGGAACTTGTCCGGAACTGGTAGCGCCCCACGTTTCATGGGCTTGAATCCTTCGCGCTCCACGCGCAGATGAGAGACGTCATGCAACCACCCACTGGACAGCCGCCTCCCGGCAAGCGCTGGCACACCCGCGAGGACAGCGGCATCCGCCTCGACGCCAGGATGCGCTGGTGGCACGACGACGAGCCCATCCTCCATCCCAAGATCATCGAGCTCTTCAACGCCTCGCTCGTGCTGGACGAAACGGGCCGTTACCAGCTCCGCATTGGTGACGACTGGTGCTTCATCCAAGTGGAAGGCGCCGCCTACGAGGTCCGGACCGTGGACGTCACTCCCGACGAGCGGGTGTCCGTGCGCCTGAGTGACCGCACCGCCGAGGCGCTAGACGTCGCCAGCCTGCATCTGGACGCGGACGGCGTGCTGTCCTGCCGCGTGAAGCAGGGGCGGGCCCAGGCGCGTCTCTCCCGCGACGCGCAGTACCAGCTCGGCCTGCTCCTGGAGGAGGGGCCCGACGGCGGGCTCGTGCTGAGTGTCGGTCAGCGCAAGCTCGCCGTCCCTGTCGCCCTGGACGCGTTGGCGCCCTCCGTCTAGGCGGCCGCGACCTCCACCGGTGCAGGCGGGGAGGGCAGGGCGGAGGTCCCCGTGAGCTCCTTGCCCAGCGCTTCCAGCACGTCGGGATGTTCGCGCAGCCACTCGGCGGCGCGCTCCCGGCCCTGGCCGATGCGCTCTCCCCGCAGGCTGAAGTGGCTGCCCGACTTCTCGATGAGGCCCGTGGCCACGCCGAGGTCGAGCACTTCCCCCACGCGGTGGATGCCGCTGCCGTACATGAGGTCGAACTCGGCTTCCTGGAAGGGCGGGGCGACCTTGTTCTTCACCACCTTCACGCGCGCCTTCGAGCCCACCACTGCGTCTCCGTCCTTGATGTTGCCCGTGCGGCGAATCTCCATGCGCACGGAGGCGTAGAACTTCAGCGCGTTGCCGCCGGTGGTGGTCTCCGGATTGCCGAACATCACGCCAATCTTCATGCGAATCTGGTTGATGAAGATGATGCACGTGCCCGACCGGCTCACCGCGCCCGTCAACTTGCGCAGCGCCTGACTCATCAGCCGCGCCTGGACGCCCATGTGCGCGTCTCCCATCTCCCCTTCGATTTCGGCCCGTGGCACCAGGGCCGCCACGGAGTCGACGACGATGAGGTCCACCGCGCCGGAGCGCACCAGGTGCTCCGTGATTTCCAGCGCCTGTTCGCCGGTGTCGGGCTGCGACACGAGCAACTCCTCCACGCGGACGCCCAGCTTTCGCGCGTAGGACACGTCCAGCGCGTGCTCCGCGTCGATGAAGGCCGCCACGCCTCCCGCGGCCTGCACCTGGGCAATCGCGTGCAGGGTGAGCGTCGTCTTGCCCGAGGACTCGTTCCCGAAGACCTCCACCACACGGCCCCGCGGGTAGCCGCCCACGCCCAGCGCGCGGTCCACTCCCACCGAGCCGGAGGGGATGACGGCCACCTTCTGTTCGCGCGCCTCTCCGCCCAACGTCATCACCGAGCCGCGTCCGAACTGCTTCTCGATGCTCGCCACCGCCGCCGCCACCGCCTTCAGCTTCTCCGCCAGCTTGCTCATCGCGTCTGCCACTCCCTCGCCGCCCTTGCTGTGTTGGATGCCGCGTCCAGGGACGCCGTCATGGCGCCGCCAGCGCAGCGGGCAGGCAGGAGAGCAACGCCTGTGCCGCCCACTCCTCCCCCTGAGAGCTGGACGTAGAGGCGTCCAGGTGCGCGGCTGTGTGTCCGGTAGCGTGGAGTGTGCGCGCGCCGTTCCGGCAGTCGCATGAGAAACAAGTATGGGAGCCCACGCCTGGCGCCATGGCGGATGGCGCTTTGCGTTGAAGATGGGCTGGGCAGGCATGACCTTTCCTGCGTGAGCCCGAAATCAAAGCGTGAAGACCTGCCCCATGTGGTCATCCTCGGCGGTGGTTTTGCCGGCCTCTATGCCGCCCGCCATCTCTACAAGGCACCCGTGCGTGTCACGATGGTGGACCGGCAGAATCATCACCTGTTCCAGCCCCTGCTCTATCAGGTGGCCACGGCGACGCTGAGTCCCAGTGAAATCGCGGCGCCGCTCCGGGCGGTGCTGGGGCACCATCGGGTGGCGGTGGTGCTGGCGGAAGTGACGGGCGTGGATACTGCCGGCAAGCGCGTGCTGCTCACCGATGGAGAGCTGAGGTACGACTACCTCGTCATCGCCACGGGAGCCACGCACTCCTACTTTGGCAATGACGCCTGGGCTCAGTTCGCCCCCGGACTGAAGTCCATTGAGGACGCGGTGGAGATTCGCCGGCGGATCCTGGTGGCCTTCGAGCTGGCGGAGCGGGAGACGGACCCGGAGATTCGTCGCTCGCTGCTCAACTTCGTCATCATTGGCGCTGGCCCCACGGGTGTGGAACTCGCGGGCTCGTTGGCGGAAATCAGCCGGCATTCGCTTTCAGGTGACTTCCGGAACATCGACCCGCGCGATGCGCGCATCATCCTCATCGAGGGCGTGGACAGGGTCCTGCCTGTCTATCCGGATGACCTGTCACAGAAGGCCTGCCGCACGCTCGAGAAGCTGGGAGTGGAGGTTCGCACGGGGGCTCGGGTCACCAACATCACCGAGCAAGGCGTCTTCATCGGCAAGGAGTTCATCCCCGCGCGGACGGTGTTGTGGGCCGCGGGCGTGGCGGCGTCGCCGGTGGCCAGGTCGCTGGGCGTTGAACTCGACCGGGCCGGGCGCGTGCTCGTCACGCCCGAGCTGACCGTGCCGGGCCACGATGATGTCTTCGTCGTCGGCGACCTGGCCACGCTCAATGATGCGGAGGGCAAGCCGGTGCCAGGCCTTGCTCCCGCGGCCATGCAGGAAGGCAAGCACGCCGCCCACAACATCCGTTGCCAGTTGCAGGGCAAGGCGATGGAGCCCTTCTCCTACTGGGACCGTGGCTCCTACGCGGTGATTGGCCGTGGCCACGCCGTGGGCATCGCCTTCCGTCGCTTCAAGCAGGCGGGCTTCGGTGCCTGGATGGCCTGGCTGTTCATCCACATCACCTTCCTCATTGGCTTCCGCAGCAGGCTGGCGGTGCTGCTCAATTGGGCCTACTCGTACCTGACGTTTGGCAAGTCGGCGCGCATCATCACGGGCCCTTCGCCTCGCTTGGATCGGCTCCAGCCTACCCACGCCTTGCCGGAGGGCGGAGAAACCTCGCCCATGCCGGAGGCCCGCTTCCAGACGACGGCGTCTCACGCGGAGCCCGCGACACACTGATGCGCCCGGCAGTCCTCAGCCCTCCAGGTCCTCCAGCGGGCTGGCCCTGCCGGAGGGGCCGGTGTTCCGCCAGACGGCGTCGTCTGACGGAGGGGCAGGGCGGGCACCGTGAAGCTTGCCTTGCATCGCCCCTCGCCGGTCCAACATGCGGCAGTTGATGGCGAGCTGCATGTCGGACTGCTCGATGCGTTCGTGTCCCTCGAGGTCTGCCCGCGTGAGCGCCAGCTTCATGAGGCGGTCATGGGCTCGCGCGGACAGGCCGAACATCCGCACAGCCTGCTGCAACATGTGCTCAGCCCGTTCGCTCAGGTCGCAGTACCGGCGCAGCAAGTGCGCGGGAAGCTGGGCGTTGCAGTGGATTCCCGGCTCATCGCGATAGCGGGCGCGTTGACGCTCGCGCGCGATTTGGGCGCGCTCGCGGTAGTAGCGGCTCGAGGGCTCTTGGACCGTCGAGCGGGCCATGTGGTGATACTCCACCGGGCGCGTCTGCAGGCTGATGTCGATGCGGTCCAACAGGGGCCCGCTGACGCGCGTCATGTAGTCGAAGACGCGCTGCTCGCCGCACGTGCAGGGGCGGTTGGGGACGTTGTAGTAGCCGCAGGGGCAGGGGTTCATCGCGGCCACCAACATCACCCGGCAGGGATAGGTGATGTTCTGGTTGGCGCGTGCCAGGTGGATGACGCCTTCCTCCATGGGCTGGCGCAGCACTTCCAGCACGTTCTTCCGGAACTCCGGAAGCTCATCGAGGAAGAGCACGCCATTGTGCGCCAACGAGAGTTCGCCGGGCCTCGCCGACAGGCCACCTCCCACCAGCCCCGCGTCGGAGAGGGTGTGGTGCGGCGCGCGGAAGGGGCGCTCGCGCATCAAGGCGTGGTCTTCGCCCAGCAACCCCAGCACCGAGTAGACCTTCGTCACCTCCATGGCCTCGGTGAACGTCATCTCCGGCAGGATGCCGGGCAGGCGCCGCGCCAGCATCGTCTTCCCCGAGCCCGGTGGCCCGGACATCAGGACGTTGTGGCCCCCCGCCGCGGCGATTTCGAGGGCGATTTTCAGGTCTGCCTGTCCGCGCACATCGGACATGTCAGGCGCTTGCCCCGTGGGTGCCAGAAGCCTGGGTTCACGCTGCCGCGTATAGGGCGTGATGCTGCAAACCCCCGTCAGGTGTTCCACCGCCTCCCGCAGGGTCTTCACGGGAAAGACGTGCAGGCCTTCGACGAGCGCCGCCTCGGCCGCGTTGGCCCAGGGCACCATGACGCCTTCAAAGCCGCCGTTGAGCGCCGCCACCGCCAACGGAAGCACCCCTTTGATGGGGCGGAGCGCTCCGTCCAGGGACAGCTCGCCTCCGAAGAGCAGCCGTCCCAGCGGGGCTTCATCCATCAGCTTCGCGGCGGCCAGGACGCCCAATGCAATGGGCAGCTCGAACGCCGCGCCTTCCTTCTTCAGGTCCGCGGGCGCCAGATTCACGGTGATTCGCTTCTGGGGAAGCTCGAAGCCCGTGTTCTTCAGCGCGGAGATGACGCGGACTTTCGACTCCCGGACCGCTCCCTCCGCCTGCCCCACGACGTTGAAGTAGGGGAGGCCGAGCGCCATGTCGACCTCACACTCCACCACCACCACGTCGATACCCATCAACGCCCCCGACCGCACCCTCGCCAGCATGTCCCGTCCTCTCGCCGTGCCGCGCGGAGTCCTTCAGCAATGCACGTACCGACTCCCACCCCAGGCGTAGACCCGCGCACGCCAATCCACGGCAGCGGATGACCATCCCAGCCTCGGGAGGCGAAGTTTCAGTCCCGTGGTATTTGTGAAGCCAGGGCTAGCCATGCCCTGACGAGTCCGGTAGCGTTTCACCCACCTTGGGGGACGCAATGGGGGCAGAGGCTGCAGTGGAATCGGGGGTCGTTCGTCAGCGCCGGCAGGTCCGTATCCGCAGGGCGGACATCAAGCGTGGCCAACGGATGAAGGTGGCGTTCGGCGTGTTCCGCTTCTGCCTCTACGGCATGGTGGGGCTCAGCGCCGAAATCTTCTTCTACAATCTGGTGCGGATTGCCCAGCACGTACCGCTGCTGGAGGCGCTCTTCCGCTTCCAATGGCGCGTGGACGACCGGTTGGGGCTCAACGCCATCTGGGACACGCCCATCGCCACGGCGTACGGGCAGTGCTCGCTGTGGATGTTCGTCATCTACGGCGTGGCGTGCTTCTGGTTCATCGAGCCGCTCTACCGCTGGATGCTGTACCAGCACACGGGCCTGCGAGCCGCCGTGTACGGAGTGGTCATCCTGCTCTTCGAGGGCTTCTCCGGCGTCATGCTGGAGCGGCTCACGGGGTACCGCATCTGGTACTACGCGGATGCCGGCGCCATTCTCTGGCAGATGACCTCGCTCTACATCCTGCCCATCTGGATGGTGACGGGCTTGCTGGCGGAGTTCATCTACAGGGAGCTGATGGACCCCGACCTGCTGGCCGCCTTGGAGTCTCCGCTGCCCGCCACGCCGGAAGAGACCGAGGCCTCGCTCCAGTTGATTCGGTAGACGCAGGCGTGGCCGTCGTAGCCGGACATCTCGATGACGATGTCCTGCGCGCCGGCCACCCGCAGCCCCGCGTGGATGATGCCCGCGGTGAAGGCCGGGTAGGGGCCTACCTCGTTCATCCAGAGCTCGAACTGGGTGGGCCCCAGCTCACGCAGCTTGGATTCCGTGTAGTTGTTGCCAGCCCGGAAGTTCTGCGTGGCCCGCATCAGCGTCCTGCGGGGCCCCAGCACGCGAAGCAATGAGAGGACGGCGCGTCCCAGCATCGTCTCGCGGAAGCCTTCGATATAGGACTCGCCCAGCTTCCAGGTGCCCTGCTCGAGCGGGAGTTGGGGAAAGAGCTCCTCCGAGGTGATGCGGAGGAACGTCATCCACGCGTCGAAGGCGTAGGCCGGCCGGAGCTTCTGGTCCACATCAAGCCCTGCCTGGCGCAGGCGCGCCTTGCACTCAGGCGTCAGGCGCCCGTGCAGTGCTCGCAGGAACAGGGCTTCGATGGTCTGCTCGAAAATGAGAAGCTCGTCGGCCATGAGGAGTGAACTCTAGCCGACGAGCTTCTCGATGTGAACCACGTACCCACCCGGAGCGTAGGCTTCGGAAGAGGAGTCTCAGGGCGTGGGTGCGGGGGGCGGGGTCGGCGTATCGACCGAGGTGCCCTGGATGATGGCGTTCTGCGGCAGCTCCGTGGCCATGCCCAACACCTTCGCGCCAGCGGCCTTCGCGCCGTCCAGCGCGGTGATGAGCCGCCCGTAGTTGGTGGCGTCATCCGCCATGAAGAAGACGACCTTGTCGTCCGCCTTCTTGGCCGCCAGCATGCGCTTGAGCCGCGTCACGTAGTCGCCGGGGGCGATCTTCTCCGTGTTGATGGAGTAGCCCCCGTCCTTGTCGAGCTGGACCACCAACTGCTGGTCGTCCGGGTCGGGAGGCGTCGGCTCCTGTTCGACCTCGGTGTCCGGCACGCGCACCACGATGTCCTTCTCGAGGAGCGGCGTGACGACCATGAAGATGATGAGGAGCACCAGCACCACGTCGACCAGCGGCGTGACGTTGATCTCCGAGTTCGGCTGCGCCTGGGGCTTGACCCACTGTCGTTGCTTGCGGCCGGCCATTACTTCTTCTCCTCGACGCCCAGGGAGATCTGCTTGGCCTTGGACTTGCGGGCCACGTCCAGCACCTTGCGCACGTCACCGACGCTGAGCGCGTTGTCGCCCTTGAGCAGGATCTTCTTGCCTGGATCCTTCAACATCTCCTCGGTGAGCTTCTCCTGGAGCCCCTTCTCATCCACCTGGTCATTCTCCACGAACACCTTCTTGTCCGGGGTGATGGAGAGGATGATCGGGTCGGCTTCCTTCCCCTTTCCTTCCTTCTCGATCTCGGTGGCCTTCGGGAGCTCCACGGACTTGCCACGTTGGAGCATCGGGGTGACGACCATGAAGATGATGAGGAGCACCAGCACCACGTCGACCAGCGGCGTGACGTTGATGTCGCTCTTGACGCCCCCCTTGGGGCCTGCTGACATTCCCATGTCTTTACCTGTTTCCTGGTAAGGAGGTGCCCGCCTTCACGGTGGGCCTCCAGCTCCTCGAAGAAGAGCTGGAGACAGAGTCACCGTGAAGGGCATCGGGTCGTCCCCGGCTCGCCCGGGACGTCTCAGGCGGCGTGCGAGGACTGCGCGCCACCACCCAGGTGGCGGGCAACCACGTCCAGGAACTCGTTGGACGACTCGGAGATGTCCACCGAGCGCGCGTCCACCCAGCCCTGCAGGAAGTTGTACGCCATCACCGCGGGGATGGCCACGAGCAGACCGAAGGCCGTGGTGATGAGTGCCTCGGCGATACCGGCAGAGATGGTGCCGAGACCGCCGGAGCCCGCCTGCGCCATCAACTGGAAGGCGTTGACGATACCCATCGTGGTGCCGAGCAGACCGACGAACGGCGCCGTGGAGCCGACCGTGGCCAGCAGGCCCAGACCGCGCTTCATGCTCTGGACCTCACGCTGCGCCTGACGCTCCAGCGCGCGCGCCACCGACTCCACCGCCACGTCCTTGTTGTTCGGGCTGATCCGGTACGCCGTCAGTCCGGAGTTGATGACCCGGCCCAGGTGGCCCACGTCCTTGCCCAGGTTGGTGTTGGCGGCCGTGTTCAGGTCGCCCTTGGCCAGGATGGCACCCATCTTCGCGGCGAAGTTGCGGCTGTCAGCCCGCGTCTTGCGGAAGACGATCATGCGCTCCGCCATCACGACCAGCGAGGCGATGGACATGATGCCCAGGGTGAAGATGACCGAACGGGCGAAGAGGCCCGTATGCGCCCAGATTTCTGCGAGAGTGAATTGCATGGTTGGGTTGAGCGCTCCTCCTCACGAGCGCGGGGTAGTCGGCGATACCGCTCTAGCTCTAAACGACGCGCTCGGACTCAGCGCGGCAGCTTGAAGTTCAGGGTGAAGGTGTAGTCCACCTGCACAGGGCGGCCCTGGAACGTGACCGGCTTGTAGCGCGACGACGCCAGCGCGTCCAGGACGGCCCGGTCCATGTGGGGCAGGGGCTTGATGATCCGGCAGTTCTCCACTCGACCTTCCACGGTGACGATGCACTTCACGATCATCGTTCCCTGGACGCGAGCCTCGAGCGCCTCACGCGAGTACTCGGGCTGAGGACCGGACAGCTTCTCCGGTCGTGTCATGCCCGCGCCGAACGGAAGGACGTCGGTTCCCGTCCCGCCCAACTGGCCGCCGACCACGCCGCCAATCACGCCACCGACCACGCCACCGACGACGCCGCCGACCACGCCACCCTCCACGCCGCCCTCGAC
>NZ_JAAIYB010000640.1 GCF_010894475.1 Myxococcus vastator
GTGCTGTGAAAGCGGGGGGGAACGCGGAGGACCTGGGGGGACAGGAACTGGAGGCGTTCGACGAGAGCGACTTCGAGTTCCGTATCGCCAGCTTCTGAGTTCGGCGCGCGGGGGGAGGAAGGGGCCGCGCCCCAGGCCCTCCGCCTCCAGAGACTCCAAGGGCTCTGGAGGCGGAGGCCCCCTGGCTTTCATGCGATACGGTGCGGGCTCCTTCTCGATGGGAGTCCTCACATGAAGTCCGTGAAGTGGGCGGCCTTGCCGCTGTTGCTGCTGGCCGCCTGTGCCACCACGGGGCGCCAGGGCCCCGCTGACGACTCGCCGCCGCGCCTCATGTCCTGGTCAGAGCAGATCGCCGAGCGCGAAGCCTGGCTGGAGAAGCGCCACGGCATGCTGCTGGACATGATGCGCCGCCATGGCGTGGGCATGTGGGTGGTCGTCAACGAGGAGTTCCACGACGACCCGCTCACCCAGTTCATCGCGCCGCCGCGGCCCTACGCGGGCAACCGGGACATCTTCGCGTTCGTCGACGCCGGGCCCGAGGGCCTCAAGCGCGTCGCGCTCTCCAGCTACTCGGAGGCCACGCTCGCGCGCTTCTTCGAGCTGCCCGAGGAAGGGCGCAAGCCGCAGGAAATCCTGGCGGACCTGAACACGCGCTACCAGCCCCGGACGATTGCCCTGGGCATTGGCGGCAAGCGCGGGGTGACGCGCAGCCTGACGAAGGACAGCTACGCCTTCCTGGTGGAGGCCCTGGGCGCGGAGGCGGAGGCCCGCTTCGTGAGCGCCGCGCCGCTCATCGAGGAGTACCTGGACACGCGCCTCCCCGAGGAGTGGCTGCACTACCAGCGGCTGGTGATGCTGACGGAGGCCGTGGTGAAGGAGGCCTTCTCGCCGGAGGTGGTGGTGCCGGGGAAGACGACCGTCGGTGACGTGCGTCGCTTCCTCTATGACAGGCTCTGGGCGCTGGGCGTGGACACCTGGTTCCAGCCGGACCTGCGCGTGCAGCGCAAGGGCCTGGACGGCTCGAGCTCGCGAGGCTTCCTGGCGCCCGCGAAGGAGGACGTCGTCATCCTCCGCGGCGACCTGCTGCACGTGGACTTCGGCATCACCTACATGGGGCTGAACTCCGACTGGCAGAAGATGGCCTACGTGCTGAAGGAGGGTGAGACGGACGCGCCGGAGGGGCTCAAGCGGGCGCTGGCCAACACGATGGAACTCCAGGACGCGCTGATGCTGCGCGCCTCCCGTCCGGGCCGCACGTCCGCGCAGGTGTACACGCAGACGATGGCGGAGATGAAGGAGAAGGGCATCGAGGCCATGGTGTACAGCCACCCGCTGGGCAATCAGGGCCACGCGCTGGGCGCGAGCATCGACTTCCGTTCGGCGAGCCGGCAGGAGGAGTCCAAGACGCTGCGCCTGGGCTCGTACATCGCCATCGAGCTGAACACCGCCACCGCGGTGCCGGAGTGGGACGGGCAGAAGGTCTTCGTGATGCAGGAGGACCCGGCCTACCTCACCGAGGAGGGCTGGAAGTTCTTCGTGTCGCGGCAGGAGTCATTCTACCTCCTGGGCCGCGGCGGCAAGGGCGTGACGACGCGCGGGATGCCCATGCTCTGAAGCCCCTGTCTACGCGCCTCGCCCGCTGACGTCCGCCCAGGTGAGGCCGAAGCGGGCCAGGTACTTCTTCAGCCGGTCCGCGTCGTTGACGCTCTTCTTCTGGGCGCGTGACTGTGCGAACAGCACGCGCCCCGCGTCCGACAACGAGCGTGACGCCCGGCAGACGCTCAGCACGTCCGCGAGCTGGACCCGGTCGAAGCGGTCCAGCTCGCTGGCGAGATTCTCTCCCAGCACCTCCGCGACCCGGTCCCCGGAGACGACTGACGCCTTCGCTCCGGAGGGCCGCCACTGCTCGCGGAGCCGTTCGAGCTCCTCGTCCACCACGTCCCGGGTAATCCGCCCGCCCGCCGCCAGCGTGGCCATGCGCAGCACCGCCGCGTTGAGGTCCCGGAAGTTGCCCGCCCACCGCGCCTCGGAGGACGTGGCGAAGGCCAGGAAGTGCGCCTGGGCCTCCTTGTTCATGGTGACGCGCGTGCCCACGGCTTCCGAGGACTGGTCCAGCTCGAAGAGCAGGTTGGGTGGGATGTCCTCTGGACGCTCGCGCAGCGCGGGCAGCCGGAAGGTCCACAGGTTGATGCGCGCGAGCAGGTCCTCGCGGAAGCGCCCGCGCTCGACCTCGACCTGGAGGTCCCGGTTGGTGCCGGCGATGAGCTGGAAATCGCTCTCCACCTCGCGGTCCGCGCCCACCGGCAGGAAGCGCTTGTCCTCCAGCGCGCGGAGGAGCATGGCCTGCTCGTCCGCGCCCAGCTCGCCGATTTCGTCCAGGAACAGCACGCCGCCGTTCGCCTGTCGCAGCAGCCCGGGCCTGTCGCTCAGCGCACCCGTGAAGGCGCCCTTCACGTGGCCGAAGAGGGCGGACATGGCGCCGTCGCCCCGGAGCGTGGCGCAGTTGAGGTCCACGAAGGGGCCCGCCACGCCGCGCCGCGCCTTCTTCAGCGCGTAGATGCGCCGCGCGAGCTGCGACTTGCCCGCGCCGGTGGGGCCGGTGATGAGCAAGGGCGCGCGGGACTGGACGGCCACCTGCTCGATGCGCTCGATGAGGCGGTTGAACGCCGCGTTGCGGGTGTCGATGCCTGACTTGAGGAAGGCCAGGCCTTCGCGCTGCTCCTGCCGGAAGCGCGCGGCCAGGGTGTCGTACTGGGACAGGTCCAGGTCGATGAGGGTGTGCGTGCCCGCCCCCGCGCGGTCCCTGGGGTCGGGTGACACCTGGACCAGCTTGCCGGGGATGAGGCGGCTCTCCACCAGCAGGAACATGCAGATCTGGGCGATGTGCGTTCCCGTGGTGATGTGGACCAGGTAGTCCTCCGCCTCGGGGTTGAAGGCATAGCCGCGCACGTAGTCGAGCAGCGCGCCGTAGGTCTCCTCCAGGTCCCATGGGTTCCGGAGGTCCAGGACCTTGCCCCGCACCTCCGTCTCCGGTGACACCTGCCGGATGTCCCCCGCCAGCGTGGCCGCGAGCGAGGTCGCGTTCGGCGGATGCAGCAGCTCCAGCCGGTGCACCAGCAGGTCCTCCTGCTGGCACAGCGCCACCGTGGGCCGCCACCGCCCCCAGCGCTGCGGCCCCTGCCCGTTGTCCAGCGTCGTCCCGAGCATCCCCAGGACGACCGTCTTGCGCGCGCGCGATTTCGCCATGCAGATAGGATTTTATCCAACGAGATAGGCAATGCCAGCTCGCCGGGAGGGCCTCCCTCGGAAGCGGTGTTGGCACGGCGGCTGCTCTAGGTCTCCTCCGTGACCGGGACCCAGCGCCCGGCGGACGACTGAACGGTGGAGACGATGAGCCGCGACAACGGGAACTACGAGGTGCTGTCGGACGAGGCGGGCCGCCCCATCAAGGCGTGGACGGTGGGGGTTCCGTTCGAGGAGGAGGCGAAGAAGCAGCTCCGCAACGTGCGCGGCCTCCCCTTCATCCACAAGTGGGTCTCGGTGATGCCGGACGTGCACCGTGGCTACGGCGCGACGGTGGGGAGCGTGGTCCCCACGGTGGGGGCGG
>NZ_JAAIYB010000641.1 GCF_010894475.1 Myxococcus vastator
GGGCGGGAGGGTGGAGCCATTGCCGGCGCCAGCGCGTTGCTCCACCATGCGGACATGAACATGAATCCACATTCAGGTCGGTGCGCGCTGGTCACGGGGGCGGCTCACGGCATCGGCCTCGCGGTGGCGGAGGCCCTCACGGCGCAGGGCGTGCGGGTGCTGCTGGCGGACCTCGACGAGGTGGCCGGGGCGGAGGCGGCCAGGCGGCTGACCGGCGCCCGCTTCCAGCGCGCGGACGTGTCCTCGCGCGAGGACTGCCGGGCCCTGGTGGCCACCGCCGAGCGGGAGTGGGGGCGCCTGGACATCCTGGTCAACAACGCGGGCGTCCAGCATGTCTCGCCGGTGGAGGACTTCCCGGAGGACCGCTGGGAGCAGCTCCTCCGCATCATGCTGGTGGGGCCCTTCCTGCTGACGCGCTACGCGCTGCCGCTGATGTACGCCCGCGAGTGGGGGCGCATCATCAACGTGTCCTCGCTGCACGGCCTGGTGGCGTCGCCCTACAAGTCCGCCTACGTCTCCGCGAAGCACGGCCTCATGGGGCTGACGAAGACGGTGGCGCTGGAGGCCGCGGACAAGGGCGTCACGGTGAACGCCGTCTGTCCCGCCTACGTCCGGACGCCGCTGGTGGAGCGGCAGATCGCCGACCAGGCCCGCGTCCACGGCATCAGCGAGGCGGAGGTCGTGGAGAAGGTCATGCTGGCGCCCGCGGCCGTGAAGCGGCTGCTCGAGCCCTCCGAGGTCGCCGCCTACATCACCTTCCTGTGCTCGGACGCCGCGGCGGGCATCACCGGGGCGGCGCAGGTGATGGACTGTGGCTGGACGGCGCGCTGAGCGCGTCCGGCGCCGGACCTCCCGGAGGCGCTTCGGTGAGCTGCTCCCGGAACGTCTCCGCGGACAGGTAGACGGACACCAGCGTGATGACGGCCAGCGCGACCATGTAGAGCGACACCGGCCAGGACTGTCCGCCCGACCAGGCGAGCAGCGCGGTGGCGATCACCGGTGACAGGCCGCCCGCGAACACCGAGGCCAGCTGATACCCCAACGACGCGCCGCTGTAGCGGACGCGGGTGCCGAAGAGCTCGGAGAAGAAGCTGGCCTGGGGGCCGTACATCGCCGCGTGCGCGATGATGCCCAGCACGATGGACAGCCAGATGAGCGCCGTGGCCTTCGTGTCGATGAGCCAGAAGAACGGGAAGGCCATCAGCGCGCAGCCCACGGCGCCCGCCAGGTACACGGGGCGGCGCCCGAAGCGGTCCGACGCGGCGCCGAAGAGGGGAATCGCCACCAGGTGGACCGCCGTGGCCACCAGCACGCCGTTGAGCAGCGTGGAGCGGGGCAGGCCCAGGCGCTCGGTGCCGTAGGAGAGGACGAACGTGGTGATGATGTAGAAGAAGCCGTTCTCCGCGAAGCGCGCGCCCATGGCCAGGAGGATCTGCTTCGGGTACGTGCGCAGCGCCTCCAGCACCGGGAGGCCGGGAGGATGTGGCGCCTGCTGGCGCTGCTGGAAGACGGGGGACTCCGCCACGCGCAGGCGGATGAACACGCCCATGCCAATCAGCACCGCGCTGAGCAGGAAGGGGACGCGCCAGCCCCAGGCGAGGAACTGCGCTTCGGGGAGCTGGGAGAACACGGAGAACACCGCCGTGGCGACGAGCAGCCCCGCGGGCGCCCCCATCTGCGGCCAGCTCCCGTAGAAGCCGCGGCGGTGGGCGGGCGCGTGCTCCACGGCCATCAGCACCGCGCCGCCCCATTCGCCGCCCAGCCCGAAGCCCTGGACCAGCCGCAGCAGCACGAGCAGGGCGGGGGCCCAGGAGCCCACCGCGTCGTAGGTGGGCAGCAGCCCCACGGCGAAGGTGGCCACCCCCATCAGCATCAGGGTGGCGCTCAGCATGGCCTTGCGGCCAATCCGGTCGCCGTAGTGGCCAAACACCACGCCGCCCAGGGGCCGGGCGATGAAGCCCACGGCGAAGGTGCCGAAGGCGGCCAGCGTGCCTGTCAGCGGATCGAAGGAGGGGAAGAAGAGGCGGTTGAAGACGAGCGCCGCCGCTGTTCCATAGAGGAAGAAGTCGTACCACTCGATGGCGGTGCCAATGAAGCTGGCCACCGCCACCTTGAAGATGGAGTCCTGCGTCCCCTCTGTCCCAGCCATGCCTTCCCCTCCCGGGTTGGACTTCCGACGACGTTAGAGCACCAGTCGCAGCGTCGCGAAGTACGACGCGTCAACCTCGTCCCGAAGCCCGTCCTGCTTCTTCTGGTAGCGCGCGTAGCGGGCGCCAATGGCCACGTCGTCGGTGAACCAGTAGGTGCCGCCCACGTTGAGGAACGTCTGGAGCGTGCGGGTGATGGGCTCGCTCGACGGCGTCTCGCCCGTGGGGGCCACGAAGCCGGGCGAGCGGTCGGAGACGCGCGCGAACTGGAAGCCGATGCCGGACCGGCCGAGGACGTTGATGTCCATGCCCGCGGAGACGGTGGTGGCGGTGTAGTGGGTGTCGAGCAGCTGGTCGGCGAAGCCGGGCGCGCTGTTGACGACGTCGTTCTGCACGCGCGCGATGTTGAAGAAGGGCGTGATGAACAGGGGGATGCCCACGTTCGTGTGCAGCTTCAGCATCACGTTGCCGCGCAGGTTGTTGCCACGCAGCAGCGGGTCGGTGCGTGACGACGTCTGGTAGTTCACGTCGAACACCTGGGCCAGCGCCTTGAGCTCCACCAGTTCGTTCGCATAGGTGAGGGACGGGCTGAGCACCTGGAAGTGCAGGTCGTCATCGGGCTGGCCGTTGCGGTAGTTCGCCAGGGGCCGCTCCCAGAAGCGGCTGCCGCCGCCGAACGAGCCGCCCACCTGGTAGGAGCTGGAGGTGCTGAGCGGGTTGGCGGCGGTGAAGCCCATGCCCACGCGGAAGCCGTTCCATTCATAGGCCGCCTGGGCGCCCTGGCCACGGTTGAAGCCGCTGTAGAGCAGCGGGTCCCGCGTGTACTTGTCGGCCAGCAGCGTGTCCGCCACGTGGGTGGAGATGAAGTCCACGCTCGCGGGGTCCAGGACGATGCCGGCCTCCAGGATGGTGTTCCACCGCTGGAGTCGAATCACCTGGTCGCGGACACTGAAGGAGGCCGTGCCTTCCCACACGCCGGAGCCGTGCGCCTTGATGTTGCGCTCGAACTCGCTGCGGAACGAGACGTATGGGCCCAGGCGGCCCTCGAAGCCGAAGCGCGTGAGCGCCAGCGTGGTGGCGCGGCTCTCCCGGTTGCGGTTGAGCGTCTGGATGAGGTTCTCCACGTGCAAGCCCCCGGCGATGGCCAGCACAGGCTTCACGTAGAACGTCTCGTTGCCCACGGCGATCCGCGGCCGGATGACGGGCGGCGGGCGGGAATCCACCACTTCGGTGGTGCCCGCCATCTCCTCGGGTGTGGAGGCCGCCAGCACGTCCTCCTGGGGCGCCTGGGTGACGGGCTCGCTCCCGGAGGGCGGCGCGGCCACGGCGGCCTCCGGCGGGGTGGGAACATCCGAGGCCGCGGGCGCGGCGGTCTGGGCCCAGGCCCCGGGCGATGCGCCCAGGACAACCGCGCACAGGGGGGCGAGGACGGGGAGTCGCTTCAGCTTCATGG
>NZ_JAAIYB010000642.1 GCF_010894475.1 Myxococcus vastator
CGCCACATCGGCCGGGGGCGCCGCGCCGTCCGTGGCGGGAGGCAGGCTGGCCTCGGGCCCACCCACGGCCTGCGGCGGCTGGGGCGCGAAGCGCGTCCCGGGCCTCACGGGCGCGGTGGGCGGCTCTCCGATTTCCTGGTCCATGGCGTAGAACTCACGCTCCACGACGTTGCGGACCTCATCCGTCTGGCGGCGGAACTCGCGCAGGAACTTGCCGATGCCGCGCGCGAGCTCGGGCAGCCGCTGCGGCCCGAGGATGAGCAGCGCGGCCACCAGGATGAACACCATTTCGCCTGCGCCGATGTTGAACATTTTTCCTGACGCGCTCCCCGGAGCAGCCCGGTTTATCGCGCCCCGGGGAGGCAGGCGCAACCGTTCGTCGCGCCAAAGCCTCCGCCCGCCACCCGGAATGGGCGGCAGGCAACCCGAAGGCGCCCTTTCATACTACGCGTGAGGATCCGCCCCGGGCGAGAGCGGAACCGCCATTCCTCGCGAGGGAGCCACCGCCAACGCCCGCGCCTGCTCCCGGCGTTGCACCCGCCGCTCCACCACCCACAGCAAGACGGGCAGCAACAGCGTCAGGAGCATGGACACTCCCGCCATTCGAGGGATGCCGCCCAGGGTGCCGTCTGGCAGGTCTGTCAGCAGCCGAGCGCTGAGGAAGGCCCCCACGGCGGCGGCCATGTGCTGGACGGCGGACTGGAGGGACATGAACCGCGCGCGCACCGGGCCTTCCGGCACCCGCGACGTCAGCGTGTTGTACGCGACGTTGCGCGTCCCCATGGCGACCATGAAGAGCGTGAAGATGACGGGCACGGGCATCCAGCCCGGCAGGTGGACGAAGCCCACGTAGGTGGACAGCAGCACCAGCGCGGAGCCCACCGTGCCCACCACGAAGGCGCCGTACCGGTCCACCATGGGCCCCGCCACCCGCAGCGTCGCGAAGCTGGCGATGCCGCCAATGAAGTACGGCAGCCAGAGCAGCTCCCGCGGGTAGCCCACGTTCTGCTGCAGATAGGCGGACAGGTTGGGGATGAGGACGAAGCCCGCCATCATCACCAGCGCCGTCATCCCATACGAGAGCTGGATGTCCCGGCTGCCCAGCAGGGCGAGCACGCCGGCCTGCTGGCGAGGCCCCGCGTCCAGGTGGCCGCGCACGGGGGGCAGGAAGAAGATGGCGCCCAGCACCACCAGCAGGCCCAGCGCGGCCACCGCGAAGAAGGGCACGCGCCAACCGCCGAACTCGGCCAGCTTCAACGCCATGGGCACGCCCGCCACCGAGGCCACGGAGAAGGCCCCCATCACCGCGCCCAGCGCCCGGCCGCGCCGCTCCACGGGGACCAGGTCCGCGATGATGGACAGCGACAGCGACGTGGCCGGCCCGCCGAAGATGCCCGCCACCACGCGCGCCAGCAGCAGCGTGGACATCCCCGTGGCGAAGCCGCCCGCCGCCGTGGCCACCACCAGGCCCAGCATAGACACCGCCAGCGCCTTGCGCCGGTCGAAGCGGTCCAGGAAGTAGCCACCGGCCAGCCCCGCCACGCTGGCGGCCGCCGTGTACGCGCCGCCAATGACGCCAATGTGCGACGACGCGATGCCCAGCCCCTTCGCGAAGTCCGGGCCCAGCGGCATCACCATCACGAAGTCCAGGATGTTGACGAACTGGACCGCGCCGATGAGGGCCACCACGGCGCGCTCGGAGACCTGTCGTTGTGTCGGCATGAAGACGTGTCTACACCCGGAAGCGGCGGACCTCCGCACGGAGGATTTCCGCCTGCCGCTGGAGGTTGTCGATGGCCTCCTCCAGCTGCTTCACGGAGCGTGTCTGGTGCTCGGACACGCCCTTGATGGTCTCCACCGCCTTGAGCACCTGCTCGCTGCCCTTGGTCTGCTCCTTCTGGGCGCGGTTCAGGTGGGTGACCATCTCGTTGATGCTCTCGATGGAGCGGGTAATCTGCTTGCTGCCGTGCGCCTGCTCCTGGCTGCTGCGCTGCACGTGGGCGGTGAGCGTCTTCATCTTCTCCGCGCTCTTCATGATCTGCTCGCCGCCGCGGGCCTGCTCGTTGGAGGCCTTGGAGATCTGCTGCACCGTGTCGCTGATGCGGTGGATGGAGGCCGTCACCTGCTTGCTGCCGCGCGCCTGCTCCACGGTGGCCCGGGCAATGGCCTTCACCATCTGCGTGGACTTCTGGGTGCTGTCGTTGATTTTGCGCAGCGCCCCTTCCGCCTCCCGGCCCAGTTGCACGCCCTCCTCCACGCTGCGCACGCCCTGGTTCATCACCACCACGGCGTTGCGGCTCTCCTCCTGGATGCTGCGGATGAGCTCGGCAATCTCCTTCGTGGACGCGCCGGTGCGCTCGGCCAGGTCCTTGATTTCCTCCGCCACCACCGCGAAGCCCTTGCCGTGCTCCCCCGCCTGCGCGGCGATGATGGCCGCGTTGAGGGCCAGCAGGTTCGTCTGCTCCGCCACGTCGTCGATGACGTTGAGGATGTTGCCAATCTCGGAGATGCGCCGGCCCAGGCTTTCAATGACGCTGGCGGCGCTGCGGCTCGTGTCCTTGATGCGGTCGATGCCGGAGAGCGTCTTGCGCAGCGCCTCCACGCCCGTCTGCGCGTCGTCGAAGACCTGCTCGGACAGGCGGGCTGTCTCCTTCGCGTTGGCCTCCACCTGGCCGATGGCGGCGTCCATCTCACTGATGGCCGAGGACGTCTCCTCCGTGGAGGCGGACAGCTCCTGGATGTTGGTGGCCACCTCCTTGATGGAGAACGTCATCTGCTCGATGGCGCTGGTCGTCTCCTCCACGCTGGCGGCCATGGCCTGGACGTTCTCCGCCACCTCGTCGTTGGTGGCGGCCATCTCCATGATGGAGGAGCTGCTCTCCTCGGCGCTCTGGTAGAGGACCTCCACGTTCTCCGCGATGCCGCGCAGCGAGGCCATCATCTCCACCATGGAGGAGGACGTCTCCTCCACGCGCGCCTGCACCGTGCCCGCGCCGGACGACACCGTGGTGCCGGTGCGGTGAATCTGCTCCACCACGCCCGCCACCACGTCCGACACGCCGCGCACCCGGCCCAGCGTGTCGCGCCAGCTCTGGGCGATGCGGTTGAGCGCCTCGGCGAGCTGGCCCAACTCGTCCTGCGTCCCCACGTCCACGCGGCCGGTGAGGTCCGCCTCCGCCAGCCGCCGGGCCATGCCCATCATCGCGTCCAGCGGCACCAGGATGAAGGCGCGGGAGATGAAGAAGGCCACCAGCAGGAACAGCCCCAGGCCGATGCCGAACGCGAGCAACACGACGCGCTGGAGCTCGGTGACGACCGCGTCCAGCCCGGCGTTGTCGAGCACCAGCAGCACCTGCCCCACCACGCCGCCCGACAGCGTCACCGGGCGCGCCACGGCGCGGTCGCCGTTGGCGAAGCGGAAGCCCTTCAGCGGCTGCCCCCGCCGGGCCTTCAGCTCCGCCTGGAACCACGCGGGCGGCTCGGCCGGGTGGGTGGCCAGCACCTGGCCCTCGCTGGAGAGGACGGCCAGCACCTTGAAGTCGTCGTCGCCCGCGCGCAGCCGCTCCAGGCTGTCGGGCAGGGCCGGGG
>NZ_JAAIYB010000643.1 GCF_010894475.1 Myxococcus vastator
GTCCGAGCCCCCGGTGCCCGCGTCCAATGACAGTGACATGCCGGATGTGACACTGGCGTCCCGCGAAGCCATCCGCCCTCCGTTCTCCTGGCTTGTCGCCAGTGCGTCGGAATCCGTTGCCCGGCCGTCCGCGGACACGTCGGGCGCCGCCGCGAGGTGTCCCGCAGTCGCCGGAGTCGCAGGCACGGTGGCTGCCGCATCGCCTCGCTCCGGCGGCGCGGGAGGCGCCACCTCGGCACCGTCCCCCTCGGCCCGCTGCGCCTCCGCCGCGGCCCGCAGCGTCACGCGGAACACCGAGCCCCGTCCGGCCTCGCTGTCCACGGCGATGGTGCCGCCCATGGCCGTCAGGTAGGCGTGGCACAGCGACAGCCCCAGCCCCGTGCCCACGCCCACCGGCTTCGTCGTGTAGAAGGGGTCGAAGATGCGGCCGAGCAGCTCCGGCGAAATCCCGCTGCCCGAGTCGCGCACCTCCGCCACCACCCGCCCATCCGGGCCCCTGCGCGTGACGAGCCGCACCTCGTTCGACGCCGCCTGTCCCTCCGGCAGCGCCTGCGCCGCGTTGATGAGCAGGTTGAGGAACACCTGCGCCAGGCGCGCCTCGTTGCCCTCCACGCGCGGCACGTCACCGTAGTCCCGCACCAGCTTCGCGCGCGGGCGCAGCTCGCCCATGGCAATCTTCACCGCCGAGTCGAGCACCGCGTGCAGCTCCACCGGCCCCTGCTTCTCGTCATCCGGCCGGGAGAACATCTTCAAGTCCTGGACGATGCGCCGCACGCGGTCCGCGCCCAGCAGCGCCTCACGCAGCGCCTGATTCACATCCTTCAAGCGCGCGCCCACGTCGCGCGTCCCGTCCAGCTCCCGCGCGAGCGCGTCCGCCTCCTCGCTGGCGTGCTCCAGGTTCGACACGATGTACGCCAGCGGGTTGTTGATTTCGTGCCCCACGCCCGCCGCGAGCTGCCCCACCGCCGCCAGCCGTCCCGTCTGCACGAGCTGCGCCTGCGCCTGCCGGAGCGTGCGCATGTTCGCCTCCAGCTCCGCGTTGGCCCGCGCCAGCGCCTGCGTGCGGTCCCTCACGCGCTCCGCCAGCCACCGCTCGCGGTCCTTCAGCTGCCCCACGCGCAGCAGGTACACGCTGACGCCCAGCATCCCCACGCCCAGCACGCACAGCAGCCAGAAGCCCGTGCGCTGCCACAGCTTCGGCTCCAGCACGACGTCCAGGGACACCGGCTCGGTCCACCCGCCGTCCCGGCCCTTCGCCTGGACCTCGAAGCGGTAGCTGCCCGGCCGCAGGCCGTTGTACAGCGCCCGCCGCGCCTCCGCGTGCACCCACGTGTCGTCGTGCCCCTTCAGCCGGTAGCGGAAGGGCAGCCGCGCCGCGTCCACCGGCGTGAAGGCCGTGAAGCGAATCTCCAGCCGCGCGGCCCCGGGCTCCAGCTCCACCGGCCCCTCCACCGGCACCGGCGTGCCCTGGACGCGCACCTCTTCAATCCGCACCTCGGGCGGCTGCCGGCTCGCGCGCACCCGCACCGGGTCCACCACGATGGCGCCGCGCAGGTTGGTGAACCACAGCCGCCCGTCCTGCCCCCGCCACGCAGACGGCTGCGTGTTGCCGTTGCACTCCGCGCTGCGCATGCCGTCACGCGTGTCGAAGTCCAGCGTCGTCAGGCGCGGGCGCACGCCGTCCGCCACGTCCTCCAGGTCGCGCCGGGACACGCGGGACACGCCCTTGTTGCTGCTCATCCACAGCGAGCCGTCCCCGTCCGGCACCAGGCTGAACACCGCGTCGTCGTACAGGCCCTGCGCGACGGTGAAGCGCGCCCAGGTGTCCTCGCGCCACCGGCCCAGCCCCGTCTCCGTGCCCACCCACACCGTGCCGTCCGGGTCCGCGTGCAGCGCCAGCACCAGGTCCCCAGGCAGCCCGTCCTGCTGCGTGAAGCGCTGGAAGCCCTTCTGCTCGCCGTCCCAGCGCGCCAGCCCCGTGTCCGAGCCGAGCCACACCCGGCCGCGCGTGTCCTCCACCATGACGATGATGGGGTTGGTGAAGCCCTGCTTCGGGCCGTACACCGTCACGCCGCCGCCATGCATCCGCGCCAGCCCCGTCTGCGTGCCCAGCCACGTGTCGCCCCGCGAGTCGACCAGGATGGCCGTCACCACGTCGTGCGGCAGCCCCTGCGCGCGCGACACCCGCGTGAAGCGCTGGCCGTCATACCGGTAGGCGCCGGAGAGCGTGCCCACCCACAGCGTCCCGTCGGGTGCCTCGTGCAGCGCGGGGATGACGCTCTCCGGCAGGCCCTGCTCGGCGCCCACGTGGTGGAACGTGCGGTTCTCGTACCGGAACAGGCCGCTGGTGGTCCCCAGCCACAGCGTGCCGCGGCGGTCCTCCAGCACGGCGCTGACCGTCTCGTCGGCCAGGCCCTCGGGGATGCCATACGTGGCGAAGGGGCCGTCACGCAGGCGCATCAGGCCCGAATAGGTGCCCACCCAGAGGTGGCCGTCCCGGTCCTCCAGCAGCGACAGCACCGCGGACTCCGCCATCCACTGCATGCCGGGCACCGGCTCGCTGAAGCCCTTCGCGTTGTGCCGCGTCAGGCCGCCGCGGTGCGTGCCCACCCAGAGGTTGCCGTCACCGTCGGCGTACAGCGCGCTGACGACCAGGGACGGCAGGCCTTCATCGGTCGTGAAGCGCCAGGCCACCACGCCATTCCACGAATAGAGGCCCGCCTTCGTCCCCAGCCAGAGCACGCCCGTCGCGTCGCGGCGCAGCGCCATCACGTAGGGCCGGGGCTCCGGCCCGGGGAAGGGGAACGGCGCGGGCTCCACGCGCCCATCCACCCAGCGGGCCAGCCCCTCGGGCGTGCCCACCCAGAGCGACGTGCCCTCCCCGGGCGTCAGCGCCGTGATGTGGGAGGCGGGCAGGCCATCCGCCACCGTGTACTGGCGCGCCACGCCCGGGCCCAGCGGCACCTGCCAGAGGCCCGTCGTCGTCCCCACCCAGAGCACGCCATCCGCCGCCACCAGCGTCTCCACCCGCGCGGAATCCAGCGGCGCGGCGGCACCCATGGCGCGCTCGAAGCGTCCCTTGCGGTACGCCACCAGCCCCTGGCCCGTGCCCATCCACAGCGTGCCCGACGCGTCCTCCGCGAGCGCCTTGATGGTGTGGTTGCGCAGCTCCGGCGCGTTGCGCTTGTCGAACACGGTGAAGCGCGCGCCGTCGAAGCGGGCCAGCCCCTCCCACGTGCCCAGCCAGAGGTAGCCGTCGCGCGTCTGCACCATGGACAGCAGGCTGTTCTGCGGCAGCCCGTCATCACTGCGCCACGTGTCCTGGCTGTACTGCGAGACACGACGCTGCGGGTCCAGGGCCATGCCCGGCGGTGCCAGGACGAGCCCCACGAAGAAGAACCACCCGATGAACCCCCGCTCGAGAGCGCGGGCTCGCTGCCCCGGAGTGCGCATGCCGCCCGCAGTGTCCGGCAGAAACGGCCCAGAGGCCACACGCCCCCGAATTCACCGGGGGTGGAACGTTCAGTGAACAGTCTTGGCGACAGCGGCGGGGGACCGGCCTCCTCCCCCTGTACAGCCC
>NZ_JAAIYB010000644.1 GCF_010894475.1 Myxococcus vastator
CGCCGGATCCCCCCCAGGTCGCCCTGACGGTGCCCGCAGGCATCATCTCCGACGACAAGCTCCAGGTCATCGTCACGGTGTCTGGCTGCGAGGGCGGCTCGACGCTCAACGTCAACGACCGGGAGACCCTGCTCCGGACCTTCCCGCACAGCGGCGGTACGATGACGCTGACGCTGGAGCGCAATGACATCCCCTACGCCACCGTGGGACTGGCCGCGAACCTGTCGCTGAACGCGGTGGCCACGTGCTCCGACGGGCGCACGAATCGCTCGCAGCCCGCGCCTGTCTCCTACTTCCCGGTGCAGCGGCGCATCGTGGAGCCGCAGAACGCCGGCCAGGTCGTCACCGACCACTTCGTCATCGACGGCACCAGCGCGAACCCCACGTTCGTGGGCTGCGGCGTCCCTCCGACGGAGATTTCCACGCTGTACCGCGTGGACCTCAGCGGCAACGTGACGGGCACTGTCGGGATGCCCATCGCCTGCACCCCCGAGACGGTCATCACGGAGCGCAACCCCACCAGCGGCAAGCGCTGGGTGTGGACCCCGAACGTGGGCGCCTTCGCCGTGGACGCCGACCTGCGCATCACCGCGCGCACGACGACGGACATCGGCCCCACGCAGCTCACCGTGCTGCCGGGCGGTGACGCCATCATCGTCAACCGCATCGACGAGGTGCGCCGCCTGTCCCACAACCCCAACGGCACGTCGGAGAGCGTAGCCGAGGTCAAGTGGCTCTACGCACCCACGACGCTGGAGAGCGTCATCGCCCCACCCCTGGTTCGCGCGGACGGGATGATTCTCATCGCGTCCCTGGGCACGGGCCCGGATGCTTCGCGCACGGACGTCACCGTCACCGAGCTGTACGCGGGCGAGACGGGAGAGCAGGGCGCGGGAGGCACGGCCCGGGTCGCGTACAAGCTGCGGACCTTCGCGCGCAACGAGCGCCTCCCCCTGGGCGCCTTCAATGACACCGGCAACACGCTCTTCCTGGGCCTCCAGCTCGGCTCGGAGCAGTCACAGGTCATCGCGTGCGCCGCGAACCAGGACGAGTGCGAGGGCGCGCGGCTCCAGTGGACCAGCCCCGCGCTCCCGGTGCCGCTGGCGCACATCCTCTACCACCCGGGCGCCTCGCGCCTCGTCGCGGTGGGCCAGCAGCGCGTGTGGTTCCTCGACGCGTCGGGGCAGATTCGCAACCGGGACAACCGCTCCATCGACGCGAATGGCGCGCTCAACGTGCTCCAGGTGCTGCGCCGGCCGAACTCGCCGGAGCTCTTCCTGCTCAACGCGCCGGCCCGCGGACTGGATGGCGCGCCGACGCTGCCCAACGAAATCGTCGCCGTGGACCAGACGTCCGGTGGCGAGGCCCGGGAGCTGTTCCGCCACCAGGTGGTCGGCAGCCTGGGCGGAGCCATCGACCCGGAAGGCCGGCTGTGGATCCGCACCGGCTTCGACGTGGTGCAGACGCTGCCCCTGTCCGACTACCGCCGCTACCGGCCGTAGCGCGCGGGCTCAGGGCCTGCTGGCAACGAGGAGCGCCTCCACGTTGCCGGCGGGCCCGGGCACCGTGGAGTCCATCAACCCGAGCACCTCCAGGCCCTGCTCGCGGACGAACGCCGTCACGGTGTCGATGGCGCCCTGCCGGGCGGCGACATCCCGCACCACGCCGCCCTTCCCCACCCGGTCCGGCCCCACCTCGAACTGGGGCTTCACCAGCGCCACCAACAGGCCGCCCGGCTCCAGGTACGTCAGCACCGACGGCAGCACCTGCGTGAGGGAGATGAAGCTCACGTCGATGACGACCACGCCGACCTTCTCCGGCAGGTCCTCCTCCGTGAGGTAGCGCGCGTTGACGCGCTCGCGCGAGCGCACCCGCGGGTCCGTGCGCAGCTTCTCGTGGAGCTGTCCGTAGCCCACGTCAATCGCATGGACGCGCGTGGCCCCGTGCTGGAGCAGGCAGTCCGTGAAGCCGCCGGTGCTGGCACCGATGTCCGCGGCCACCCGACCCCGGACGTCCAGCCCGAAGCGGTCGATGGCGCCCTTCAGCTTCAAGCCGCCGCGCGACACGTAGGGCATCACCTCGCCCTTGAGGCGCAGCTCCGCCTCCTGCGGAATCAGCGTCCCGGGCTTGTCCACGCGCTGGTCATCCACCACGACCTGCCCGGCCAGGATGAGCGCCTGGGCCTTGGTGCGCGACTCGGCCAGCCCGCGCTCCACCACCAGCACGTCCACCCGCTCCTTGCGAGGCTTCACCGTCCGTCCCCTTCCAGCAGCGCCCGGCCCGCGCTCCGCAGTCCCGCCGCGTCCAACCCCAGCGCCGCGCGCTGAACCCGCGCGTCCCCATGGGGAACGAACGCATCGGGCATGCCCAGCAACCGGACGCGGGCCATCAGCCCGTGCGCCGCGAAGAGCTCCAGCACAGCGCTGCCCAGCCCACCGCGCGTGGTGCCCTCCTCGGCCACCACGACATGACCGGACCGGCCAGCCTCCAGCAAGGCGGCTTCATCCAGAGGCGAAGCGCAGCGCGCATCCAGCACGCTCCAGCCGGGCTCGCCCCGCGCGGCCTCCAGCGCGGCGATGCCCAGGGGGCCCAACGTCACCAGCGTCAGCCGGGGCTGCTCCGCGCGAAGCAGCCAGCGCGCCCCCCGCAGCGGTACCGCCTCCGCGCCCACGCCTTCGGGCAGGAGCGGCAGCGTGCCACGTGGGAAGCGGATGACGGAGGCGCGCGGCGCCGCCAGGGCGGTGTCCAGCATCGGCGCCAGGTCCTCCCCCACCATGGGCGACCACAGGTGCAGGTCCGGCAGCGGGCGCAAGGACGCCACGTCGTAGGTGCCCTGGTGCGTCGCCCCGTCCGCGCCCACCAGCCCCGCGCGGTCCACGGCGAAGACGACGGGCAGGCCTGGCAGGCACACGTCGTGGATGACCTGGTCGTACGCGCGCTGGAGGAACGTCGAATAGATGCAGCACACCGGACGCGCGCCGGCCGCGGCCAGCCCCGCGCTGAAGGTGACGGCGTGCTGCTCCGCGATGCCCACGTCGTGCACGCGGTCCGGGAAGCGCGCCTTGAGCGCGTTGAGCGCCGAGCCCTCCAGCATCGCGGGCGTCACCGCCACCACGCGTGCGTCCCGGGCCATGGCGTCCTCCAACACCGCCGCGAAGGCCTCGCTGAAGGTCGGCTGGCCGCCGCGCGAGCGCACCAGCTTGCCGTCGCGCCACTCATACGGGCCCATGGCATGCCCGCGCGTCTGCGTGTCGGCCTCCGCCGGCGGGAAGCCCTTCCCCTTCAGCGTCAGCGCATGCACCACCACGGGCCGCGACGAGGCACGGGCCTCGCGCAGCGCGCGAATCAGCGCGGGCAGGTCATGCCCATCCACCGGGCCCAGGTAGGTGAAGCCCAGGCCTTCAAAGAAGTCGCGCGCCTCGCGGGTGCGCAGCAGCGCGGGGATGGCCCCCACGTTGGCGCTGATGGACATCTGGTTGTCGTTGAGGACGACGACCAACGGCAGGTGGCTGCCTCCCGCGTTGTTGAGCCCCTCGAACGTGAGGCCCCCCGTGAGGCCCCCGTCGCCCAGCAC
>NZ_JAAIYB010000645.1 GCF_010894475.1 Myxococcus vastator
CTCCAGCACCACCCCCTGGACCAGAGGCCCCTCCAACCGCAGGCGCCCTTGCGCCGCGTCGGCGTGCCGAAGCAGCGCCGCCGGCTGTTCGGATTCAGGCACGGAGGACAGGTCCACGTGAGCCACCGTGACGGCCTCTCCTGGCGCGGAGGCGGACTGGTGCCAGCCCTCGTCACCGGGAGCGAAGCGCAGCCGGAGCGCGTCATGGTGTTCCAGCAGGTGCCCCAGCGCCCGCTGCAACAGCGCGGCGTCCAGCGGCGCCTTCGCCTCCAACAGCAGGGACATGTTCCAATGGTGCGCATCCTCCAGCGCCAGCTCGAAGAACCAGTGCTGGATGGGGGTCAGCGCCACGGGCCCGGTGATGGGGCCTTGCTCGGCCTGCACCGCGAGGCGCGTCCCCGCGACCGCCGCGAGCCGCGCCACCGTCGGATTCTGGAACAACTGCTTCGGCGACAACTCGATGCCCGCCGCGCGCGCCCGGGTGACGATTTGCAGGCCCAGGATGGAATCACCGCCCAGCTCGAAGAAGTCGTCGTGGATGCCCACGCGCTCCACCGAGAGGACGTCGCGCCAGAGCGCCGCGAGGGTCTCCTCCACCTCCGAGCGCGGCGCCGCCACGGGCCCTTGCGCATCCGCCGAGGGCCGCTCCGGCGTGGGCAACGCCCGGAAGTCCACCTTGCCGTGCCGGGTGCGTGGCAGCGCATCGAGCGGGACGAACGCCGAGGGGACCATGTACGGCGGCAGCCGGGACATCAGCCACGCCTTCAAGGCCGCGGCGTCGGGTGCGCTGTCCGCGCCCTCCCGCGAAGGCACGACGTAGGCCACGAGGCGGCCAGGGCCACGCCCGTCCACACGCGCCATGACGGCCGCGTCCTTGACCTGGGGGCTCGCGAGCAGCGCGGCCTCCACTTCACCTGGCTCGATGCGGAAGCCCCGCACCTTCACCTGCCGGTCCACGCGGCCCACGAACTCCAACGCTCCGTCCGCGCGCCAGCGGGCCACGTCGCCCGTGCGGTACATGCGGGCGCCCGGACGTCCATCGAACGGGTCCTCCACGAAGCGCTCGGCCGTCAGCGCGGGCTGGCCCAGATACCCTCGCGCCACCCCCGCGCCACCCACGTACACCTCGCCGGGGGCCCCCTGCGGCACCAGGTTGCGCCGCGAATCCAGCAGGTACACCCGCGCCCCCGGCACCGCGCGACCAATGGGCACGCGGCCCGGTGCGTCCGCGCGAACCCGGTGCACCGTGCTCCAAATGGTGGCCTCCGTGGGGCCGTACTCGTTGAACAAGGGGACCGAGGGCAGCGCGTCGTGATGCGCTCGCGTGAGCTCCACCGGACACGCCTCGCCGCCCACGCTCACCGCGCGCAGGCTCGGCAGGCCGCCCGGAGGCGCCGCCGCGAGCACCTGCCCATAGAGGGCGGGCACGGAGATGAAGTGCGTGACCTCCGAGCGCACGACCCGCTCCGCCAGCCTGCGTGGGTCCTCGCGCTCCTCCGCCTCCGGGTAGCGCAGCGTGCCGCCACCGAACAAGGACCACAGCAGGCCCGCAAGCGAGGCATCGAAGGTGAACGGCGCCAGGGACATGACCACGCCCGGCGCGCCGTAGACCTCGTGCCGCGCGAGCGTCGCGGACACCAGCTGCCGGTGCTCCATCACCACCCCCCGCGGCGTCCCCGTGGACCCCGACGTGTAGACGACACACGCCGCGTCGTCCGCGGCCGGGGCGCTGGGCGGCGCCTCCAGGCTGGCGGGCACGGAGTCCAGGAGGAGGACCTCCGTCCCCTCGCGCGTGGGCACCCGGGCGCGTGAAGCCTCCGTGGTGAGCACCCCGCTGGCTCGCGTATCCGCGAGCAGCCCCGCGAGGCGCTCCATCGGGTGGTCCAGGTCGAGCACGACGGCCGCCGCCCCCGCGCGCATCACGCCGAGCAGCCCCACCACCACTTCCGAGGGATGTGCCAGCGCGAGCGCCACGATGGCCCCCTGTCCCACGCCTCGCGCCGACAGGTACCCGGCGATGTGCCCCGACCGTCCGGCCAGCTCGCGATACGTCATCGCCTGATGGCCGTCCTCCACCGCCACCCGGTCCGGCGTGCGCGCCACCTGCGCCAGGAAGCGCGCCGGGACGCTGTCCACCGCCGCGACGCCAGGCAGCGGCGAGGCGTTCCACTCCACCAGCAACCGTTGGCGCTCGGCCCCGGTCAGCAGCTCGAGCTGCGACAGCCGCAGCTCCGGCGCCGCCGCCACCGCCTCCAACAGGCGGAGCAGGTGCCCCGCGAGCCGCGCGATGGTGTCCGCGTCGAAGAGGTCCGTGTTGTATTCGATGCCGCCGCTCAGGCCCGCTGGCGTCTCCGCGAGCTCCAGGGTCAGGTCCAGCTTGGTGGCCCCCGTGTGGACGGGCCGGCCGCGAAGCTGGAGCCCCGCCAGCGACAGCTCCGGCGTGGGCGTGTTGTGGAGCACCAGCATCGTCTGGAAGATGGGCGTGTGGCTGAGGTCGCGCGGGACGTGCAGCGCCTCCACCAGCTTCTCGAAGGGCACCTCCTGGTGGGCGAAGCTCTCCAGCGCGGTCCGGCGCACGCGGCCCACCAGCTCCGCGAAGGCCGGGTCGCCAGCCAGGTCCGCACGCAGGGCGATGGAGTTGATGAAGCACCCCATCAACGGCTCGACCTCCGGGCGGTTCCGGCCGGCCACCGGCGTGCCCACCGCGAAGTCCTCCTGCCCCGAGTACGCGTGGAGCAAGGCCTGCCACGCGGCCATCAGCACCATGAAGGGCGTCGCCCCCACCCGCCGGCCCACGGAGGCCAGGGCCTCGGTCAGCGGGCGCGGGAGGGTGACGGCGCGCCGCTCGCCCTCGTAGGTCTGCACCGCGGGACGAGGCCTGTCCGTTGGAAGCTGGAGCACGGGCACGCCCGTCAACACCTCGCGCCACCAGTCCTGTTCGGACTTCAGCGCGGGGCCCTTCATCCACTCCAACTGCCAGACGGAATAGTCCGCGTACTGCACGGGCAACGCGGGCAGCGCCGCGGGCTGGCCCGTCTTCGCGGCCTCGTACAAGCGGGCTACCTCGTGCACCATCACGCCAGCGGACCAGCCGTCCGAGATGATGTGATGGAGCGTGAGCAGCAGGACGTGCTCGGTGTCGCCCCGCCGGAGCAACATCGCCCGGAGCAGCGGCCCCTGCTCCAGGTCGAAGGGACGGCGCGCCTCTTCACGGGCCCAGCTCGCGACGACGTCCTCGCTCGCCCCCTCCGCCACGAGCAAGGGGATGGGAACCTCCAACGTTGGCGCGATGACCTGCACCGCGTCCGCGCCCACCTGGGCGAAGGTGGTCCGGAGCGCCTCGTGCCGGGCCACCACCGCATTGAACGCCTGGGTCAGCGCCGCCACGTCGAGCGCGCCGCTCAGCATGAACGCGACGGCGTTGTTGTAGGCGACGTTCCCCGGCTCCAACCGGTCCATGTACCAGAGCCGCTGCTGTGAGAACGACAGCGGCAGCGGCCGGTCTCGCGACACCACGGGGATGGGCGGCGGCCCCTGCCGTGCCTTCGCGGCGGCGCCCGGCATGGCGG
>NZ_JAAIYB010000646.1 GCF_010894475.1 Myxococcus vastator
CACCACCTCCACCATCACCATCTCCACGGGGCGCCTGGGCGCGGGGCGCGAGCGCGAGTCGCCTTCTCCGAGCGCCCAGAAGCCGCCGACGTGAAGCCCCAGCGACACGAGCAGGAAGACGCCCACCACGGCCAGCGAGCGGTCGCGTCGGGGCGTCGTGAGAGCGTTGTCGAGGACCGCCTGACTCATGAAGGGACGCCTTGCCTCAGGGGGCCGCGGGCGCGGCCGCGGGGGCCACGTCCTTCTCGATGTTGAGCGCGAACTTCGCGATGCCCTGGCCCTTCACCACGTCGATGAGCCGCATGACGCGGCCGTAGGGTATCGACTGGTCGGCGCTGATGATGGCGCGCGTCTCCTTGTCCTTGGCCACCGCCTGGACGCGCTTGGCCTCCAGGTCCTTCTCGGTCATCTCGGCGCCGTCGAAGAAGAGCTTGCCCTCTTTGTCCAGCACCACGTTGACCAGGCCCTGCACCGTCTCACCGCCGTTGGCGGCGCGGGGCAGGTCCACCTCCACCGTCTCGCGGACGATGAAGTTGGCCGTCACCATGAAGATGATGAGCAGCACCAGCACCACGTCCACCAGCGGGGTGACGTTGATGCCGGTGATTTCGTCGTCGTTGTCCTGCGCGCCGCCCGCCATGGCCTAACGGGCCTCCGAGCGGAGACTGCCCACCAGCGCGTGGCCCAGGGCGTTGGCGCGGCTGGTGAGCGTCTTGAGCTGACGGCTGAAGACGTTGAAGGCCACCACCGCCGGAATCGCCACCGCCAGGCCCACGGCCGTGGCGACGAGCGCTTCGGAGATGCCCGCCATGGCGGTCTGCTGCATGGCCCCGCCGCCGCCCTGGGCGTTCATCTTCCCCAGGTCATTGAAGGCCTTGATGATGCCCAGCACCGTGCCGAACAGCCCGATGAAGGGCGCGTTGTTGCCCAGCGTGCCCAGGTACGACAGGAAGCGCTCGTAGCGCGGGCGCTCCCGCGACAGCGTGGAGGCAATCACCTGCTCCACCGTGTCCGCGCCCTGGTCGGCGCACGCCAGCCCTTCGCGCAGGATGGCGGCCTCCATGCCCTGACGCCCCTGGATGGCGGCCTTCACCGCGTCCAGCTCACCGCGCGACAGCCGCACCGACAGGGCCTCCGAGTCCGGCAGCCGGTGACGGGCGAAGTACACCGTGCGCTCCAGCATGATGGCGATGGAGAGCACCGACAGGCACACCAGCACCCACAGCACCCACTCCGCGGACGTAAGCGTCACCCCCAGCAGCTTGCTGCTGAGCCAGCCCAGCTGCTCCGGGTGCGCCTGGGCGAGAACGGCGATGGACGGCATGGTGTCTTTTCCTGTCGCGAAAACACGTTGGCGCGACCGGAACACCGGACCCGAATTGAAGTGTCACCCGGTGGTCGGATTTTTTCCGGGCCCCTCTGGCGGCGAGGGGCCAGAATGCGCGCCATGCGAGGAAAAACGGTGGTCGTCACGGGCGCCTCGGCGGGCATTGGCGAGGCGCTGGCGGTGGTGCTGGCCGGACGCGGCGCCAACCTGGTGCTGGCGGCGCGCAACGAGGAAGCGCTCCAGCGGGTGAAGGCCCGGTGCGAGGCGGCCGGCGGGCGCGCGGTGGTGGTGCCCACCGATGTCGGTGACGCGGAGGCCTGCCGCCGCCTGGTGGAGCGCGCGGCGGAGGCGTTCGGCGGCATCGACGTGCTCGTCAACAACGCGGGCGTGACGATGGACGCGCGCGTGGACGAGGTGAAGGACCTGTCCCTCTTCGACCGGCTGATGCGCATCAACTACCTGGGCGCGGTGTACTGCACCCACCACGCCCTGCCCCACCTCAAGGCCCGGCGCGGGCGGGTGGTGGCGGTGTCGTCCCTCACGGGCAAGACGGGCGTACCCAACCGCAGCGGCTACGCGGCCAGCAAGCACGCCATGCACGGCTTCTTCGACTCGCTGCGCATCGAGCTGCGCGGCACCGGCGTGGACGTGACGGTGGTGTGCCCCGGCTTCGTCGCCACCAACATCCGCGACAGCGCGCTGGGCGCGGACGGCCAGCCCGTGCGGCGGAGCAAGCACGACGAGAGCGCGGGCAACATGGACGTGGACACCTGCGTGGCCATCATCCTGCGCGCCATGGAGCGGCGCGAGCGCGAGGTGGTCATGACGACCAAGGCCCGCGTCGCCCAGTTCCTCAAGCTGGTAGCCCCGGGCGTGGTGGACCGCATCGCCGCGAAGGCCATCCAGGACCGGCAGCGGTAACCCGCGCGGCTCAGGCGGCCGGCGGAGGCGTGGCCGGCCGCTCCACGCGCGTCAGCAGCCCGGTGATTCCCTCGAAGGTGGCGTTGCCCACCTGGTGCAGGCCGAAGCCCCAGAGGAAGGCCGTCATGCCCGCGCCGAAGCCGCCCCACGTGGGCGAGAAGACGTTGAGCAACTGAAGCCCCAGCCCCACCGCCACCGTGGTGAGCAGCGCCAGCACGCCCAGCTCCACCAGCCACATGTGACGGGGCGACGGCAGCGGAATGCCCTCGAAGTCGCCCAGCGCGGGCGCCCCCGCGGGCGCCTCCGGCAGCGCGGGGATGCTGCCTCCACTGGGCGCGGTGGGCGGAGGCACGGCGGGCGCCCCCTCTCCCACATCCCCCAACGCGGACTCCAGGAGGATGCTCCGCGCCGTCCGCTGGGACTGGCTGGCGGAGACGAACCGGACGCGCGCCTCGCCGTACTTCACCGCGGCCTCGTGCGAAGACGCGGTCACCAGGAGGCCCTGGGCCTCGCCCAGGAGCGCCTCCACGTCCTCGAGCGCCTGCGTCTGTGCGTCGGACTCGCTGACCTGCCGCGCCTCGTCCACCGCGCCGCGCATCTCCTCGATGAGCTGGCGCACGTAGGCGGCATGCGCGCCCTGGTACATGCGGACGGCGTCATCGACGTTGGTGTTGGCCCGCTCCCGGGCCCTCTCCAGCAGGGACTTCACGCGCTGGGTCAGGACGGCCCACTCCTCCTCCGTGAAGCCGCGCGGCGGTGTGCGGGCCGCCAGGGCCTCGGACAGCTCCTCGCACAGGATGTCGAAGTAGGAGCGGCGAGCGGACTCGAGCTGCCGCCGGGCCGCGTCCAGCGCGCCCTGGGCCAGTTGCTTCCGGACGGACTCCAGCGGGGACATCAGCTCGAACTTGAGCCGGAAGCCCAGCGAGTCTCCACTGTGCTGGTCCACCAGCGTCTGCGCCTGCCGGTCGATGTCCTGCAACCGCGCCTCCAGCCCGGCGCGCGCCAGCCCGTCCACGTCCAGCTCCCGCACCTTGACGGCGAGGCTGTCCAGGCGGTCGGTGGCGCTGTCCTCCGCGCGCAGCGCGCCTTCCACCTCCGTCAGCAACTGGCTCGCCTGCTCCGGACGCAGCTCCGCCGGGAGCGCGTCCAGCTTGCGGGAGGTGTCACACCACGCGCCATACAGGCGCAGGCGAGGCTCCAGCGCGGTCAGCGCCTCGTCGCCCACGCGGATGCCTCGCACCGGCCGGCGAATCTCCGACGCGAGCCCGTCCACCTGGCTCAGCATCGCCTGCCCCACCTCGCGCGCCCGAGTCCCCTG
>NZ_JAAIYB010000647.1 GCF_010894475.1 Myxococcus vastator
GCGTTGGGGCGCGTCGCGGGGCGCACGTAGCCGTAGCCCGCGGAGGCGCTGTGCGTGCGGCTCCACACGTAGCCGCGGTTGCGCTCGTAGCGGTAGATGTTGCCCCCATTCGGGTAGTAGTCGTGGGAGTGGCGCCCGTGCATGTTGCAGAGGCCGCCGTGCGCGTGCGGGTGGTCGTTCCAGTACCAGACCACCGAGGGGCCACTGTAGTAGTACGCGTTGTCCGAGTAGGCGTAGTACGTCGTGGTCGGCTCGTAGTCGTGGACGTGCACGTGCGAGTACGGGCACCAGCCGCCGCCGAAGTCATCGGGGATGGGGTGGTCGCTCGAATAGCTGTACTCGATGACCTGAACCGGGGCGTGACGCGCCGGACCGTGGACGTGGGCAACACATCCAGTGCCCATCATCAGTGCGAGCGGAACGGCGAGGGCGAGCAGGCGGCGCATGTGGTGACTCTCCTGGGCGGAGTGGACGGACGGGCCGTCCACCTTGCGGCCACGCGAGGAAGACGGACGGGCATGGAGAAAATTCACGCCCGGGTGCAGTCCCCCTTCAGGCCTCCGCCAGCCCCAGGATAGCGCCCTTCGTCCTCTGGTGGACACCGCCCGGGTGGTGTAGGGGGAAATGTGCGCGCTGCTTGTCCCCGTAGGGTGAGCCGCGGCGCGTGGGGAGACGCACCATGGCGGAGACTGAGTTCACTTCGGGCGCGAGCTGTCCGCTCCACCCGGCATTCGAAGCAGTGGGCACCTGCTCCCGCTGCGGCAACTTCATGTGCCGCACGTGCAGCGAAGGCGACTCGCAAGCCTGGTGTCCGGCCTGCCGTCAGCGCGAGGGCGTGGGACAGGCCTTTCCGCTGACCCGTGAGAACTGGAGCATCTCCGGGCTGATGGCGTTGTCCTGGGATGTGTTCAAGCGCGAGTGGGTGATGCTCTGTGTCGGCGTGCTCATCTTCCTGGCGGGGTCCTTCGCGGGGCAGGTCGTCTCGCAAATCTTCTCCGTCGTCAGCGGCCTGACGGAGAGCATCATCGTCACCATCCTGGGCTTCATCATCGGGATGATCGGCTCCTACGCCATCCAGGGCGCGATGACGCTGGGCCTCCTTCGGATGTGCATGGACGTGCTCAGCGGCCGGCGCGCGGACCTGGCGCGGATGTTCAGCCAGTTCGGCAAGATTCCCCAGTACCTGGGGACCCTCTTCCTGTCCTTCCTGTTGATGCTCCCGCTCCTGGTGCTCATCGTCGTGGGGGCGCTGGGCGCGGGGCTGGCGACCGGCACCCTGTCCTGGTCGGAGTTGATGGCGTTGAAGGACCTGCCGCCCTCGGAGCTGGACGCGGCCTTGACGCCCATGGTGCCGGGCCTCGCGGTGATGGGGCTGGTGGCCATCGCGCTCTACATCTTCCCGGGCGGGTGGCTCCTCTCGCCGCTCATCCTCATGCAGCCGGAGCTGGCCCGGACCGAATCGCCCGGCGTCGTGGAGACGCTGCGCCGCTGCTTCGTCTACGCGCGGGGGCAGCGCCTGCCCATGATTGGAACGATATTGCTGGGAGGCTTGCTCGCCATGCTGAGCGTGCTCCTCTGCTGCGTGCCCGTGATTCCCGCCCTGGGCTTCTTGCAGTTGCTGATGGCCGGGCTCGCCCTGGCGCTCAGCAACGGCGCCGAAGAGGCCTGAGCCCTTCCGCCACGCGGGGCCTTGCGCGCCTGTCGCGCGCAGGGCCTCCGGGAGGGTGAGGGGCCTCAGTGCACCACGCGCTCGGGCGAACCCGAGCGGGGCACGGACACCTTGCCCAGGCACGCGAGGATGTGCTCGCGGTACTCGGTCAGCTCCCGCAGGCCGCACAGCATCCACCGGCCGCCGATGACGAGCGTGGGCACACCGCGCACGCCGCGGTGGGTGGCATCCTGGTGCTCGTCGAGGATGAGGCGGCGCGTCTCCTCCGAGCGGAAGGCCGCGGAGAACTCGTCCATCGCCAGGCCCACGCGCGAGGCCAGCTCGAACACCACGTCCGAGCGGGACACGTTGACGCCCTGCTCCAGCGCCGCGCGCTGCATGGCGCGCGCGAGGAACGCGCGCGCCTGCGGGCCCTGCAGCCGCGCCGCTTCCAGCGCCGCCAACGCCGGCACGCTGGTGCGCGGTGGATCTCCCCCGAGCCACAGGTCCGTGGACAACAGGTGCGCGGCGGCGTCTGGTTCGCGCTGTGCGCGCTGGACCTCCTCCACCAACGCGCGTTGTTCGCGCATCGTGGGCAGCACGTCATGGACGCGCAGCGGATACGGCCTGACGCTCCAGCGGACGGCTTCGCCCAGCTCCTGGCGCAAGACCTCCAGGCGCAGGTCGGCGAGGTAGCACCAGGAACAAAGCACGTCCTGGTAGACGGTGATCTGCAGCGGCTTGTGCAGCGTTTTCATTTGAGGGCCGCCAGATTAGAGGGCCACCCGCGTCGCTGCCAACTCCCCAGGACACACGGGCCACGAAGGCATTCCTGAGTTCCTGAGGAGCATGCAAGGTGCCTTGCCCCGGCTGTGCGGCTGCTTGAAAGCAGGCGAGCGACCTCGGCGGACCCCGGGTTCGCGCTCACCCGGCGCGCTTCGCCTCGGCGTACTTCAGCGCGTGGTCGATGATGGCTCCCGCGATGTCCCGCTGCGTGGCGCGCTCCAGGCCCTCGAAGCCCGGGCTGGAGTTGATTTCCATCAGCCGGGGCCCGGCGCGACCCTCCAGCATGTCCACGCCCGCGACCTCCAACCCGACGACGCGCGCGGCCCGCACGGCGGCTTCCATGTAGGGCTCGGTCAGCTCGATTGCCTTCCCCTCGCCGCCGCGGTGGATGTTGGAGCGGAACTCACCGGACTTGGCCTTGCGCCGCATGGCGCCCACCACGCGGTCGCCCACGACGAGGGCCCGTACGTCCCGCCCCTCGCTCTCCGCGACGAACTCCTGGAGCACGATTTCCTGTCCCAGGTCCCAGAAGGTGTCGAGGATGGTCTGCACCTCCGACAGCGTGTGCGCGATCATCACGCCCACGCCCTGGGTGCCCCTGATGAGCTTGATGATGACGGGCAGCCCGTTGACCTCCTCCACCAGCCGGCGCACGTTGCTGCGGTCGTGCGCCATGACGGTGCGGGGGATGTCCAGCCCGGAGCGCGACAGGAACTGCAGCGCGCGCAGCTTGTCGCGGCTGCGCGCGATGGACGTGGGCGGGTTGAGGACGGGCACGCCCATCAGCTCGAAGTGGTTCACCACCGCCAGGCCATAGGCGGTGATGGACGCGCCGATGCGCGGCACCACCACGTCCACGCCACGCACCTCCACGCCGCGGTACGTCATGCGCGGTGCGTCTTGCGCGAGCAGCAGGCAGCAACGCAGCGTGTCCAGCACCAGCGGGCGGTGGCCCCGCGCGCGGATGGCGGCCACCAGCCGCCGCGTGGAGTACAGCGCGCGCTTGCGGGACAGGACGACGACCGTCTTCTTCGGGGGCCCTCGCCGCGGGGTCCGCTCGGGACGGTCGGGTGCCTTGGGCCCGGGCAGGACCGGGGCCTTCTTCGGCTTCACTTTGCGCGGGGGCATGGG
>NZ_JAAIYB010000648.1 GCF_010894475.1 Myxococcus vastator
GCCTGGAGGAGGCCGCCGGGCGGCTCGCGGGGGCAGCACGGGCAGTGGCACGCGGTGAGGCCAGGGGTGAATGGGATGGGAGGGAGAAGGCAGCCTGCCAGGCCCTGCATTGTGGCTTCGCGGAACACTGTCACCCGGCCCCCCCCGCGTGCTAAGCGGCGAGCACCATGCCGAACGTCGTCGTCATCGGAGCGCAGTGGGGAGATGAGGGGAAGGGCAAGGTCGTTGACCTGCTCACCGAGCACGCCCAGGTCGTCGTCCGTTTCCAGGGCGGCAACAACGCGGGCCACACGCTGGTGGTGGGCGGACAGAAGACCGTTCTCCACCTGATTCCCTCGGGCATCCTCCACCCTGGTAAGACGTGTGTGATTGGCAACGGAGTGGTGGTGGACCCTGCCGTCCTCGTCGGAGAGATTGACGCGCTGAAGGTGCGCGGCTTCCTCAAGGACGACGCGCAGCTCCTCATCTCCGACAATGCCCACGTCATCTTCCCGTGGCACAAGCTGCTGGACAGCTTCCGCGAGAAGGCGCGCGGCGGCAGCGCCATTGGCACCACGGGCCGGGGCATTGGCCCCGCGTACGAGGACAAGGTGGCCCGTCGCGGCATCCGCATGCGGGACCTGCTCAACGCGGACCGGCTGCGCACGCGCATCGAGGCCCGGCTGCCGGCGGCGCTGGACGAACTGAAGGACCTGTGCGCGCGGGCGGGCGACCCGGTGCCGCAGCTCGAGGTGCCGCAGGTGCTGGCGGAGTTCACCGCCCTGGGCGAGCGGCTCAAGCCCTTCGTCCACGACGCCTCGCTCTACCTGTCCGGTCAGGTGCGCCGCGGCGCCCGCATCCTCTTCGAGGGCGCGCAGGGCACGCTGCTGGACGTGGACCACGGCACCTATCCCTTCGTGACGTCCTCCAACTGCGTGGCGGGCAACGCGGCGGTGGGCTCGGGCCTGGGCCCCACGGCCATCGACAAGGTGATGGGCATCAGCAAGGCCTACACCACGCGCGTGGGCGGCGGTCCGTTCCCCACGGAGCTGAGCGACGCCACCGGTGACCAGCTGCGCAAGGTGGGCGACGAGTTCGGCGCCACCACCGGCCGGCCCCGTCGCTGCGGCTGGCTGGATGGCGTGGTGCTGCGCTACGCCTCGCGCGTCAACGGCCTGTGGGGCATGGCCCTCACCAAGCTGGACGTGCTCAGCGGCCTCAAGACGCTGCAGATCTGCACCGCGTACGAACTGGACGGCCAGAAGGTGACGGAGCTGCCCGGGGACTACGAGGACCTGGAGCGCGTCAAGCCCATCTACGAGACGCTCCAGGGCTGGGACGAGCAGATCGCCGGTGTGCGGACCTTCGACGAGCTGCCGGAGAACGCCAAGCGCTACGTGCGCCGGGTGGAAGAGGTCAGCGGCGTCCCCGTGGTGTGCGTCTCCGTGGGCGCCGACCGCGGTGAGACGGTGCTGCTCCAGAACCCGTTCCGGAGCTGAGCGGAGGCGAAGGGCTGGCGTCGCTCGCGGGCGTGCTGACGCGGCCCTGGTTTTTCTGCTACGGCTTCCGGGTCGATACCCCGGGAGCCGTCATGGTCGTCTTGCGCAGGTTCGTCATCGCGCTGTCCGCGGCAATGCTGCTGGGAGCCGCGGAGCCCTCCGCCGCGGCCCGGGACGCCTTCCTGCGCGGGGAGTCGGCGCTGGCGCGTGGCCGCTGGGATGACGCGGCCGCCGCCTACCGCGAGGCCCTGGCTGACACGCCCGGCTATCCCTCCGCCCTCAATGGCCTGGGCAGCGTGCTCTTCCGCAAGGGGCAGGTGCGGGAGGCGCTCACGCACTTTCGTGACGCCACGCAGGCGGACCCCAGCTTCAAGATGGCCTGGTTCAACCTGGGCTATGCCGCGCGCAAGACGGGGGACGCGGCCACCGCGGCGCGGGCCTACGAGCGCTACACCGAGCTCGAGCCCGGCGACGCGGACGGCTTCTATGGGCTGGGGGAGAGCTACCGGCAGCTCGGCCAGAAGGACAAGGCGATTCCCGCGTACCAGGCGTACATCGCCCGTGAGCAGCGCAAGGGGGAGCAGGTCTGGGTCCGCAAGGCGACCGAGCACCTGAAGGCCATGGGCGCCGAGCCGCTCCCGGTGGCCACCGCGCCGCCCTCGGTGGCGCCTGCCGCGGAGGCCGCGACGTCCAACCCGGCGCTGGCGGCGTCGCGCATCCGCGACGGCGACGCCTTGATGAAGGAGCGCCGCTACCGCGAGGCCGCCTTCGCCTTCCTGGATGCGTCCCACGCGGATGCGAGCCACGTGGAGGCATTGTTCAAGTTGGGGAACGCGCTGGCGGTGCTGGGCTACTACGGACCGGCGGTCGCGCGGTGGGAGCGTGCCACCGCGCTCACGAAGGACGCGGCCATTCAGCAGAGCGCGAAGGAGAACATCGACCGCGCGCGGGCGAAGATGGCGCAGGCGGGCGCTTCTCCCCAGGCCGCGGGACAGGCGCCGGGCTCCGGCCCCGTGGCCGACACGACGCGCGCGCTGGCGCGCCGGGCGTATGAGCAGGGCGTGCAGCGCATCGGAGTCAAGGACTTCAGTGGCGCGCTGACCAGCCTCACCCAGGCCATCCAACATGAGCCCATGCTGGCCGTGGCCTTCGTCGCGCGAGGCAGCGCCAACATCGGCCTGCGCCGCTACGCGGAAGCCGCGGCGGACTATCAGTACGCCTTGGAGCTGGAGCCCGGCTCGGCGTCACCGCTTTACGGACTGGCCGAATCTTTCCGTGCCATGGGACGCACGCTGGAGGCACGCGACCTCTACGAGCGCTATGCCGCCTCTTCCGCCGCGGACATCCGCCCCCAGCTCCAGGAGGAATCCCGACAGAAGGCGGCGCGCCTGCGTTGACCGGCAGGCAGGAAGCCTGAGGGGAGGTGGACCGTGTCAGCCCCAAGCATTAGCTTCCATGAATGAGCGGGCGCGACGCGGAACCGAACGGACGGCAGGTCTTCAGACCCCGACGGGTCCTCGCAGCGGCCATGGCCGCCGCGGGTCTCCTCTGGGTTGCCGTGCTGGTGTACCTCCTCCGATTTTTCGATGAGGTCCCGCTCAAGACCTTCCTCTCAGCGGGCTTTTTCGTCCTCTTCTTCGCCGTGTCGCTCATGTACTACGGGCGCACGCACATCGTCGTGGACGCCCGGGGCCTGACGTACCAGGGCATGGTGCGGACGCGGCGCTTCACCTTCGCGGACATCCGCAAGCTCGATGTCCTGCCGGGGCCCGTGACGGTCTACGCCATCCGGGGCAAGGCGGGGCTCGTCCATTTCACCAGCTTCTTCCGGCACCATCAGCAGCTCGCCCGGCTCCTGGTGGAACGCGCGGGGCTGGGGCCCGTTCCGGGCTGAGCCTCCCGTCAGCTCCCCGTCGCGAGCAGGTACGTGACGGCCACGCCCGCGCAGGCAGCCACCGCGCCCAGGCCAATCAGCCACCATTCGCCGCGAGGCCTGGGCACGTGGGGAGGCGTCTCTGGCGTGGGTTCCACCGCGTCTTCGGCGGACGCAGGGCTGACCGCGTCGGCGGGCGTCTCCTGC
>NZ_JAAIYB010000649.1 GCF_010894475.1 Myxococcus vastator
ACAGCCCCCAGCTTCGTCCCACCCCCGGTGCACCCGGAAGGGCGCCTCCGGCGGAGCGTGCGCCGCGCCATGGACCGGAGCGCCGCCGCTGGAATCATCTCTCGTCCGCTCCTGGGACGCCTGCCGTTGCGCCGGTGGGTGCCTCAGGACCTGCACTCGCTCATGGACTACAAAGGCGGGACCGCCGCGGTGCTGGCGGGGGCCTTGTCCGGAGATGCCGTGGCGAAGTCCGCGGGCATCGTCCTGGGGTCCACCGTCCTCGGTGTGTCATTGTTGACGGACTACCGCCTCAGCTTGACCAAGCTCATCCCCATCGAAGCGCATGAAATCGCCGACCATGCCTTTGGCGTCGCGTCCATCCTCGCGCCCTTCGTGCTGGGCTATGCGAAGCGCAGCCCGCTGGCCGCGGCCATCCACGTGGCGGTGGGCGTGACGACCCTCCTCGCCTCGCTGGTGACGGACTACCGGTGCCAGACGGGCATGCATCTGGGCGGCGAGCTGGCGACGGACCCGGGGGCGATTGGCGCGTGAGCGCCCCTGTCCCTCCGGCCCCGCGCCACGCGAAGTGATTCGTCGGCCTTCCGCGTCATCGGGTGAAAGCGCCTGGGGGGGGGCTTCCCAGGCGCGGTGGTGATTTCACCATTCGGTTGACAATCGCGCGGTGATGGCCGAGATATTCAACCAACTGGATGAATATCGGGAGTGCGTGATGGCCTCGACAGGGAATGACAGGAGCGCGCCGGTCGCCACGGCGATGATGATGATTCGCCGGCCCGTGGAGGACGTCTTCGCGGCCTTCGTGGACCCCGCAATCACGACGAAGTTCTGGTTCAGCCGGGGCAGCGCGCGGCTGCGGCCCGGTGGCACGGCGCAGTGGTTCTGGGACACCTACGGTGTGTCGGCCACCGTGAACGTGTTGGACTTCGAGCCCGGCGCCCGCCTGCGCATCGAGTGGGGCGACCCGGGGGAGCTGACCTTCGTCGAGTGGACCTTCACGGCGCTGTCGCCGGACCGCACGTATGTCCGCGTCGTCGAGTCCGGCTTCCGGGGGGACGACACGGCCGTCGTGGCGCGAGCGCTGGACAGCACCGGGGGCTTCAACCTGCTCCTCGCCGGGGCCAAGGCCTGGCTGGAGCACGGCATCGAGCTCGCGCTCGTTCCGGACCATGTCCCCGAGGACGCGCGGCACCTCGTCTGACGCCCGGTATCCCCCACCCCCACGCATGACCGAAGGCGCCATGAAACGAGACTCGCACGCCCACTTGTTGTCCTCCGACACCGTCCGCATCGAACGCCTGCTGCCCGGCCCCATCGAGCGCGTCTGGGCCTACCTCACCGAACCGGAGAAGCGCCGGCTGTGGCTCGCCGGCGGTCTCACGGAGACGAAGGTCGGTGGCAAGGTGGAGCTGCTGTTCCGCCACTCCGAATTGTCCGAGGACGGCGGCGCCCCTCCGCCGGCCCATGCGGACACGGCGCAGGGCCACGTCAACGCGGGGCGCGTGACGGCGTGTGAGCCGCCCCACCTGTTTGCCTATACGTGGGCGGAGAACCATGGCGACCCGTCGGAGGTCCGCTTCGAGCTGACCGAGCGCGAGGACGGTGTCCTGCTGACCGTCACCCACGTGCGCCTCAACGGCCGGGACTCCCTGCGCAGCGTGGCGGGCGGCTGGCATACGCACCTCGACCTCCTGGTCGACCGGCTGAATGGGCAGCGCTCGCCCAACTTCTGGGAGGCCTACAAGCGCGCCCACGCCGCGTACGTCACGCGCCCGGGCTTTGAGTGATTTATCGAGCGGGCGCGGGGCTTCGCGGAGCGTAGGGGGGAAGGTCGGGCGCACCCTCCGGCGTCGGCTTGCGCTCGAGGTCGGCGATGAGCTTCTCCATCTCGCCGATTTCGCGAACCTGGGACTCGATGATGCCATCGGCGAGCGCGCGCACCCGCGGGTCGCGGAGATGGGCACGTTCGCTCGTCATGATCGCGATCGAGTGGTGCGGAATCATCGCCTTCATGTACGAGACGTCACGGACCGTCTCCTGGCTGCGGACGAGCCAGAGCGCCACCGCGAACGCAGCGCTGCTCCCAACGAGGATCGCCACATTCGCCCGCCTGTTCTTGTACATGGGCCACATGAACAGCAGCATGATGACGGCCATGGTCGCGCCCATCACCACGGCCATCCAGACCCGTGTCTGGCTGAAGCGAACGTGGTCGAGTGCGTAGGTATTCAGGTACATCAGGCCGAACATCACCACTGTTGACGTGGCGATCATCGCGCCAAAACGTGGGTAGCCCATTCACTTCTCCTGGCCCCTGCGTCCTTCCACACGCAGAGCGCCAGGAGGACGACCAGGGCCGACAGCCTCAGCCGCCTTCCTCGCGCCGGCATAGCCCAGCCCGTGCCCGTCACGCGCGGCATGGTGGCCCGAGCGCCAGCGGGAGCCGTGCAGCTGACACTTCCTCCCGATGAGGCGCTCGTCTGACAACGATTGAAGGGTTCAGGCTGAGGGAGCGGTCCGCGCGCTGACTGCCTGGATGCCCGGGGCCACCTGCGCGCCTGCCAGTGTGCAGCGGGCACTCCGAGTCGCAGATTGTGCTGATGTGTGAGGAACCCATGGGAGCAAGCGCGCAAGGCAAGGGCTCGCGGGGAGGGGCCCGGCTCCTTGCCAGCAAGGAGCGCATTCTCGCCCTCTGGGAGGAGCGCCTGCGGCAGGAGGTCTCAGCCGCCGCTGGCGAGAGCCACGCCCTCCTCATCGACACGCTTCCCGTCCTGTTGCGACAACTGGCCGAGGCCGTGTCGTCCCAGCACCCCCGGCGTACCGCCACCGAGGGCAGCACCATCGCCGAGGAGCACGGCAGCGAGCGGGTCCGCGTGACGCACTTCCGTCTGAATGACCTCGTCACCGAGTACATGCTGCTGCGCGAGGTGCTTTTCGCCGTGCTGGAGGAGCCGGAGCCCTTGAGCGCGGCCGAGCGCAACACCCTCAATGCCTCCCTGGACCAGGCCATCGCGGAGGCCTGCACCGGATACGTCCTGGTGAACGAGGGGCTCCGGGAGCAGGTCTTCGCCACGCTCACACACGACCTGCGCGGGCCGCTGAGTGCGGCCAAGGTCAACGCGGGCCTCATCCTGCGCCAGCCCTCGGGTGAGCAGGTGCCGCGCTGGGCTGCGCGGGTGGCCGACAGCATCGACCGCGCGGACCGGCTGGTGCAGAACCTCCTGGATGCCATGCACATGCGGATGGGTGGCCGACCCGCGCTCCCTCTGGAGGCGTGTGACCTGGTGGACGCCGTGCGCCAGGGCGTCGAGAACCAGCAGGCCGAGCACGGCGAGCGGTTCGTCCTGGTGGCCCCGGAGCCCGTCTGGGGTTGCTTCGCGCCCGAGCTGCTGCGGCGCGCGGTGGAGAACCTGGTGAGCAATGCCGTGAAGTACGGCGCTTCGTCACGGCCCATCACCATCACCGTGCGACAGGGCCATGGGCGTGCCTTCATCCTCGTGCACAACCATGGGAGCTATATTCCCGCAGCGCAGCAGGCGCGCCTGTTCCAGGC
>NZ_JAAIYB010000064.1 GCF_010894475.1 Myxococcus vastator
GGTGGGGGTCTTCGCTTTTCCGGTGAACATTCATGGCAACTGACGGTGGCAAGGGCGCGGCGCCCGCGGGCGAAGCGGCGCTGGAAGGCGGCAGCTACGAGGTCATCCGTTCGCGGCTGCTGTCGCAGGCGGACGCGCTGGGCGCGAAGGCGACGGACCTCAACGGGCGGCGCAAGGCGCTCTTCGGTGGGACGGAGCTGGCCGTCATTGGCAACGAGCGGGTGCGCACCGAGCACAACTGCGTCCCGTGCGACATCGCCAGCGTCGGCAAGTACCTGCTCTTCGGCTACAACGTCTTCATCGGCCTGAAGCGGGAGACGTCGGTGTCCGACGTGTTCTCCCTGCACAAGTTCGAGAAGACGGCCGACGGGTTCGACTTCGCCACCGTGCCCAACTCCGAGGCCGGCGGGTTCCTGGCGGACCCGCGCTTCGTGAAGGACTTCGGCGAGCTCTACAAGTACTACAAGGACGCGAAGCTCCTTCAGATTCGCAAGCTGGACTCGCGCCTGCTGGCCATCTTCCAGACGGGCCAGTCGCTGCGCGACATCAAGGTCTTCCGCTTCAGCCTGGACGTGGAGGGCCGCGCCACCTACCTGGACAACCAGGGCGAGCGCGACCACGTCTTCCCGCCGTCGCACGACTTCGAGTGGACGGTGGCCACGCGGGACCACTACGTCACCGGCCAGCACCCGCACGTCAACGTGCTGGACCAGGTGTTCGTGGAGACGGTGAAGGGCGACCTCACCATCAAGGTGGAGGACAACACCTCCACCGGCATGGGCATCTACAACGAGCCCGTGGATGACCCGGACCAGTCGCTGGACGACGCCGAGTTCGCCTGGGCCAAGGTGGGCACGCTCATCTTGCTGCGCGTGCTGCCGTTCCGGGAGAAGGCGCACCGCTACCTCGTCTTCAACTCGCGCACGCAGCACGTGGTGCGCATCGACGCCATTGGCCAGGCGTGCGTGCGGCTGCCGGAGGACCAGGGCATCGTCTTCCCGGGCGGCTATTACCTCCAGACGGGGGACTACAAGGTCTTCGACGGCGCCGCGGCGTCGGAGGGCATGGAGTTCAAGCGCGCCATCCGCTCGCCCAACGGCGAGGACGTGCTCTACATCTTCCACCGGCGGACGGACGGCTGCTACGTCCTCTTCCCGTACAACCTGGTGCGCAAGGAGGTGCAGAACCCCCTGGTCGCGCACGGCATGAGCCTGTTCGCCGACGGGCAGCTCGTCATCTTCCGCTCCACGTCGGACGAGCCCACGCGCGTCCACCCGATGCAGGTGTGGCAGACCCCGTTCGTGTCCGCGGAGCACGCCGCGGCGACGCCGCCGGCCCCGGGCTACCTGGGCAAGGTGGGCAACGCGGAGCTGGTGCGCGGCATCTCCGACGCGCTCACGCTTCAGCGCGTCGCGAAGTCGGAGAAGCCCACCCGGCGCACGTATGAGGACCTGGTGTCCTCGGCCACCCGCGCGCTGGACGCGTACTACTGGCTGGGCCATGAGGAGACGGGCCTCCAGGAGCCGGTGGAGACCCTGCGGCGCACCTCCGAGCTCATCATCGATGAGTTCGAGAAGGTGGTCGCGATGCAGAAGCGCGCCACCGAGGCGCTGTCGGCCGCGGAGGTCGAGCAGGAGACGCTGCTCGTGCGTGTCCAGCCGGAGAACCTCACGAACGCCGAAGCCTTCATGCAGGCGCTGGCGGACCTGCGCAAGCAGCGTGGGCACCTGATTACGTTGAAGGACATCCGCTACATGGACCTGGGACGCGTGGACGTCCTGGAGACCGCGGTGGTGGAGGCATCCGACCGGGTCAGCACGGCCTGTGTGGAGTTCCTCCAGACAGGCGAGGCGCTGGCGCCGCTGGCCGAACGGCTGGATGTGCTGCTGGCGCAGCTGGAGCCGGTGCAGACGTCCGTGGAGCTGGCGCCCCTGGGCGAGGACGTGGACCGGACGGCGCACGGCCTGGAGGTCCTGGGCGAGGTTGTCGGCGGGCTCCAGGTGGGAGACCCCCTGGCCCGCGCTCGCATCCTGGAGGGCATCTCCGAGCTGTTCAGCCGCCTCAACCGCGTGCGCGCCAGCCTCGCGGCCAAGCGCAAGGAGCTGTCCGGCCGGGAGAAGCGCGCGGAGTTCGGCGCGCAGTTCAAGCTGCTGGGGCAGAGCATCGAAAGCGCGCTGTCGCAGGCGGACAGCCCGGAGCGCTGCGACGAGGCGATGTCCCGCCTCACCGTGCAGTTGGAGGAGCTGGAGGGCCGCTTCGGCGAGTTCGACGAGTTCCTGGAGCAGATCACCCAGAAGCGCGAGGAGCTGCTGGAGACCTTCGGCGCGCGCAAGCAGTCGCTGCTGGACGAGCGGCAGCGCCGCGCGCAGAGCCTCTTCGGCGCCGCGGAGCGCATCCTCCAGGGCGTGCAGCGCCGGGCCAAATCCTTCAAGAAGGATGACGAGCTCAACGGCTACTTCGCCTCCGACGCGATGATCCTCAAGCTGCGCCAGCTGGCCGATCAGCTGATGGAGCTTCAGGACAGCGTCCGCGCGGACGAGGTGCTGTCGCGCGTGAAGTCCGCCAAGCAGGACGCGCTGCGCGCCCTGAGGGACAGGCAGGACCTGTTCGCGGACGGCGACAACGTCATCAAGCTGGGGACGCACCGCTTCAACGTCAACACGCAGCCGCTGGACCTGACGCTGCTGCCGCGCGACGGCGAGCTGTACCTCCAGCTCACCGGCACGGACTACGCGCAGAAGGTGGAGGACGCGGAGCTGCTGAAGTACCGCGAGCTCTGGGACCAGCACCTGGTCTCCGAGTCGCCGGGCGTGTACCGCTCCGAGTACCTCGCGGGCTGCCTGCTGGCGGACGCGGAGGACGGCAAGCGTGGCCAGTCGCTGGACGCGCTGCACGAGGCGCTCATCAGCGGCACGCTGCTGGAGAAGGTGCGCGCGTACGCGGCCGACCGCTTCGACGAGGGCTACGAGCGCGGCGTCCATGACTCGGACGCGGTCTCCATCCTGGAGAAGCTGCTGGGGCTGCACCAGGGCGCTGGCTTGCTGCGCTTCGCGCCGGTGCCGCGCGCCTGGGCGGCGCTGTACTGGGCCTTCGACGCGGACGAGGCGGCCCGCACCTTGTTCCAGCGGCGCGCGCGCAGCCTGGCGCGGCTGCGCACCACCTTCGCGTCCGGCGGCAGCCTGGCCGAGGTGGGCGAGGCCCTGGGTGAGCGCATCGCCGCGTTCCTCACCGTGAACGGCCTGGCGCACTCGCCGGCCGAGCCGCGGCAGGCGGGCCGCTACCTCGTCGAGGAGCTGGGCGCGGAGCACCCGCGCTTCACCACCAGCGGCGAGGCGGTGGCGCTGCGGGACGCGTTCCTCCATGAGCTCGACCGGCACGGGACGCGGTCCGCGTTCGAGGACGACCTGCGCGGCCTGGAGAAGGACCTGGGCGCCCGGCTGGAGCTCGCCCGGGTGTGGCTGGACGGCTACCTCGCGCAGCGCGAGGGCGGTCCGGGTGACTCCGTCCACGTGGCGCTGGAGACGGCGGTGCTGCTGCTCACCGGCGCCAAGCTGGACCGCGAGACGGCGGGCGCGCTGACGGCCACCGAGGTCTCCGCGCTGCTGGGCAACCATGCGCGCATCCAGGACCGGAAGCTGCCGCTGCGCCTGGACGAGTTCCTGGCCCGCCTGGGCGAGTTCCGGCAGGTGCGCGTGCCCCAGTACCAGGCCTACCGCGCGCTGCTGCGGGACTTGCTGGAGCGCGAGCGCCGCAAGCTGCGCCTGGAGGAGCTGACGCCGAAGGTGCTGTCGTCCTTCGTGCGCAACCGGCTCATCGACGAGGTGTACCTGCCGCTCATCGGCGCCAACCTGGCGAAGCAGCTGGGCGCGGCGGGCGAGAACAAGCGCACGGACCGCATGGGCATGCTGCTGCTCATGTCGCCGCCGGGCTACGGCAAGACGACGCTGATGGAGTACGTCGCCAGCCGCCTGGGGCTCACCTTCGTGAAGGTGAACGGCCCGGCGCTGGGGCACTCCGTGAAGTCGCTGGACCCGGCCGAGGCGCCCAATGCCACGTCCCGGCAGGAGGTGGAGCGCATCAACCTGTCCTTCGAGATGGGCAACAACGTGATGCTCTACCTCGACGACATCCAGCACACGGACCCGGAGCTGCTCCAGAAGTTCATCTCCCTGTGCGACGGCCAGCGCCGCGTGGAAGGCGTGTGGAACGGCCGGACGCGCACCTACGACTTGCGCGGCAAGAAGTTCTGCGTGGTCATGGCCGGCAACCCCTACACGGAGACGGGTGAGCGCTTCCGCATCCCGGACATGCTCGCCAACCGCGCGGACACCTACAACCTGGGTGACATCCTCGACGGCAAGGAGCACCTGTTCGCGCTCAGCTACATCGAGAACGCGCTCACGTCGAACACGGTGACGGCGCCGCTGGCCACGCGAGATCCGGCGGACACGCACCGCCTCATCCGCATGGCGCAGGGCGAGGAGGTCCAGACGGGCGAGCTGAAGCACGGCTACGCGGCGGCGGAGCTCCAGGAAATCGTCGCGGTGTTCCAGCGCATGTTCCGGGCCCAGTCGGTGCTGTTGAAGGTGAACCTGCAGTACATCGCCTCGGCGGCGCAGGACGAGCGCTTCCGCGCCGAGCCCGCGTTCAAGTTGCAGGGCAGCTACCGCAACATGAACAAGCTGACGGAGAAGATTGTCTCCGCGATGACCGACGACGAGCTCGAGCGGCTCATCGACGACCACTACCAGGGCGAGTCCCAGACGCTGACGACGGCGGCGGAGCAGAACCTGCTCAAGCTGGCGGAGATGCGCGGGCGCCTGACGCCGGAGAAGGCGAAGCGCTGGGAGGACATCAAGCAGGGCTTCGCGCGCGTGAAGCGCATGGGCGGCAAGGAAGACGACCCCGTGGCCCGCGTCACCGGTCAGCTCAGCGGCATCGAGGAGCAGCTGGGCGCGGTGCGCGACGCGGTGGTGCAGGCGGCGAATCACGTCTCCGCCGCCCAGGCGCGTGACGAGCAGCCGGGGCCGGTGGTGGAGGTGCTGCCCCGGCTGGATTCCCTGCGCGAGGCCGTGCTGGAGGTGGCGAAGGTGGGCCGCGAGTCCGTGAAGGTCGCGAAGGCCGTGCCCGCGCCCGTGGCCCCCGTGGCCGCGGGGCCGGACCTGGCGCCGTACCTCAAGCACCTGGCGCACCTGCTCAAGGCGCTGACGGAGCGGGTGGCGGCGCAAGCCGAGCGGCCCGCGGAGCCGCCGGAGTCCGCGCCCACCGTGCGCATGGCGGCGCCGGTGCCCGCGCCCGACTTCGGCCCGTACATGGAGCAGCTCTCCCGCGCCATCACCGCGCTGGCGGAGCGTCCCGTGAATGTGTCCGCCAGCATGCCCGCGGAGGCCCTGCAGCGCACCGCGCTCAGCGGGCCGTCACCCGCCGAGCTCAGCCGTCAAATCGAGCTGGTGGAGGGCGTGCTGCTGCCGCTGGAGCGCGCCTCGCGCCGCGCCATCCAGGGCGAGGGCGAAGGCGTCATGAAGTCGCTCCAGGTCTGGCAGAACGTCACCGAGGCCCTGGAGTTGCTGCGCTCCATGCTGCGGCGCTGAGCCGCGCGCTAGCGGAACTGGCCAGAGCCCTCGGCGCTGCGGTTGTCGAGGACTCTGTCCAGCGTGTCTTCCAGTTGCTGGCCGTCCGCCGCGGTAACGCGCACGGAGAAGGGGCCGTCGCCCATGCCGCTCGAGTTGACGAAGTAGTTGTAGCTCTCGCGCGGGACGTCCTGCCAGCCGCCGGTGCCGCGCCGCCACTCCAGCTTCTGGATGGGCAGGCGGTGGTTGCGGACCTGGATGGCGGTCCACCAGGGATTGCTGCCGTCCTTGAAGTGGTACTCGAGGTTCCCCGCCACGTCGCAGGACACCGGCGTCCAGGTGATGTTGACCCGGCCCTGCTGCATCTCCGCGATGCGGGCGAAGGCCTCCCGGCTCAGGTCCAGGTGGCCGGATTCACACTCCGGGCACCGGTCCACGATGCGCACGCGGACCGAGCCCTTGGGCCCGGTGATGTCCACGCACTGTCCACAGGCCGCGCTGTTGGCGTACTGGGGCGTGTTCATGGCGGCCACCATCAAGTCACCCGTCGGCTCGTAGCTGCAGTTGCCGGAGCCGTTGGCGTCGTAGAAGGTGGCGATGCCCTGTTGCTCCTCGCCCAGCGGCGCGCCACCGCCAGACGGGTCGTCACTGCAACCGCCACAGGCGAGGAACGCCGTGGCGACAGGGAGGAGGAAGCGTCGGGACCGCGAGCGAAGAGGGTGCATGGCCGCTCAGCATAGCCCGGCAAACGGCATCGGGGTGGAAGGGCCCCAGGCACCCTCCACCCCGACGTGCATGCGGGCTTGTGCCCCGGGGGTCAGCGGCCCTGGACGGAGGCGCCCTTGAGGGCGCGGGCCTGCGTCACCAGCCGCACGAACTCCTTGCGGTCGGCGTCACCCTCGGTGGCGCCCGCGGCCAGCTTTTCGGCGGTGGCGAGGCTCCAGCCCTCCGCGGCGGGGCTGTCGCGGAGGACGTCCGCGGTGGCGGCCACGGCGACGGCGAAGCGGAAGTCCGGCGAGGCCTGCGCCAGCGTGTCACGCAGCTTCGCGCGCTCGAAGGGGAACTCGCGCTCGGAGGCCTCGGTGCCATTGGGCGCCTTGGCGCGGACGCGGACGGTGGCCAGCGCTTCGGTGGCCTCACCGGTCAGCTCCACCTCGTACACGGCGGTGACGTTGTGGCCGGCGCCAATCTCGCCCGCGTCCACCTTGTCGTTGCGGAAGTCGTGGTCGGCGACGTCGCGGTTCTCATAGCCCACCAGCCGGTAGCGGCGGACGGCGGCGGGGTTGAACTCCACCTGGAACTTCACGTCCTTGGCGATGACCTCCAGCGTGCCGGTGAGCTGCGTCTCGAACACCTTCTTCGCCTCGCGCAGGCTGTCCACGTAGTAGCAGTTGCCATTGCCCTTGTCCGCGAGCTTCTCCATCAGGTCGTCGCGGTAGTTGCCCATGCCGAGGCCCACGGTGGTGAGGGTGACGCCCTCCGCCGTGTACTTGTGGATGCTGTCCAGCATGGCGTTGGCGCTGATATTCCGGCCGATGTTGGCGTCACCGTCGGTGAGGACGACGACGCGGGACACCACGCTGCCGGAGGCCTTCTTCACCGCGTGGCGGTAGGCCATCTCCATGCCGGAGCCCATCGCCGTGCCGCCACCGGCAGTGAGGGAGTCGAGCGCGGCGTGGATGCGCTTCACGTCGGTGGCGGGCGTCGGCGGCAGCACGTCCCGGGTGTTGCCCGCGTAGGTGACGACGGCGACGGTGTCGTTCTCGTTGAGGTTCTTCACGGCGACCTTGATGGCCTGCACGGCGAGGGGCAGCTTGTCCTCCGAGTGCATGGAGCCGCTGGTGTCCACGAGGAACACGAGGTGCGCGGGCTTGCGCTGCGAGCGCGAGACGACCTTGCCCTGCACGCCGACGCGCAGGAAGTGGCGCTGGGCATTGAAGGGGGAGGGCGCGCCCTCCAGGTGCACCGCGAAGGCGCCCGTCTCCGGGGGCGCGTAGCGGAACTTGAAGTAGTTGACGAACTCCTCCACGCGGACGGCGGACGCGGGCGGGAGCTGGCCGTTGACGAGGTAGCGGCGCGACACCGTGTACGACGCGGTGTCCACGTCCGCGGCGAACGTGGAGAGCGGGTCCTTGGCCGTCTCGATGAAGGCGTTGGCCTTCCAGGCCTCGAAGGTGTTGCCGCCCGCGGGAGCGGCGTCGTCCCGGGGCTGGCCCTTGAAGGCCGCGCCCGCCGAGGCGTCGGCATCCGACTTCATGGGGCGTGCTTCGCGCCGCTTGGCGGCCTCCGGCGCCGGTGCGCGCGGCATGGGCCTGGCGACCGCGGGCGGCGGCGGGGCACCCGCGGGGGTCGCCGTGCCCACGGCGGGCTCGGCGCTGACCATGTCACTGGTGGACTCCTCGTACTCCTGGACGCGCGCGGCGCTGGCCTGCGGGGCCTTGGGAGCGGGCCGCTCGACGGTGGCGCGCTCGTCGGCGGCGGGGCTGCGGCTGTGGCATGCGGGCAGGGTGCCGGCGACGAGCAGGGCACTTCCCCAGACAGTCAGTTGGCGCTTCAGCGAGAAGGGGGACATCGAGGCTCCAAGGTCGGTGAGTAGGTCGCCTCCCGAAAACGCATGGCCCGAGAAAATGGGTCTACAGCCGGATGAATTTTCCGGCGAACACCCGCGCCGGGCGTCCTTGTCTGGAGCACCCCCGTCTGACAGGGTGCCGCGTCATGCAGACCGCCAGGCCATTTCGAATTCTGGGTGTCCAGCAGATCGCCATTGGAGGCGCGGACAAGGCGCCGCTCCGCAAGCTCTGGGTCGACCTGCTGGGCTTGACGCCTCACGGCACCTACCGCAGCGAGCGCGAGAACGTGGACGAGGACATCGTCACCGCGGGCGCGGGCCCCTTCAAGGTGGAGGTGGACCTGATGCAGCCCGTGGACCCTGAGAAGAAGCCCCGCGTCCAGGAGACGCCGCTCAACCACGTGGGCCTCTGGGTGGATGACCTGCCCGTGGCCGTGCGGTGGCTGGAGTCCCAGGGCCTGCGCTTCGCCCCCGGCGGCATCCGCAAGGGCGCCGCGGGCTTCGACATCTGCTTCATCCACCCCAAGGGCAGCGAGCAGTTCCCCTTCGGTGGAGAGGGCGTGCTCATTGAACTGGTGCAGGCGCCGAAGGAGGTCATCGCCGCCTTCGAGTCGCTCTCCGCCGCGGGCGCCTGAGTCAGCGTCCGGCGGAGGCGTGCGGGCCCTGCCGGAACAGCCGCCCCGACAGGGTCCGGAGCGCGGGCCGCAGCACGCGCTCCAGCCGGTCCGTGGCGACGCACAGCACGAAGGTGAGGCCGATGATGACGGCCGTCAGCGCCCAGTACTGGCCCCAGCCGCTGCGGTCTCCCCAGAAGCGCTGGAAGGAGAAGACGCCGCCCAGCTGGTAGAAGAGCAGCATCTCGTGGAAGAAGTACGCGGACAGCGACGACGTGCCGAACACCTCCACGAAGCGCCGCAGCCCGGACGGCGCCGCGTCCGGGGGGATTCGAGCCTCCAGCCACGTCAACACGAGCAGCACCGTGCTCACCCAGCCGAAGCGCGCCGCCGCGTTGGACGGATTGGCGACGAAGAAGCGGTGGGGCGGGTAGAGGCCGTAGAGGACGTCACCGAGCACCGCGCCCGTGAAGCCCAGGCCCATCAGCACCAGCAGCGCTTTGATGAGCCCGACGCGGCCCCAGGCGCCCGCCACCGTCCCCGCGAAGACGCCCAGCCACGCGTAGCCCAGCCAGGGCAGCAGCGGGAAGGGCGCGAAGGAGGACTTCTCCGTCAGCGTGGCCCAGGGGCCATCCACCTGCTCGCCCAGGGGCGACACGGCGAAGGTGACCATGGCCAGCGCGAAGGCGCCGGTGCTCAGCACCTTGGGGCGCGCGGAGAGCAGCGCGGCCACTGGCAGGACGGTGAGCAGGCACAGGCCCACGCACTGGAGGATGTCCATGCGGAAGAGCCACTGCGGCTCGCGCAGCAGGGGGAACCACGCCCAGTTGACCAGGGTGGCCACCGCGAGCACCTCGCCAGCGCGGCGGAGGTTGCGCTGGACGCGCTCGCGGAGCACGCCGCTGGCGGCGCTGCGGACCATCATCAGGGCGGTGGCGAAGCCGGCGGAGAAGATGAACGCGGGGGCCACCAGCCCGTCGACGCGCAGCAGCCGCGCCACCCATTCGCTCTGCCGCAGCTCGGGCGTGAGCAGGGCCAGGGAGTGCGTCTGGACCATGAAGAGCACCGCGATGCCCCGGAGCCAGTCGATGGCTCGGATGCGATCACGGGAGACGAGGGCAGGGGAGGCGGTCGTAGACGTCACGGACCGCCTACCCTAAAACATCAGCGGACCCAGCTCACGTTACTGATGGTGAATTTGGAGCCGTCCTGCTTCTCCGCGTTCGTCATCGGCGAGTACACCCGCGTGGAGAACGTGTTGGCCGCGGTGTCCACCTCCACCAGCCGCGTCAGGTTCGAGGTGTTCTCGTGGTACGCCGTCAGGATTTGATGGATGACGTTGCCGTGGACCCCCGTGCTGGCCAGGTACGCGGCGTTGCCCGTGTGCCCTGAGAAGACGAACCGCACGTTGGCGTACTGCTTGATGAGCTGGTCGAACACGTACTGCGGGCTGTTGTTGCCATAGCCGCCGTTGCGCTGCTCGATGCCGCCGCCGCCGTTCAGGTGGGAGTGGGTGTTGACGATGACGTTGTGACGCGGATGTTGCGCCAGCACCGTCTTCGCCCAGTCGACGGCGCCGGTGCGCGCCCACAGCTCCAGGTTGAGCACCAGCCAGTCGAGGCCGCCCGCGGAGAACGTGTGGAAGGAGTTGTCGATCTTCCCCGGCTCGTAGACGCCCTGAAGCCCGGTGAAGCGCGTGAGCGGGAAGTGCGCGTTGAAGGTGGAGGTGTCGCGCAGGTTGGCGTTGACGTTGCCCGGGCAGGCGCTGCCGCCGGGGCACACGGCCGCCGTGTCATGGTTGCCAATGGCGTAGACGTAGGGGAGGTCGGCGGCGTCCAGGAGCTCGGTGGCCTCGCTGGCGCGCACGTACTGGACGTGGTCCGGCGTGTCCCAGTTCACGACGTCGCCCGTGTGCAGCACGAAGCGCAGGTCGAGCGAGGCCCGGTTGGCCACCAGCCACTGGTACCGGTGGACGAGCCGCGTGGGGGGCGTGGTGAGGACCTCGTTCTGCGTGTCGGGGATGACGGCGAAGGTGAACTTCGTGTCGACCGGCGGCGCGGACTCGGGCGCGGCGTAGAACTTGATGCCCTGGTTGACCCAGCCGGCGGAGGCGAGCGCGTCGCGCTGGGCCTCGGTGATGGCGAAGCGGTGCTTGCGCAGCGAGGTGTTGGAGAAGCGGTACACGGGGACGAGGCACGCCGCGGCCGTCTTCGACGCGTAGAAGCCGACGTTCTCGTTCGTCGTGTAGCCCCCGTTCTGCATGAGGTCGTTCCGCTCGGCCTCATCGATGGTCCAGAAGTGCTCCTGCCGGCTGGGGCTGTAGATGCGGTAGACGGGAGACAGCCCCGTCCCCGTGGAGGCCGCGGCGAGGAAGGCCACGCCCCGGTCCTCCGTGTAGCCCCAGGTGGTAGCGGCGTTGGCGGCCTCGTTCGCGTTGAGCGTGTAGAGGCTGTCTCCGGTGGTCGGCTTGATGCGGTGATGGACGGACCGGCTCAGTGAGGCGCAGTTCAGCGCGGACTCGGCGCTGGCCACCTCGGGCCGCGACTCCACCGGGCCGCCGCACGCCGCCAGCAGGCCCAGCAGTGCCACGGGGACCGCGGTTCTCAGGTGTCTCAAAGGTGTCTCCTCGCAATGGGGTGTGTCGCGGACAGAAATGACCGCAAAACGAGTATTGCGAGAAAATCAATAGCACCTGAGGCGCGGTCCTGGAAGACCCACCTTGGACAGTGTCTACCTGTAACCCGTGGCGTCGGCGGGCTTGCCCGCGTCCTGGACCTCGACGACGTAGCGCCAGGCATCGGGCTGGCTGCCATCCAGGTCCGTGAAGCCGTAGACGCGCGCGAGCTGGCCGCTGGACAGGGACTGACCGTTCCACCGGGCCTTGTCCGCGTCAGCGGCCAGCGCGGCCACGGCGCGGCCGACATAGGCCGGCGTCTCCGAGATGACGAAGTGGGGCTCCTTCACCGTGGCGTCGCGCCAGTTGGCCTCGGTGACGCCGAAGTGCTCCAGCATGCCTTCGGAGCGCATCCAGCCCGGCGTCAGCGCGACGGCGGTGGCGCCATGGGGCTTCAGCTCCCGCGCCTGGCTCCAGGCCAACCGGAGGACAGAAGCCTTCGCGAGGTCATAGAACGTGGAGATGCGGTAGTTCGTCGCGTTGTAGTCGGCGGTGCCGTCGGTGACCTCGACGACGAGCCCTCCCGGGCGGCGGATGAGCAGCGGCAGGGCGAAGTGGCTGGTGATGAGGTGTGTCTCCACGCCCAGCCGGAGCAGCCGCAGCCCCTTGTCGAGCGAGTGCTCCCACACGCTCTTGTTCCACTCAAAGATGTGCTCGCCGCCCCAGATGTCGTTCACGAGCACGTCGAGCCGGCCCTGCTCCCGGTCGATGCGCTCCACCAAGGACTGGACCTGTTCGGGCACCAGGTGGTCCGTCTGCACGGCGATGCCCAGCCCGCCCGCCGCCGTCACCTGCTCGGCGGTGTCCTCGATGGTCTCCGGCCGGTTCTGCTCCGAGCGCTGCGCTCGAGTCGTCCGGCCCGTGACGTAGACGGTGGCGCCCGCCGCGCCGAGCTGCACCGCGATGCCCCGGCCCGCCCCGCGCGTGCCGCCCGCGACCAGTGCCACGCGTCCCTTCAGCGAATCCTTCATGTCCCGCATGCCTGCCTCCTCCTGGAATGTGCGCACCACGGGGAGAGCCTACGGAGGATTGTTGACACCTCTTGTCATGATTGGGCGAGTTGGCGCGGTTCGCGCAAGAACGCACCGCAACCTTTTCACGGCTCATCTGTTCAACGTCTCGCGAGGAGGTTGCGTGATTCGACGACTCATCCTGGGCGCCGTCCTCTGTCTGCCGTGGGCCGCGCTCGCCAAACCGCCAGCGGGAGGCGTGCTCTGTGCCACCTATCCCTCGGCGCCGGCCTGTACCGGACAGCAGCCGGCCTGCACGCTCTGCCATACGGCCCCGCCGCAGCGGAACGTCTTCGGCGCCGCGCTGGAGCCCCACCTGGCGCCCGGTGCGCCCAGGCCGCTCTCGGATGGCGGCTTCTCCCTGGCCCTGCCCGCCGCGCTGCGCGCCGTCGAGCCAGAGGACTCGGATGGCGACGGCGTGACGAACCTGGAGGAGCTGCTGCGCGGCACGCTGCCCGCGGACCCGGCCAGTGTGCCCGCCTCGGCGCCCGGGGACTGCGTGGCGGGGCAGAACCCCGGCTACGACATCTGCCGCTACGACTTGCGCTTCGCCTACCGGCGCGTGCTGCTCGACTTCTGCGGACGGTCGCCAACCTACGCGGAGCTCCAGGCCTTCGCCGCGCGCGGGGACGACAACAAGCGTGAGTTCATCGACGCGGAGCTGGAGCGCTGCACGGGCAGCGAGTTCTGGCGGGGCAAGGACGGGCAGCTCTGGAAGCTGGCCCACCCGAAGATTCGTCCGGTGGGCTCCATCAAGTCGGGCGAGGACGCGGGCCCGATTCCGCTCGCGGACTACTACGACGACTACGCGCTCTACGCCTACGCCCAGCTCGACCACCACGATGCGCGCGAGGTGATGACGGCGACGTACTTCGTGAGCCGTCAGACGGAGCCCACGCGCTACACCGCGACGCCTTCGTTGCCCTCTCAGTTCGTGGAGGAGGGCCGCCGCGCCGGCAACCTCACGTCGGCGTGGAGCCTCACGTCCTTCGTGATGTTCACCGCGCTGCCCCGGAACGCCGCGTCGCAGAGCTACCGCGCCTACCTGGGGCTCGACATCGCGCTCCAGGAGGGGCTCTACAGCATTCCCGGTGAGCCTCGGGACTACGACGCCAAGGGCGTGCAGGCGCCGGCCTGCGCCGCCTGCCACGCGACGCTGGACCCGCTGAGCTATCCCTTCCGCAACTACAACGGCATCGCCGGCGCCGCCTCGGCGCGCTACGTGCCCGGCCGAATCGAGCGGTACTTCAGCGCCGAGGCGCCCGACATCACCCAGATACCGGAGTCTGGCTTCCTGCTGGGCCAGCCCGTGAGGGACCTGGTCGAGTGGGCCCAGGTCGGCGCCAACAGCGACGCCTTCGCCAGCGCCGCCGTCACCGACTACTGGAAGCTGCTCGTGGGTCACCCGCCGACGGCCGAGGAGCAGGCCGAGTTCGTCACCCTGTGGCGGCGCTTCAAGGGCACGCATCAGTACAGCGTGCAGCGCATGCTTCATGACCTGATTCGCACGGAGGCCTACGGTGCGCCCTGAAACGCTGGTGGTTACCGCGGCGCTCGCGCTCGCTGGCTGCACGCGGCAGCCGATTGCCACGGTGCTGGACGTGGATGCCGGAGTCCCTCCGGTGGGGAACGAATCGGACGCGGGCACGCCCGTGGCTGTCGCCAGGTCGACCCGGAACAACCTTCGCTTCAAGGGGCCCGAACGGCTGACGACGGACTTCGCGGCGGCGCTCGACCTGCCTCCGGCGGGGCTGTGCAACGAGGTGGGGCAGTACCCGTGCGCGACGTTCGTCCACACCGTCACGCTGGGCGGCGTGGAGCCGTACCAGAGCGGCTTCTATGAGCCACTGCCCGTCACGGGGGTGACGACGCCCATCGCCGTGGAGCGAATGGCCCTGGCGGGCTGCACCCAGCGCGTCGCGCTCGATGTGAGCGCGCCGGCGGCGGCCGTCCTCTTCAAGGGCGTCGGTCTGGATGCCCAGGGCCGGCTGGAGGACCGGGCCGGGCCGCCGGTCCGAGCCGCCATCCAGGCGCTCTACCAACGCGGCCTCCAGCGTGACGCCGAGGCGGAGGAGGTGGACGCCTGGATTCAGCTCGCCGCGGACATCGAAGCCGCGGGCGGCACGCGCCCCGGCCGCGACTGGATGACCGCGGTCTGCTTCGCCGTCCTCTCCTCCGCCGAGTCCGTCTTCTTCTGAAGGAGCCTCCCATGTCACTTCGCAAAGATGGCCGGCTCTCGCGCCGGGAGTTGATGAGGGCGCTGTCGCTGTGCGCCGCGGGCTCGACGGTGTTGGGGCCGCTGCTGACCGGATGCCGCGAGTCGCTCGATACGCCCGATTCGCTGGGGCAGCGTGGCGGTGTCCGTCAGGCGCGGCTCGACGGAAAGCCCCGCTTCCTCATCGTCGTGGGGGCGGCGGGCGGCGCCTCGATCATCGACAGCTTCCTGGCGGTCCGGGCGTCGGAGGCGGGGCCGGATGCGGCCCGGCTCAACACGTTCGCGGACGGTCAGGTGCAGGGCGTGCTGGACTCGCCTTTCAGGGCGGTTCAGGTGAGCAGTCCGCGGCTTGGAAACATCCCCGTGCCGGTGAGGACGGACCAGCTGCCCTTCGTGACGAAGCACAAGGCGTCGATGCTGGTGGCGACGTCGGTGGGGACATCGGTCAACCACGTCATCGCGCAGAAGCGGAGCCTGACGGGGAACTCGGCGTGGCGGGGACGGACGCTGCAGGAGTGCGTGGCCTTGCAGTACGGCGCGGGCTTCCCCATCCCCAACGTGAACATGGGCATGGGCGGGTACGCGGAGCGGGGGACGGACGCCTCCCTGCCCGCGCACTGCTACGGCGAGGTGGTGACGAACCCGTCGCTGTGGCCCCTGGGGCTCGACGGGCGCAAGGGGCTCAAGGACGTGCCACCGGAAGACGTGGTGGCCCTGGCGCGCCAGACGCGGAACACGCTCGATGCGCGGTCCGTCTTCGGCCAGACGTTCGAAAACGCGCCCGCGCTCCGGCGGTGGAATGAACAGCGCGGCGTCGGGCAGCCCGCGCTGGAGCTGAAGGACCTCATCAACCGCCTCAACGTGCTGCCGGATACGCCGCCGCGGATTCCCCTGTCCGAGTACGGACTGTCCAGCTCCCCGGACGGAGCGCGCCTTCGCGCGGCCTTCCCGGACTACTTCACGGACCCGGTGGAGGGGCAGGCGGCGCTGGCCTTCCTGCTGCTCAAGCACCGGGTGTCGGTGACGGTGACGCTGGGGCCTTCGTTCAACGTGGCGGTGGGCGGGGAGACGGGCATCGCCAACCCGCCGCTGGCCTTCGACTTCAGCCACAACGACCACCGGACCGGGCAGGCCTTCATGTGGGCGCGCGTCCTGCGCGTGGTGGACCGGCTCATCGACCTGCTCAAGGCGGAGCCGTTCGACGCGGAGTCCGGTGAGAGCCTCTGGGACCGCACGCTCATCTATGTCGCCACCGAGTTCGGTCGCACTCGGCCCCGTGCGTTGAATGCCACGGAGTTCGGCACCGGGCATGACCTCAACAATGGCTTCCTGATGCTCTCACCCATGCTCCGGGGCAACACGGTGCTGGGGGGCATCGACTCGCGCACGACGTTGACCTACGGCTTCGACGCGCGCACGGGAGCGCCCGCGCAGGGGAAGCGGGAGTCGAACGAGGCGGACATCTTCTCCGGCATCCTGACGGCCATGGGCGTCGATACCTCCGGCAGCGGGCTGCCCGATGCGAGCGGCTTCCTGCCCACGTGACGGCACGTGCGGCTCAGGGCGCGGGGCACGTCAGCCCCGGCTCCGGCGCGCCGCGGTCCTGGAGCTGCATCAGGCAACGAAGGGCGTCGGGGTCCGCGGAGTCAGCCAGGTACGTCCGACGCCACAGCATCGCGGCCACGCGCCGGGGGAGCTGGGGCGCCGGCGCCACCAGGGCCCGGCGGACGCCGTTGCCACCGCGAGGCGCCGCCGCCGCCGCGGCCTCGAGCTTCGCCACTTCGTCCGGACACCCGTCCGGGCAGTTGTAGAGGAACACCGCGTGCCCGTGCTCCAGGTTGTGGACATAGAGGCAGGCCGCCACGGGCTCGGAGGAGTGTCCGCACGGCGCCACGCTGCCGCAGTGGAGGCCGGAGTTGGGCGGGTTCTCCCCGTTGCCGCACCCTTCGCTCGAACAGGTGTCGAGGTGGTGTGAGGGGCTCGGCTCCGACAGCGGAAAGCTGAAGCGCTCACACGCGTCGCCATCGTCGGAAGGGGTGTCGCCGCAGCCGGTGAGCGCGAGGACCGTGAGGAGGGGGAGGAGAGGACGGGGCATCACGGCCGCGTCATACCGCATCAGCCGGGGAATGCGCCCCGTCGCTCCACGTCGATGTCGCGCAGGCCCTTGAAGCCCAGGCGGGCGGCGAAGCGGAGGAACTCCTCCCGGGACAGGCTGCCCCCACGCGTGTTCGGGGGAAGCACGTCCAGGTCCATCGGCATGCGACTGCGCACGGCGAAGTCCACGCGGCCCGGCAGGTAGCCCGCATTGGCGGCGATGATGAGGTGCTCGGGGAGCCGCTGGGCCCAGCGCACCGCGACCTGCGGATGGACCTGGGCCTCCGAGCTGAACAGCAGCAAGGCCAGGGGACTGGCGATGCGCGGCGGCGTCTTCGAGCACCGCAGCACCTCGCGCTGAACCTCCAGCCGGCAGTCATGCAGCGTGTCGACGCCGGGGACATTGCCCCGGGTGATGTCCGTGGCCCTCCCCGCACGGAGGAGGACCTCCAGCGCCACCGGCGCCGCGAACCGTGAGGACCGCCGGGCCGCGTTCAGCAGGGCCACGGACTCCGTCACGGCGGTGCGTCCGGCGCGGCGGAGCGCGTCCTTGAGGAACGGGATGGGGGCATCCACGCCCTGAGCCGCCACGGTCCCCAGGACAGCCAGCCACTCCAGAGGGCCCGGCACGACCTGGGGCGACACGAGCGCATAGGTGAGCAGGCTGCAGCTGACCGCGGGCTCCAGGTCCCTCGCGGAGAGCACCAGGGAGCCAGGCGCCCTGGCCGCCTCTGCCTGCGGCGCCACGACGAGCGTGGGAACAGCCGAAGGGACGCTCGGGTCGCCCCACGGCGCCAGCTTCTCGAGCACCACCAACGCATCGGGTGGCGCCGCACGCAGGCGCTCCTGGAACGCCGGCGAGAACGCATGCTCGCCCTTGCCCGGTACCCGCGCCGTCACGCGGGCGCCTGCGGCCTGGAGCGCGCGGATTGCCAGCACCGCCGCGGCGAGCCCATCCACACCGGGGTGGGGCGCCACCACCACGCGGCGGCCCGTCAGCTCCGTCAGGAAGTGGCGTGCGTGCGCCAGCGCTTCTTCGGACGCGGGCCAACGCGGGTCCTTCATGTGTCCGAGCAACATGGACGAAGGTGTAACGCCTCCAGGTGACACGGACGGCAGGGGGCGCACCGCCCGCAAGGACCCCGGCCGGGCGGAGACTGGGCGAGCGAGGCACCCGTGAGCGCGGGTCCATCCTCGGCGTGTCGCGCCGCGTCGGTGGAGTGCGCGCTTCGCGACAGTGCGGTGCCTCCCCGGGCGGGAGAGCACCCAGTTTCGGGGTGTCATCAGGCGCGGGTTCTTCTACGGTCCGCGGCCATGAACCGGAAACGTCCCCTGAATTCTCTCCTGCGTGCGGCCGCGGCCATGGCGCTGCCCGCCTTCCTGGGGTGTGCCCAGGATTCACAAGTGACGCGCGAGGCGCCCGCGCCCGCCGAGTCTCCCGCCGCCGCGTCGCAGCCCACGCCCGAAGAGGCGAAGGCCTTCGCGGAGAAGGTGAACGCGGACCTCAAGCGCCTGTGGACGAAGCAGGCCACCGCGGAGTGGATCAAGTCCACGTACATCACCGACGACACCGAGCAGAACGCCGCCTTCGTCAACGAAGAGGTGCTGGCCTACGTCAACGGCGCCATCAAGGAGGCCCGGCGCTTCGAGGGCCTGACGCTGGACGCGGACACCACGCGCATGCTGCACCTGCTCAAGGTGTACCAGGCGCTGCCGGCGCCGTCGGATGCGAAGAAGCGGTCGGAGCTGGCCGCCACGGCGGCGAGGCTGGAGGGCCTCTACGGCAAGGGCAAGTACTGCGGGCCGGACGGGAAGGGGAAGTGCCGCGACCTGGAGGTGCTGTCCGACGTCATCGCGGAGAGCCGCGACTACGACGAGCTGCTGGACGCGTGGCAGGGCTGGCACTCCGTGGCCCGTCCCATGCGGCCGCTGTACGAGCGCCTGGTGTCCATCTCCAACGAGGGCGCGAAGGACATCGGCTTCAACGACCTGGGCACGCTGTGGCGCTCCGCGTACGACATGTCGCCGGCCGAGTTCGAGGTCGAGGCCCAGCGCCTGTGGGGCCAGGTGAAGCCGCTCTACGACGACCTGCACTGCTACGTGCGCGGCCGTCTGGCGAAGCAGTACGGCGCCGACAAGGTGCCCGACGGCGAGCCCATCCCCGCGCACCTGCTGGGCAACATGTGGGCGCAGGAGTGGAACAACATCTACCCGCTGGTGGAGCCCTTCCCCGGCCAGGCCAGCCTGGACGTGGACGCGGCGCTGAAGCAGCAGAAGTATGACGCCATGCGCATGGTGAAGCTGGGTGAGAAGTTCTTCACCTCGCTGGGCCTCAAGCCGCTGCCGAAGAGCTTCTTCGAGCGCTCGCAGTTCACCAAGCCGGAGGGCCGCGACGTCGTCTGCCACGCCAGCGCCTGGGACGTGAACTACAGCAACGACCTGCGCATCAAGATGTGCATCAAGCCCACGGAGGAGGACCTCGTCACCATCCACCACGAGCTGGGCCACAACTACTACTACACGTACTACTACCAGCTCCCGGTCCTCTATCAGGCTGGCGCGAACGACGGCTTCCACGAGGCCATTGGTGACGCGCTCACGCTGTCCATCACCCCGGGCTACCTGCAGCAGGCGGGGCTCCTGCAAGCCGTTCCGAAGAACGAGAAGAACCTCATCAACCTGCAGATGAAGGACGCGCTGGAGAAGATTGCCTTCCTACCGTTCGGTCTGCTCGTGGACCAGTGGCGCTGGGAGGTGTTCTCCGGCCGCGTGCAGCCGGCGGACTACAACAAGTCCTGGTGGACGCTGCGGGAGAAGTACCAGGGCGTCGCCGCGCCGGTGGCCCGTTCGGAGCAGGACTTCGACCCGGGGGCCAAGTACCATGTGCCCGCAAACGTTCCGTATACGCGGTATTTCCTGGCGCGCATCCTCCAGTTCCAGTTCCACAAGGCGCTCTGCGAGGCGTCTGGCTACAAGGGCGCCCTCCACGAGTGCTCCATCTATGGGAACAAGGAGGCCGGCAAGCGGCTCCAGGCCATGTTGGAGCTGGGCGCGAGCAAGCCGTGGCCCGACGCGCTCCAGGCCATGACGGGGACCCGGCAGATGGATGCCGGTCCGCTGCTCGACTACTTCAGCCCGCTGCGGACCTGGCTCCAGGCACAGAACCAGGGCCAGAAGTGCGGTTGGTGACGGTCGGGAGTAGACGCGCCGGGCGACCCCGCTTAAATTGATGCCGTCTAGGCGAGTTCGCTCGTAGGACCGGACGGCGGATATTCGCGTCCGTGACGAAAGAAGAAGAGCGCAAATGGCTACTGGTTCCGTGAAGTGGTTCAACGATGCGAAGGGTTTCGGTTTCCTCACTCAGGACGGTGGTGGTGAGGACGTGTTCTGCCACCACACCGCCATCAACATGGATGGCTTCCGTACCCTTCAGGAGGGCCAGAAGGTGGAGTTCGAAGTGACCCGCGGCCCCAAGGGCCTGCAGGCCCAGAACGTCCGGTCGGCCTGAGCCGAGCGTCGTTCGAACTGCTTCTGATGCATCATGAGGGTCCGGCCCCACGGGGTCGGGCCCTTCGTGCTTTTGGAGAGCGCTCCGTGCCTTTGCCGACGAAGTTCCGCCGCTCACGCGCCTGGCTGCTGCCCGTTCTCACCGCGGTGGGGTGCTCCACCACGCCGGCCGTGCCGCCGAGCACGGGCGCGGACGCCCTCCCTGCCGCCGCGTCCGAGGCACCGCCCGCTGTCAACGTCCCGGAGAAGGAGTCCGCCGCCATGCCGTCCACGTTCGACGTCGCGGCCCTGAAGGCGGAGCTCGTGGCGCGGCACGGTGAGGCGCAGCGGGCCCGCATCGAGCGGGGCGTGGAGCAGGTGGCGCTGATGTGGCGGCCGGAGGACGGAGACCTCGCGGCCTTCGCGCGTGAACAGTTCCTGTCGGACCCGAAGGCGCTCGACGCGACGTTCCAGCGGCTGGAGCGGCTGTTCGAGCAGCTCGACGGGCACCTGTACGAAATCGGGCGCGAGCTCCAGTGGTACACCGACCTGGACCTGGGGCCGCTGCTGCCGGTGGAGCCCCTGGTGGCGGCTTACAATCCGGCGGCCCACGTCACCATGGACCTGTTCCGCGCGCGCGTGGGGTTCGTGGTGTTGCTCAACTTCCCGCTCACCACGCTGGCGGAGCGCGTGGCGCAGGGGCCGTCATGGACGCGGCGGCAGTGGGCCGAGACGCGGCTGGCCGGGCGCTTCAGCCAGCGCGTCCCCGCGGAGGTTGAACAGGCCTCCTCGCGCGCCAGCGCCGCGGCCAACCTGTACATCGCTGAATACAACCTCTGGATGCATCACCTGGTGGATGGGCAGGGGCGGCGGCCCTTCCCCAAGGGGCTGCGGCTCATCAGCCACTGGAACCTGCGTGACGAGCTGAAGGGGGACTACTCCGATGCGGCGACGGGCGCGCTGAAGCAGCGGATGATCGTCCAGGTGATGGAGCGCATTGTCACCCAGACGATTCCCGCGGCCGTCATCGACAACCCGCGGCTGGACTGGGACCCCTTCACCAACACCGTCACGGTGGCCCCGCCGGAGACGGTGGAGGCGGATGCGCCCGCGCGCACGACGAAGCCGGAGGCGTCACCGGAGCCGGACACGCGCTACGCGCACCTGCTGGCCACGTTCCAGGCGGCCCGTCAGGCGGACCCCTACGTGCCGGTGGCGCCCACGCGAATCGCTCGGAGCTTCGAGCTGGGCCGCGAGCTGCCGGAGGCGCGCGTCCGGGCGCTGCTGACGCAGGTGCTGGAGTCCCCGCTGGTGCCGCGCGTGGCGAAGGAGATTGAGGCGCGCCTGGGCCGGAAGCTGGAGCCGCAGGACCTCTGGTACTCGGGCTTCAATCCGAGCGGCAAGCGGCCGGAGTCCGAGCTGGATGCGCTGACGCGCGAGCGCTACCCCACGGCGGACGCGTTCGCGAAGGACCTGCCGCGCATCCTCCAGGGCATGGGCTTCACGAAGGCGAAGGCCGTGTGGCTGGCGGAGCGCATCCGCGTGGACGCGTCGCGCGGAGCGGGGCACGCGCAGCCGGCGCTGCGGCGAGGCGACTTCCCCCGGCTGCGCACGCGCGTGGAGAAGGGGGGCATGGACTACAAGGGCTACAACATCGCGGTGCACGAGCTGGGGCACAACGTGGAGCAGGTGTTCAGCCTCTACGGCGTGGACCACACGCTGCTCGCGGGCGTGCCCAACAACGCCTTCACGGAGGCGCTGGCTTTCGTGTTCCAGTCACGCGACCTGGAGCTGCTCGGGCTGGGCACGCCGGACGCGGCGAGCGAGCGGGAGCGGGTGCTCGGCGAGCTGTGGCAGACGTGGGAGCGCGCGGGCATCGCGTTGGTGGACATGGCGGTGTGGCACTGGCTGTACGCGCACCCGGAGGCGACGCCGGCCCAGCTTCGCGAGGCGGTGGTGGGAATCGCCCGCGAGGTGTGGAACCAGTCCTTCGCGCCGGTGCTGGGCGGGGAGGGGAGCACGCTGCTGGCCGTCTACAGCCACATGATCAGCTACCCGCTCTACCTGCCCGACTATCCGCTGGGCCACCTCATCGCGTTCCAGATTGAGGAGCACCTGAAGCGCAAGGGGCCGCTGGGCGCCGAGTTCGAACGCATGGCCACCTACGGTTCGGTGACGCCGGACCTGTGGATGGTTCATGCGACCGGGGCCCCGGTGAGCGCGGAGCCGCTGCTCCGCGCCGCCGAGGCCGCCTTGAGTCGCTGACCTACGGCTGCCGGGACGTGTCGCCGGGGATGTCGATGAGCTCGACGTCGAAGGTGAGGACGGCGTTGGGCGGGATGCGCGAGCCGGAGGGCGGCCGCTCGCCGTAGGCGGTGTTGCCAGGGCAGGTGAGCTTCGCCTTGCCGCCCACCTTCATCTTCGCCACGCCCTGCGTCCAGCAGGGGATGACGCCGTTGAGCGGGAACTCGACGGGGATTCCGCGCCGGGCGGAGGTGTCGAAGATGGTGCCATCCACCAGCCGGCCCTCGTAGTGGACCTTGACGGTTTCGACGGCGCGCGGGCTGCGGCCGGTTCCCGCCTGGACCTGCTTGTAGACGACGCCGGAGGGGAGCACCTCCGCGCCGGGCTCCTTCGCGGCGCGCTCCAGCGCGGCCTTGCCCGCGAGCGCCTGCCGGCTCTTGGCGAAGGCTTGAATCCGCTGCGCCTGGTCCTTCGGGTCGATGTCGGACGTCTTTCCACCGAGTCCGTCGGCCAGGCCCTGCTGCAGCACCTTCAGCTCCTCGGGCGACAGCGCGAAGAGGGACAAATCACGGCCAATGGAGAGGCCGAGCGTGTAGAGCGTCTCCCGGTCTTCCTCGGACAGCGCGGCGGCCGGAGTCGCCGGTGCGGCCTTGGCCGCGGGCTTCTTCGCCGACTTCGAGTCCTGCGCCTGGGCGCCCGTCGCGCCGAGCGCGAACACCAGGGCCGCCGTCCACATCGATCGCATGCATCCACCTTTCATGAAAACCGGCGCACTATAGAGCGTGGCCGCGCGCTCGGTAGACACAAGCCCGCGCGAAGAATTCACCGAGGAAGCACAGCGAGCACGCGAGGCCTCCGCGCGCCGTCCGTTTTCTTGCGAGTTCAGCGCGCGCCTCTACCCTGCATCCAGGTTGCTTCACCCCCGGAGCAACCTGTTGCACCACTGACGGAGGCGAAGAAGCCATGAGCGACAAGCGGAAGAACAAGCGGGCGCCCCTCGACATCTACCTGAACAAGTACATGGGTGGCGTGCCGTACATGTCGCGAGCCGCGGACATCAGCCAGGAAGGGCTGAGCCTCGCCCGGCTGCTCGAGCCTCAGCACGAGGCCAAGCGCATCGGTCTCCAGTTCCAGCTCCCGGGCTCGGAGGAGATCATCTACGCCGAGGGCGAAGTGGTGCGTGAGTGGGCGGAGCTGGGCGTCAAGCGCGAGCGCTCCGGTGTGCGCTTCACGCTGCTCACCGACCGTCACCGCAAGATGATCGACGCCTACGTCGACCGTCACGGCAACGAGAACTGACGCCTACCCGCCGTGCCGCAGGGGCCTGCCTTGACTTCCCCGGAAGCAGGCCCGTTGAATGGGAAGCCATTCTGCCCTGACTCGACCCGCGACGTCGGACGAGGGGCTGGAGGATTTCCCGTGAGACACTCGCTGTGGGGGATGCTGCTGGCCGTGCCACTGACGGCGTTCGGCCAGGGCAAGGAAGCGAAGGCCCCGAAGCCCGCCGTCGCCGCCGTGAAAACGGCACCGGGGGCACCGGGCGTCAACTGGGAAGGGCAGGTCCTGCGGGCCACGGGAGCGGGTGCTCCCGACCTGAAGGCCTCCAACCCCGGACAGGCCCGGCTGGGCGCCGAGCGGACCGCCAGGCAGTCCGCCGTCCAGAACCTCATGGCCCAGGCCGGGCGCCTCCACGTCAGCGCGGGCCGCACCGTGGCGGACGAGCTGATCCGCGAAGACGTCCGCAAGCGGGTGGAGGCCGCGATGGGCGGCTACAAGGTCGTCGCCCGGCGGTTCTTCTCCGACAGTGGTGTGGAGATTGACGTGGAGGTGCCGCTGTCGGCCCTCACCGCGTCGCTGTTCTCGCCGCCCGCCACGGACACCGTCATCGCCATCAACGGCGCGGGCGCGAAGAAGTACACGGGCCTGGTGGTGGATGCGCGAGGGCTCGGCGTGCAACCCGTGCTGGCGCCCCGCCTGCTCGATGACAGCGGCAAGGCGCTGTACGGCGCGGCGGCGCTGGCCAACGAGCGCCGTGCCGCGACCGCCGTGGCCGCGTGGTTCCAGAGCCTGGATGCGGCGAAGAAGGCCTCGCTGGTGGGGGACAAGCCCCTGGTGGTGAAGGCCACGGGGTCCAAGGGGTCCGATCTGGTGCTCGCCTCGGAGGACGCGAAGGCGCTCGCCGAGGCCAACACGCGCTTCCTGGCCGAGGGCCGGGTCGTGATTGTCACGCAGTGACTTCGAGGTCCTCGGCGAGCTGATGCGGAAGCTTCTGCTGTTGTTGTGGGTGTTCACGTTCGCTGGGTGTGCGAAGCGTCAGGAGCCCGAGTCCCTGCTCAAGGCCCGCGAGCTGATGGCGGAAGCCCAGAATCCCAGCGGCAACCTGGCCCTGCTCTGCGAGCCCGTGGACGCGGAGGTGTACCTGGATGGCGTCTGGCAGGGGCTCTGCAGTGACTTCTCGGGTTCCCCCAAGGCGCTGCGAGTGGGCAGCGGCCTGCACGAGATTGAAGTGAAGAAGCAGGGGTACTGGCCCTATACGACGTACTTCGAGCCCAGCCGGGCGCGCGCGCGGCTGACCATCCAGCTCCGGGCCTCGGGGTCGAAGGCCGGTGGTTCGGAGTGAAGCCGGGCCGGTCGTAGAGCGAACGGGCTTCCACGAAAGCTCGTTTCCTGTGCTTTCGTGACGTGCAATCAGGACATGCCGCCGCCGTAGCTGGGACTGAAGAGGAGAGCGCCATCGGAC
>NZ_JAAIYB010000650.1 GCF_010894475.1 Myxococcus vastator
GGGTGGGGTGGCTCGCGGGCACCTGCACCTGCACGGCCGGCGCGGGCGGCGGCGGCGCGGCGGCGGCCTTGCCGGCCTTCGCGTCGCGGGCGTCCTGCTTGAGGCGCTGCTCGAAGGCGGACCACTCCGCCTTGAAGTGGTCCGGGTCCGGCCTCCCCTGCTCGCGGTGCTTCAGGGACGGGGCCCAGCGCACCGAGTACGCCTCGCCCGCGTGGAAGGTGGGCGGCGGCGGCAGGCCGTAGGTGGCCGGGTCGAAGAAGGCCTCGTCCAGGTCGTTGAAGCCGTACGCGCGCGCCTTGTTGACGAAGTTGGGGATGATGCCGGTGGGCGCGTGGTAGCCCAGGATGTGGTCGTCCTCGTCCTTGGTGACGGGCGTGAAGACGAAGATGTCCTGGGTGCGGTAGTCGCCCTTCTCGTTGAGGGGCAGCACCTCCGACAGGGCAATCGTCTTGCGGCTGCCGTCGTGGAGGCGCTCGCAGCAGATGATGAAGTTGATGGCGCTGGCCACCTGGGCGCGCACGGCCACCATGGGCAGGTCCACGCCGGACATGAGGCACAGCGACTCGATGCGGCGCAGCGTGTCCGTGGGCGTGTTGGCGTGCGTGGTGGCCAGCGAGCCGCCGTGGCCGGTGTTCATGGCCTGCATGAGGTGGAAGGCCTCGCCGCCGCGCACCTCGCCGACGACGATGCGGTCGGGGCGCAGTCGCAGCGCGGAGTGGAGCAAATCGCCCATGTCCACCGCGCCCTTGCCGAACTTGTCGGGGGGCCGGCTCTCGAAGGGCACGACGTGGGACTGGTTGAGCTGGAGCTCGGCCGAGTCCTCGATGGTGAGGATGCGCTCCTCGTCCGGGATGAGCGACGACACGATGTTGAGCAGCGTCGTCTTGCCGGAGCCCGTGCCGCCGGCCACCAGCATGTTGAGCTTGGTGGCGATGCCCGCCTCGATGAGGCGCGCCATCTGCGGCGTGAGTGAGCCGAACTTCATCAAGGATTGGACCGTCAGCTTCTCCTTGAAGAACTTGCGGATGGAGATGGTGGTGCCCTTGCGCGCGATGGGCGGAATCACCACGTGGATGCGGCTGCCATCCGGGAGGCGCGCGTCCAGGCGGGGGCGCTCCTCGTTGAGCATGCGGCCGACGAACTGGGCCATGTTGCGCGCGGCGCCGAGCAGGCCTTCGTCGGTGAACGATGCATCCACTTTCGTGAGCCGGCCCTTGCGCTCAATCCAGATGTCGGTCGGGCCGTTGATCATGATTTCCGACACGGCCTCGTCGTCCATGTAGGGCAGGACGGGCTTGAGGAACGCGCGGAGTGACTCGGTGTACATCGTCATGGCGCCACCCAGGCTAGCGCGCTCTGGCCCCAGGGCCCAAGAACCCGCCCCGCCTGCCTGGCTGCTTTCTGGGGCAGGGGCCGCCCACCGACAGTTTCCAGCGTGGGCGGGTGGAAAGCAGGGGGCCCTCTTGGAGCCCGGTGCTTCAATGCCGCCGCCGTTGGAAGGGGAGGCGTTCATGCTCGCGGAAGGGCTGCCGGAGGACTGGAAGCAGGAGCTGCGCGCGGCGCTGGCGTCGCCGTCGTTCCAGGCGCTGGAGCGCTTCGTCGAAGCGGAGCGGCGGGAGGCCACCGTCTTCCCGTCGGAGGAGGACCTCTTCTCCGCCTTCCGGCTCACGCCCTATGAAGACGTGCGGGTGCTGCTGCTGGGCCAGGACCCCTACCACGGGCCGGGACAGGCGCATGGGCTGGCGTTCTCGGTGCAGCCCGGCGTGGCGCCGCCGCCGTCGCTGGTGAACATCTTCAAGGAGCTGGAGAGCGACGTGGGCGTGCCCCGCCCGAAGGTCGGCTCGCTGATTCCGTGGGCCCGGCAGGGCGTGTTGCTGCTCAACGCGGTGCTGACGGTGCGGCAGGCGAAGCCCAACAGCCATGCGGGCCACGGCTGGGAGGACTTCACGGACGCCGTCATCCGCGCGGTGAGCGCCAAGGATGACTCGGTGGTGTTCCTGCTGTGGGGCCGCTACGCGCAGAAGAAGAAGAAGCTCATCGATGCGAAGCGGCACGTCATCATCGAGGGCACGCACCCCTCGCCGCTGTCCGCCAGCAACGGCTTCTTCGGCAGCCGTCCCTTCAGCGCCGTGAATGAGGCGTTGGAGTCCCACGGCCGTCCGCCCGTCGACTGGCGCCTGTCCGCCTGAAGGGGCGGCGAGCCCGTGTGAGGCTCGGGCCGGACACACTGGGGCGGCGTTGATACGCTGCGGCGCGACATGACCGCTGCCTTCCTCGCCGCCACCACCCCCGAGCCGCTCTCTCCCCACCGCTACGGCATCCGCTTCACCGCGCCCTGGTATCAGGGCAAGGGCGCCTATGGCGGCATCGTCGCGGGGGCGACGCTGCGCGCGCTGGAGCACACCCTGGCGCAGGCCCAGCAGGTGGGGCGCCCCGTGCGCACGCTCACCGCGCACTTCTGCGCGCCGGCGGTGGAGGGCGACGCGGAAATCCAGACGCGCATTGAGCGCACGGGGCGGCTCGTCACCCACGCGACGGCGCGCGTGGAGAGCGCCGCGGGGGTGCTGTGCGTGGCCACCGCCACGTTCGGCGCGTCGCGCGGTGGGGTGACGGAGTACTTCGACGTGAAGCGCCCTGTCGTGCCGCCGCCGCACGAGGTGCCCGCGGTGCCGGACGATGTGCCCATGCCCACCTTCTGCAGCTTCTTCGAGTACCGCTTCTGCGTGGGCTCGGCGCCGTACTCCGGCGCGGACGTGGCGGAGACGGGCGGCTGGATTCGCCCCAAGGACGCGCTGGTGCTGGACGCGCCGCTGTGCGTGGGGCTGATGGACGCCTATCCGCCGTCGGTGCTCTCGCGGGTGGACGGCTTCCACGCGGCGGCGAGCGTGGACTTCACCGTGCACTTCTTCCACGACCTGCCGCGGCCCGGCCTGCGCGAGGACGCCTACTTCCTGCGCACGGGGCGCTCACGGCAGGCGGCGGAGGGCTACTCGGAGGACTTCCAGCAGCTGTGGACCCAGGAGGGCGAGCTGCTGGCCCAGTGCCGCCAGCTGGTGGCGGTGCTGGGATAGCGCTCAAGCCGCGGAGGCGAGCTGCTTCACCAGCAGCCGCACCAGCTCCACGGGCTGGATGGGCTTGGGCAGCAGCTCCGCGCCGTAGCGGATGGCCACGGACACGAGGTCATCCAGCTCCTCGTGTCCGGTGAGGAAGATGAACGGCACCCGGCAGTCCTTCAGCTCACGCATCACCGTGAGCACGTCGGAGCCGTTCATGTCCGGCATGTTGTAGTCGCAGAGGATGGCGGAGACGCTGGACAGGTCCAGGTTGAACGCCTCGGCGGGGGACTGCACCGTCACGACCCCGTAGCCCGCGCTCTGGAGGATGTCCCGCACCACCGAGAGCACGAAGGCGTCGTCGTCAATCACCAGCACGTTCTGCATCGGGGCCATCTCCGCGAGCGGTTCCGCTCATCCTACCTGAGCATGTCCCGCGAGCTTGTCACGTCACACATGTCTCACGGCACGGGGTGGGATGGACCCGGGG
>NZ_JAAIYB010000651.1 GCF_010894475.1 Myxococcus vastator
GCTTCAGCTACAGCGCCAGCAACACCAACAGCGCGCAGCAGAACACCACCAACCGCACCATCGCGCTGACGGCCGGCCAGACGCTCACCGTCGCGACGTGTGGCCTCACGGGGACGCAGCTGACCGGTGACACGTGGCTGCGCCTGCGCAACCCCGCGGGCACCGAGGTGGCCTCCAACGACGACGCTTGCGGTGGCCGGGGCTCCAGCATCACCTTCACCGCCACCACCGCCGGCAACCACGAGGTCCGCGCCGGCTGCTACTCCAGCGGGACCTGCACGGGCCGCGTCGTCTGGGAAATCACCGGCGGCTCCGGCGGCCCCACCAGCGGCAGCTTCAGCTACAGCGGCACCAACACCAACAGCGCGCAGCAGAACACCACCAACCGCGACGTCACCATCGCCGCGGGCAAGAGCATCACCGTGGCCACCTGCGGCGTGACGGGCGCGGCCTTCACGGGCGACACCTACCTGCGCGTCTTCAACGGCGCCACGCAGACGGCCGCCAACGACGACGCCTGCGGTGGCCGGGGCTCCAGCCTGACGTACACCTCGCCCACGGCCACCACCCTGCAGCTTCGCGCGGGCTGCTACTCCAGCGGGAGCTGCACCGGCACCGTGGTGTGGAACATCCAGTAACCACCCCGCGGCGGCGTTGAACCCCCGGGCCCGGGCCGTGGCAAGCGCCACCGCCCGGGCTCGCGGCGTCAGTAGGCGTTCTTCGACAGGAAGCCGCCCAGCGCGGTGCGCACGAGGATCTTCAGGTCCATCAGCAGCGACCAGTTCTCGATGTAGTACAGGTCGTACTCGATGCGCTTCTCGATGCACGTCTGGCCGCGCAGGCCATTGATTTGCGCCCAGCCGGTGATGCCCGCCTTCACCTTGTGCCGCAGGTGGTAGCGCGGAATCTGCCGCTTGAACTCCTCGATGAAGACGGGGCGCTCCGGGCGCGGACCCACCAGGCTCATGTCACCGCGCAGGACGTTGAAAAACTGAGGGAGCTCGTCCAGCGAGTACTTCCGCAGGAACGTGCCAATCACCGTGCGCCGCGGGTCGTCCGGGCGGGCCATCATCGCGCCGCTGTGCTCGGCGTCGATGCGCATGGTGCGGAACTTGAGGATGGGGAAGGTGCGCCCATCCATGCCCATGCGCTCCTGGCGGTACAGCATGGGCCCGCGGCTGGTGAGCCGCACCGCCAGCGCGGTGGCCGCCATGAGCGGCGAGGTGATGAGGATGGCCAGCAGGGAGAAGAGGATGTCGAAGGCCCGCTTGGCCACCCGGCTCCAGCCCTCCATCGGGTCGCCCTGGAGGCGGATGATGGGCAGCCCGCCGAACTCCTCCAGGCCGCCATAGAGCGTGATGTACTGGTACAGGTCCGGCACCACGCGCACGTCCACGGTGCGCAGGGTCAGCTTGTCCATCAGCCCCTTGACCTGGGCGTGGCCCTCCAGCGGCAGCGCGAGGATGACCTGGTCCACCGGCTCGGCGTCCAGCACCTCGTTCACCTGGTCCACGTGCCCGATGATGCGCACGCCGCCCACGTACTGGCCCACCTTCTCCTGGCGCAGCGTGAGCACGCCCGTCACCCGGAAGCCCAGCTCGCGGTGGTGCTCCACCGTCTCGATGACCCGCTGCCCCAGGTCCCCCGCGCCGATGACGAGGATGGACTTGAGGTTGTGGCCCCGGCGCCGGATTTCACTCACCAGATAGCGAGTCACCAGCCGGCTGCACGTCACCAGCGCGAAGGCATAGACGATGAAGATGACCAGCGTGAGCCGCGAGTAGCGCTCGCGCACGAAGTACGTCACCGCCACCAGGATGAGCGCCGCGGTGATGGTGGACTTGAAGACCTCGAAGACCTCGCCCGTATTCGTCCGGGAGCGGTTGGTCCCGTACAGGCGTGACTGGTGGAACGTCACCGGGAAGATGACGAGCACCATCAGCAGCGAGAAGAACGAGTCCGTCCAGGGAGGAATCCCCTCCGTGACGGGCACGATGCCGGAGAAACGTGTGGCGTACGCGAGGACGAAGGCCAGCGCGAGCATCACCATGTCGGCGACGACTTTGATGGACGTGTAGAAACGCTGGAGACGACTGAACACCGCAGTACTCCTGTGGCGTAATCAACGGGTGGCCACCCCGGTGCAAGACTCGCGCCCTCTTCATACGGACACTCGCCTTGCCCATCACCGTTTGATAGCCGCGCTTGCTAGCACGAAAAAATTCGTGAAAACAATGGGTTGCGGCGACCCCTCCCCCACAGCCGGGAGCGGCCTCCACCTGCTGCCCACAAAAGGCCACGCCAGGAGCGACAGCGAAGTCACAGTCCCGCTGCGGGGCCTGGGGAATCTGGCGACACCCCGCCGAGCAGCGAGTGGATTTCTCGAAGAATGGCACGCTGGAACTGTGCGCGGCCAAAGCGCTCGGCCTGGGCGCGAGCGGCTTCAGGCCGGAAGCCTGTCTCCCATTCGTCGAAGTGGCGCACGGCCGCCGCGAGCGCTGCCGGCGTCTGTTCCGAGAAGAAGATTCCGGTCTGCTCCGTCACCGTCTCGAGCGCGCCGCCCTTCCCGTAGGCGATGACGGGCCGGCCCGTCGCCTGGGATTCCAGCGGAGTGAGGCCGAAGTCCTCCTCGGGCGTGAAGATGAGCGCGCGGGCGTCTCGGTACAGCGCCGGAAGTGACGCATCCAGGACGTTGCCAAGGAAGCGGATGTTTTCAGGCAGGGTTCCGGCGCCCAGGCGAGCGGCCTCCTGGCCTGTTCCCACCACCCAGAGCGGTGCCTCCAGGCTCCGGAACGCTTCCAGCGCCACGTCCAAGCGCTTGTACGGCGCGAAGGCCCCCAGCCAGAGGAAGTAGCCGCCCTGGCCCCCGCCCTCCAGGGGCACCTGGGCGAAGCGCTCCAAGGAGACCGGGGGGTGGATGACGGACGCCTCACGGCCCCAGAAGCGCTGCACCTTGGTGGCGATGTGCCGACTGTTGGCGATGAAACGATGGACCCCCGCCGCCGTGCGCCGGTCCCACCGGCGCAGCCAGGGCCGGACGGCATGGGCCGCCGCGCGCACCGGGAGGCCGGTGCGTCCCGGGCCGAAGTAGTCGTCGAACAAGTCCCACATGTACCGCATGGGCGCATGCACGTAGCTCAGGTGCGGCGTGCCCGGCGGCGTGCGCAGGCCCTTGGCCACGCAGTGGCTGGAGGAGAGGACCAGGTCGTACTTCCCCTGGAGTTGGAGGGACTCGATGGCCTTCGGCATCAGCGGCAGGAAGTGCCGGTAGCGCGTGTGGATGCCGGGGAGGTGCTGAAGGAAGGACGTGAAGATGCGACGGGATTCGATGGCCGGCGACTGGGAGCCCGGCTTGTGGATGAGCGTGTAGATGTCCGCGTCTGGCAGGACTTCGCAGAGGGCATCGAGGACGCGCTCACCACCTCGGTGGGTGACGAGCCAATCGTGGACCAGGGCAACCTTCACGGCACGGCTTCTAACACCGGGCACACGCGGCGCGGCAAGCGTCGAGGGTGCCCCGCGTG
>NZ_JAAIYB010000652.1 GCF_010894475.1 Myxococcus vastator
GCCATGGGCCTGGTCGGCGCGGGCATTGGCCTGGGCATGGTGCTGGGGCCTGTCATTGGCAGCGTCCTCCATGTGCATGGCGCCTGGGCGCCACCGCTGGCGGGCGCGGTGATGGCGGCGGCGGCGATGCTGGGCGTGTTCTTCTTCTTTCCGGAGACGCACCGCCCGCGGGCGGAGCGGCACGAGGAGCCAGGCCGCCCCCGGGTGCGGCTGTCCGACGTCCTGGCCCGGCCCGGGCTGGGCGCGGTGCTGGCCCTGACGTTCCTGGTGTTCATCGGGATGACGAACCTCCAGGTGTCGCTGGGGCTGCTGGCCCAGGCGCGGTTCGGCTGGGGTGAGCAGGAGATCGGGCGGCTCTTCGCGTTGATGGGCCTGGTCACCTTCGTGCTTCAGGCCTTCGTCATCGGCTGGCTGACGCGCCGGGTCCGGGACACCACGTTGGTGCTGGTGGGCGCCGCGTGCATGGGGACCGGGCTCACGTGCATCGCCGTTGCGAGCCACGGGGTCATGTTGGTGCTGGCCATGGTGCTGGTGGGCTCGGGGACGGGGTTGTTGCAGCCGCTGATGGCCAGCCTGGCCTCCGGGTTCGCGGGGCGCGAACTGCGTGGCGGGGTGCTGGGCGTGGTGCAGTCGGCGGGCGGGCTCGCGCGCGTGGTGGGGCCGGTGTGGAGCGGCTACCTCTACTCACGGCTGGGGCCCGGTGCGCCCTTCACCAGTGGGGCGGTGGCGGCGGGCATCGCGTTGTTGGTGGGCGCGTCGCTCCTGCGGCGGCGCGTTCCGGACGCGCCGCCGCCGTCGAGCTTGAAGGTCTGAGCGCGGCGTCGCCTACAGGCAGTACCGCGCGAACGCCGGGCTGCTGCACAGGCTCTGGAAGGCCGCCAGGTTGCAGGTGTCAGCGCCGGGATTCACGTTGCATGGATTGCCGTGCGGGCTGCCGTAGTCGCTGCAGGTGAACTCGACGCGTTCGCCGAACAGGGAGGTGACGGCCACGGTGTTGTTCGCGTACTGGCCGTTGACGACGCAGCGGTCCAGGGTGCCCGCGTGGTCCACGGTGTAGACGCCGTGGGACAGGATGCCGGGGCACTCCACCGTGCAGCTCGTCGGCGACTCCGGCGGGCGGAAGCCGTACATGAAGGTATTGGGCTGGCCGGTGGCCGCGCCGAACGTCCCCGTGGGCGCGCCGGTGGGGCTCAGCGGGTCCCCGGTGCCGTTCCAGTTCCCCTTGGCCAGCGAGTACGTGCTCGCGCCCACGGCCGACAGGGCACCGAGCGCGTCCGCCTGGTTGCCCGCGGCGCCGTAGAACGTGCGGAAGGAGCGGACCTGTCCCACGGCGAGCGCGCCCAGCCGGAAGTCGAGCTGCGCGCCCAGGTCACCGGGCCCCACGTTGGTGAAGTCCCCCGTGCCGCCCATGAGCGAGTAATTGAAGGCCAGCGGGTCCAGCGACACGAAGTTGTTGTCGACCGCGCCCACCACCCAGGGGTTGCCCGCGGTGCCCGCGACGGTGACGTATTCGGAGAAGGTGTTGGGCAGGATGTCGTAGTCGATGCCGCGCGTGTAGCGCAGGTCGGAGATGAAGGCCGTGCCGATGTTCTCGATGAGGACGTCCACCTGGTACAGGTGGTTCGTCACGGGCGACGGCCTGTAGATGTGCGTCACCCGGAGCGCGTTCCCCACGCGTACGACAGACATGGTGGAGATGGGGGACGGCGCGTTGAGCTCCACCGTGAGGTTGGAGGACGCGCCGCAGGCCGCGGAGCTGTGGCCGGAGATGCCCAGGTCGGCGCTCGCGACACCCCAGCCTTCACACGGGCTGCCTGGCGCGGCGGCCTCGCCGTTGGTGGGCAGGTAGCGCAGGCCAATCGTGCTCGTGCCGAAGGTGCCGCTGGAGATGGGGTTGGTGGGACAGGGGAGGTTGAGGTGCCCCGCGGGTGCGACGCCAAGCCGGACGACGCCGTTGTCGATCATCCCAGGACAGTCCGGCAGCGGCGGAGGGATGAGGTGCGGCTCGGACGCGAGGAGGCGCTCCTCGTGCAGCAGGGCCTTCGCGTTCTGGGGATGGGGCCGCGTCCTCGCGTCCGCGGGGGCACGCGGCTCCGCGCCGGAGGCCCGCGTCTGGCCGCTCCAGGACAGGGCGCAGAGGAGTGCCGCGTGCAGCAAGCGCTGGGGATTCTTCGATGCGCGCATCCAGGTTCTCCTGTGCCCGGTGGCGCCGGGCAGTGAGAGGGCCATGACCGGCCCGCCGTGCAGCCGCGGGCCCTGACCTGGATGCGCTGCCACTGGCGGCGGCGCCCGGTGGACCCGTGGCGCGCGTAGCCTAGCCAGTTACCGAGCGTGCGTGTGCGCTGCGCTCGCTGTTACACGGACTGCGTGTGTGGTCCGCTCAGACGGGAATGAAGACGCGCTGCGTGCCGTGGGTGCGAAGCTGGGCGACGTGGTCGCTGGCTTCCATGCCGTTGCCCAGGGTGACGGCGATGTGGCCGTGGGGGTTGCCCGGGCTGTTGTAGGCGTCGCTGACGACGATGGCGCCCGGCGGGAGCTGGTGGATCTGCGCGTCCGAGAGCCGCACCTCGCGGAAGCGTGAGTCGCGCGCCAGCACGTTCCCGTACATGTACGCGGAGGGCAGGGGGTTGACGTAGAGGCCCGCGGCCGCGAGGGAGCGGTTGACGCCCTTGGCGCACCAGCCGCGCGTGTTCATGCTCGACGCCATGGAGCGGGCCGAGGCGGCCAGCCGCTCCGCGTTGGAGCCGAAGCGGCCCGGATCCGTGCCCACGGCGCCCGCGTTGCCAGCGGCGCCCGCACGGCCCCCACTCGCACCACCCGCGGCGGCCCCGCCGGACGCCTGGAAGTCGTCACTGCGGCCCGGAATCTTGAGCGTGGCGCCCGCGTAGATGAGGTCCGGGTTCTTGATGTTGTTGGCCTTGGCGAGCGCGGACACGCTCGTCCCGAAGCGGTTCGCGAGTGCCGACAGCGTGTCACCCGATCGGATGCGGTAGCTCATGGGGGGAATCTCGTTCTTGGAAATCGGGAAGCTTGGCGGGATTATCGCCCGAGTCTTGCCCGGGTTGCGTCCCACCCGGCAATTTTCATTCGAGGAAGCTTTGGCGAACCGCGTCCGCTCGGTCGATGAATGGGTTGTCCTGCTCTCCACGTCATCGGGGCCCGAGCAGGAGGAAGCCCAGGAGTGGTTGGGGGACGCACTGGGAGCGGAGGACGACCTCCTCCGGGAGCGGACGGCCCAGTTCCTCCTGGATGCCATGGCCCGGCCGGGCGCCGCGGTGGGGCCCATCCTCTCCGTGCTGCAGGTGGCCTGGTGGCCTCCGCCGGCGCGGCTCGCGGACGCCGCCGTGCGCTCCGTGACGGCGGCCCTGACGGGGCTGGAGGCGGGCCACCCGGCGGTGGAGGACGCGGCGCTGGTGTTGGCCAACGTGTGCCGCGTCGCGCCCGCGCAGCTCGCCGCGCTGGAAGCGGCGCTCGGCCATGCGCATCCCGCGGTCCGGCGCGCGGCGGCGGGCGCGGTGGGG
>NZ_JAAIYB010000653.1 GCF_010894475.1 Myxococcus vastator
TTCTCAAAAAGAATCCGGCAGCGACCTACTCTCCCGCGCGGTTTCCCGCGAAGTACCATCGGCTCTGGAGGGCTTAACTTCCGTGTTCGGGATGGGAACGGGTGGAACCCCTCCGACATAGCCACCGGAAAACAAGCGACAGTGCATACAAAGGGTAAGTTTCAATTTCGTTTGAGCGAAGTCTCGCTGTGCGTATTTCAGTCTTCCAGGCGAGTGCGTGAAGCACTCGAGCCTCGGCCTTGGCCCCGAGTCCCTTACTCCCCTTGAGGGGGCATGCAAGAGAATGGGGAAAGTAAGCCTCACGACCAATTAGTACCGGTTAGCTGAACGTGTTACCACGCTTACACACCCGGCCTATCAACGTCGTAGTCTTCGACGGGTCTTCAGGGGCTTACGCCCGGGATACCTGGTCTTGAGGTCGGTTTCCCGCTTAGATGCTTTCAGCGGTTATCCAATCGGCACATGGCTACCCAGCGATGCCTCTGGCGAGACAACTGGTACACCAGCGGTGCCTCCAACCCGGTCCTCTCGTACTAAGGTCAGAGCCTCTCAAGTATCCTACGCCCACAGCAGATAGGGACCAAACTGTCTCACGACGTTTTGAACCCAGCTCGCGTACCGCTTTAATTGGCGAACAGCCAAACCCTTGGGACCTGCTCCAGCCCCAGGATGCGATGAGCCGACATCGAGGTGCCAAACCTCCCCGTCGATGTGAACTCTTGGGGGAGATAAGCCTGTTATCCCCGGAGTACCTTTTATCCGTTGAGCGATGGCCCTTCCATTCAGGACCACCGGATCACTATGACCTGCTTTCGCACCTGCTCGACGTGTCCGTCTCGCAGTCAAGCTCCCTTATGCCATTGCACTCGACGCCCGGTTTCCAATCGGGCTGAGGGAACCATCGCGCGCCTCCGTTACTTTTTGGGAGGCGACCGCCCCAGTCAAACTACCCACCAGACAGTGTCCCAATCCCGGCTGACGGGACATGGTTAGACACCAGAAATCAACAGGGTGGTATTTCACCGTTGCCTCCACCGAACCTAGCGGCCCGGCTTCAAAGGCTCCCACCTATCCTACACAGTCAATCCCTAGTGTCACTGTCAAGTTATAGTAAAGGTTCACGGGGTCTTTCCGTCTTGCTGCGGGTAAACTGCATCGGCACAGCTATTTCAATTTCGCTGAGTCCCTCTCCGAGACAGCGCGGAAGTCGTTACTCCATTCGTGCAGGTCGGAACTTACCCGACAAGGAATTTCGCTACCTTAGGACCGTTATAGTTACGGCCGCCGTTTACTGGGGCTTCGGATCATCGCTTCACCTTGCGGCTGACGAATCCCCTTAACCTTCCAGCACCGGGCAGGAGTCAGACCCTATACGTCGGCTTGTCGCCTTCGCAGAGTCCTGTGTTTTTGGTAAACAGTCGCTACCGCCATTTCTCTGCAACCTCTCTCGGCTTCGGCTGTACGCCTACACCTACCAGAGGCCCACCTTCTTCCGAAGTTACGGTGGAAATTTGCCTAGTTCCTTGGAGGAGAGTTCTCTCAAGCGCCTTAGGATTTTCTCCTCGCCCACCTGTGTCGGTTTACGGTACGGACACCCTGTAAGCTCCCTACGGGACTTTTCTTGGAAGCAGAGCATCAGCGACTTACCCCTTACGGGGCGCCATGGAGTCTCGGGGATAGCTGCCGCGCCTTTATTCGTACGCGACACCCCTACACCTTTAGACTGACACAACCACCGGTCAGCTCGCCTAGCTTTCTCCGTCCTCCCTTAGTTCAACGCTCACAAGATGGTGCAGGAATATTAACCCGCTTTCCATCACCTACGCCTTTCGGCCTCGGCTTAGGTTCCGACTAACCCTGGGAAGATTAACTTGACCCAGGAAACCTTGGGCTTACGGCGAGGGGGTTTCTCACCCCCTTTATCGCTACTCATTTCGGCATCAGCACTCCCAGTCGCTCCAGCCGCCTTTTCAGTCGACCTTCGCTGCAACTGGGACGCTCCCCTACCGCCACACGCTTTACGTGTGACCCGAAGCTTCGGCACTAGTCTTGAGCCCCGTTACATTTTCGGCGCGGCCTGTCTTGACCAGTGAGCTATTACGCTTTCTTTAAAGGATGGCTGCTTCTAAGCCAACCTCCTGGTTGTCAATGACCTGCCACATCCTTTCTAGTGTTCACTTAGACTAGATTTGGGGGCCTTAGCTGTCGGTCTGGGTTATTCCCCTCTTGCCAATGGACGTTATCACCCACTGACTGCGTCCCGGGATAACAATTGCCGGCATTCGGAGTTTGGTACGGTTTGGTAATCTGGTGAGACCCCTAGCCGTTCCAGTGCTCTACCTCCGGCATTGAATTGCCCGAGCCGATACCTAAATATCTTTCGGGGAGAACCAGCTATCACGGAGTTTGATTGGCCTTTCACCCCTACACACAGCTCATCCCAGAAATTTTCAACTTTCACGGGTTCGGTCCTCCATGCGGTGTTACCCGCACTTCAACCTGGCCATGTGTAGATCACCCCGCTTCGGGTTATAATACACGCAACTAAACGCCCTATTCGGACTCGCTTTCGCTCCGGCTCCACCTAACGGCTTAGCCTCGCTACGTATATTAAGTCGCCGAATCATGATGCAAAAGGTACGCTCTCGCACTGGGTTGCCCCGTAGTGCTCGAACTGCTTGTAGACATGCGGTTTCAGGTTCTTTTGACTCCCCTTACCGGGGTTCTTTTCACCTTTCCCTCGCGGTACTTGTTCACTATCGGTCGCCAAGGAGTATTTAGCCTTACCGGATGGTCCCGGCTGATTCAGGCAGGATTGCACGTGTCCCGCCCTACTTGGGTAACCCACTCAGCTCCAACTCGCTTTCGCGTACGCGACTATCACGCTCTTTGGTGCCTCTTTCCAGAAGCTTCCGCTAGCAAGTCAAAGTCCTACCGTGGACCCTCTACCCCGACGCCACTTTCGTGGTTTCGGTTTGGGCTGCTCCCATTTCGCTCGCCACTACTTTGGGAATCACTCATTGTTTTCTCTTCCTCAGGGTACTGAGATGTTTCACTTCCCCTGGTTAGCTCCATTCCACCTATGTATTCAGTGGAAGGTAACGCCGCTATTCGCAGCGCTGGGTTTCCCCATTCGGACATCTCCGGATCAACGCTCGGTTGACAGCTCCCCGGAGCTTTTCGCAGCCACCCGCGTCCTTCATCGCCTCTTGGCACCTAGGCATCCACCGCACGCCCTTAGTAGCTTACTTGCCCTAATCTCTTGTTTTTCACGCCCGCCTCACGGCGGTTTATCGAAACTCGAAACCAAGGCCCAGACTCCTGCTCTTCGCAGCAAGCCTGGAAGACTTCTTCTTTACCTACGCTTGATTAAAAGCACCTGACTGCTTCCCTCACCTTCGCCTCACGGCGTCGGCGGGTACTTTCGTCAGGGCTTCTGCGAGAACTTCTCTCAGCAGAAATTGAACTTACCCTTCGTATGCACTTGTCAAAGAACGCTTCTCTCAA
>NZ_JAAIYB010000654.1 GCF_010894475.1 Myxococcus vastator
GTCCCAGCGCAACCCGCCCACCCTGCTGAACGTGGCCTACAACCGCTGGTTCATGTGGGACGGACGGGCGGACCGGCTCTGGAGCCAGGCCATCCTGCCGCTGCTCAACCCGGTGGAGATGAACGCGGACGCGCAGGTGGTGCGCGCCCGGCTAACCGCGGTGGCGTCGTACACCACGGAGTACCAGGCCCTCTTCGGCCAGGCGCCCGCGGACGAGACGGACTCGGCGCTGCTGGCCAACGTGGGCAAGGTGATGGCGGCCTACGAGCGGACGCTGGTGCGAATCGACGCGCCCTTCGACACGGACGTGCGGCGCTTCATCACCGCGGCCGAGGCCGGCCAGGCGGAGGCGGACCCAGCGTACCTGGGGCTGAAGACGTTCCTGCGCAAGGGCCAGTGCATCATCTGCCACAAGGGGCCGGCGCTCTCCGACGACCTGTTCCACAACATCGGCGTGCAGGACAGCGGCCCGGGCGCGGGCGGGCAGTGGAGCGCGCTGACGCCGCTGCTGGACTGGGAGTTCAACGCCGCTGGTCTCTACAGCGACGCGCCCACCGGCACCATCGCGGCGCGGCTCCAGACGCTGCGCACCCAGGCGGACCCGGCGACGCTGGAGGGCGCGTTCCGCACGCCGTCGCTGCGCAACGTGGCGCTGACGGCGCCGTACATGCACACCGGCGCCCAGGCCACGCTGGAGGAGGTCGTCGACTTCTACAACGAGGGCGGCGACGCGGCCGGCAGCTTCGTGGGCCTGAAGACGGAGACCATGGTGCCGCTGGAGCTGACGGACGAGGAGAAGCGCGCACTGGTGACGCTGCTCCAGTCCATGACGGGGACTCCGCACCCCTGACTGCAACCGGCGCCGGGTTCCGAGGGCCCCGGCGCCGGAAGTGGCGGGGCACGGGTTCGGCGTTGTCGCCGGGGCTCAGCCTCGGACCAGGGTTCGCGCGTTGAGTTCCGCGAGACTTCGCTCAACGCACCAGGTGGAAGCCCGTCTGACGCTTCCAGCCCCAGTGCACGCGGCCCTCGGCGTCGATGGTGATGTCCTCCTCCTGCGCCGAGCGCACCCGCTGACCGTTCCACTCCGGCACCGCGGACGTGGCCTGCAGCTCGATGGAGTACCACTGGTTCGCAATCACCTTGTGGTCTCCGTTGCCGGGCACGCCCTCCTGCCGGTCCCACAGGCCCACCATGGGGCCCGCGCCGTGGCCGTGCAGGCCAATGGGGTGCGAGTACACAGTGCCGTCGATGCCCTCGGCGCGCATCCGCTCGAGGGAGGCGCGGAGGATGTCGTTGCCCGTGCGGCCGGGGCGCAGCTCCTCGAAGACGATGTCCTGCAGCCGGTTGGACGTCTTCAGCGCGGCCTTCAGCCCCTGGGGCGCGTCCGTCTCGCCCTCGCGCAGCACGTAGCCCATGTGCTGGGTGTCGGTGTTGAGCCCCAGCGCGGTGACGCCGTAGTCGCAGTGCAGCACGTCGCCGCGCTGGATGATGGGGTCGTCTCCCAGCTCCTGCTCGGTGACGCCCTGGCGCTGGAGGTCCACCGACGGCTGGAACCACGTCTTCAGGCCCAGGTCCGCCAGGCGCTGACGCATCCACCACTCCACGTCGCGGGTGCGCGTGACGCCCGGGGTGATGACCTGGTTGGAGAAGGCCGTCTCAATGATGCTCCACGCGAGCTTCGTCTGCTCCTCGTAGAAGCGCGCCTCGTCCGCGCTGCGCCAGGCGATGAGGTCCACCGCCAGCCCATCCACGGAGGTGAAGCGCTTCACCCAGTCCGGGCCAAGCGCCTCGGCCATGCCTTCGTATTCGCCATGGGTGAGGCCGTCCGCGAAGGCGAAGGTGCGCGACACGTTGAGCGCGATGCGCTTGGGCTGGCGCTCCTCCACCACCTGCTTGAGCACCTGCCACTGCTCGGGGCCCCACAGCTCCGCCTGCCGACTCACGCCGCCGCCGTCCACCTGTCGCTGCGCGCGGCGCGGCGTGTAGATGCCGCCCTGCGAGCCACCGCCCAGCGCGAGCCGCTCCACGCCCTGCTCCGGGCCCCGGTCGAAGAAGACGTAGATGGTCCGGCGGCGCGCGGCGAACGTCGTCGGCGAGACGAGCGCCTTGAAGACCGGGTCTTCGTTGTACTCGCGCATGGGGATGACCCACATGTCCACGCCGTGCTGGCGCATGAGCTGAGGCAGGGCCTTCTCCAGGCGCTCGGCCAGCCAGGCCTGCTGGCGCTGGGCCTGCTCACGCAGGGTGCCGAAGGGACGCTCGGGGGCCGGGGACTTCGCCTCGGCCTGGGTGGCGGCCGGGGCCTGCGCCGTCGGAGCGACGGTGGCGCAGGAAGTGGAGAGCAGCAACGGGGCAAGCAGCAGGGTCCGGGTGCGCATGGCCGCGCAGTCTGTCACGCACAAGCGCGTGGCGCGCGCGGAGTCCACACGCCTTCATGCCCCTGGCCCCCGTGAGGCCCGCGACTCCGGAACGCAGGGAGCAGCCGTGAAATCGCCGGAGTCAGGGCACGCCCGCACAGGCCGCGCCATCCACGCCGCACACAGCGCGCAACCGGGCTTCGTCGACGGATTGCTGGCAGCCGCTCGCGGTGGCCGCGTCGAGTTCGTCCATGCGCACGCGCATGCACTGCACGCAGCCCGCCTTCGCGCCCGTGTCGGTTCGCGACAGGTCCGGCTCCACCGCCGCGTAGGCGGCGATGCGGTCCGCCTCGCACTGCTCGCGTGACACCGTCAGGGCTCCGCACTGCTCCTCATACGCGCACGCGGAGGCCGCCACGCGCTCCGCCCAGCCGGCGTAGGAGAGCTGCGGCGCCTCCGAGCCACCACACGCCACGAGCCACGCGCACACCACCACCAGCGACACCTTCCACGGGTTCATGCCCGCATCTCACCCGGCCCTGGCGCGGGAGTCACCCACGGCGCCTGCCCGCCGCAGGTGCTTCGCCGCGCGCGTCACTCGCCCTGCCCGGCCGCGGAGCGCTCCACGACGGCATTGGCACCCCCCAGCGCTCGCGCGGAGCACGGCGCCACGTCACAAGCGCCCGGGACATAGCGCTCGCTCTCGGAGAGCATCCCCACCGCCTCGTTGCCGCCGCCCATCACCAGCACCGCGCCATCTCCCAGCGCCAGGGCGCCCAGCTTCTCTCGCGGCTCGTCCAGCGCGGGCGCGGAGGACCACGTCTCCATCTTCAAGTCGAAGCGCTCCACCGACGCGAGCGCTCCCGTCGTGTAGTGCTCGCCGCCCATCATCAGCACCGCGCCATCGGGCAGCACCACCGTCGCGTGGTGCTCACGAGGCACCCTGGGCGCCCCCACGAGCGTCCACACCCCCGTCTCAGGCGAATACACCTCCGCCGTGGCCGCCGCGCGCGCCGTCGTTCCCCCCACCACCAGCACGCGCCCATCCGGCAGCAACGTCACCGAGTGCGCCAGCCGGTGCGTCCCCGCCGCCCCACCGGTGAGCCCCGCCTTCTCCCAGCGTCCCGTCACCGGG
>NZ_JAAIYB010000655.1 GCF_010894475.1 Myxococcus vastator
ACCTGGGGGCGGCGGAGGTCCGCTGGAGGTTCCTGGGGGGGAAGCTTTACGCGATGGGGACAGGCGGCACGCTGTTGTTCCCTGCCTCGGAAGGGAGGCTGCGGCCTGGGGCCTTCGCCTCAGTGGGCCTGGGGGTGGACAATGCGCGCTGATGCCCTGCTCCTGGCCGTGGTGCTTGCCTCGGGATGTGCGTCGGTGCCGGATGCTCCCGGGCGTAGCGGGACGCTGAGCTACACGCCTCGTGGAGCGACCTCTCCCGAGCGGGCGGACGCGCTGAGTGATGAGCGTCCTCGTGCCTCCGGGGCCCCGTCGTACCCCATCGCGGGGTCTGGGGCTGAGCAGCGCCTCTTCCGTCATGTCAAACCACGAGGCGACGCGACGAAAGCAGCACCCGGCACCGCCTCTGGAGCTGTCGGAGGCAGGGGCCCGCAAGCCGCCTCGGCGCGGCAGGCCCTCCTCGAATCCATCGACGAGGTGAAGGGCTCGCTGAAGGAAGCCGAGTCCATGCTCTCCAAGCTCGCTGGGCACGCCCCCGTCTTCAGTGGCAGGGCCGTCAGTGGGGGCGCGTTCACGCGCTATCTCGACCACGGTTCCCGGCAAGTGGCGTGGATTCGTGGCGCTCTCGGTAGCGCGACGGAGCTGGCCGGTGTCGCGTCGGAGGTGGGGGACTCGGAGATGGAGTTGGGCCTGTTTCGCATGGCGGGCCCACGGCTCCAGTCCGCGATGTTCGGTGCCTTGCTGTTCACCACCTGGGTGGACTTCCTCCAGCTCTCTGACGTCCTGCTGCGCGAGTGCCCGATGTGCGGCGACGAGAAGCTGTTCATGGACCTCCACCGCGTTCAGGGCTTGATGGAGCCCACGCTCGCGGACCTCACCTCTCGTGACACTGAACGCGTCGAAGCGGCGGCACTCGCGATGCCCGCGTTGATGGGGAAGCTGGCGCGCGAGTTCAACATGATGCACGCGGATGCCCGGTCCGCCATGGAGACAGGGGGCAAGGTCATGGTGGCGGTGCAGATGCTGGAGATGCTCACCATGATTTCCACGCTGAAGCTGGGGACGCCCAGGCCTCCACCGTCCGCCCCCGCGGCGCTCGGCGTGGGTCTCGTCATGAGTTCAGGTGGCGTGATGGCGGGCTCGCAACTTGTCGTCTCGGCGGAGTGGATGGAGATGATGCGAAGGCTGGTGCAAGCGGGCGTCATCTCGCTTCCGGTCGTGAGCGCGGCGGTCCGCATTCACGGTGGGCAGGTGATGATGGCGCAAGCGCACCAGGACTTGCCCGAGGGCGTGCGAGAGGCGCTGGGGGACAGTCCCGAGGTGCGAGGCATGCGCGTGACGGGCAAGGCGGGGGCCGGAATGTCCGAGGCCCCGAAGCACCACGTGTTGCCGAAGGAGCACCGCGAGTGGTTCGAGGCGCGTGGCTTCAAGGGTGACATGGACATCGACCAGTTCTGTGTCCGGCTGGAGCAGGCCCACCACGAGGCAATTCACGGCGGGGGGAACTGGAAGCTGGGGCGCATGTGGCCCGACGAGTGGAGTAGAAGGATTATGCGCGCGCTCCAAGATGCTGAAGTCAGTGCCGGGAGGCCGTTGACGCGAAATGCGATCCTCAAGATCGTCGGCAAGAATATGAAGGCCTACGATATTCCAATGAACTTCACTCCCGGGAGAAGCCGATGACCGATGGACGTTCGTGGGAGGGGAATTGGATCGCCCGCCTGTATGAGCGCGTCCGTGAGCGGGGGTACGACTTGGTCACCGCCTTTGCTGAAGATCGTCCCACGGCATCCCTAGTCGCTCTTGCAGAGGAGCTTGGCCCGGACGACGTTGCCGGCGTCCAGGTGTTCAAAGGGTTGGTCGCTGAGGCTGAGCGCAGCAAGAAGCTCACTCGATTGGCTCGCGGACAGCTTGTTCGCGAACTGTCGGAAGTCCTCCCCAACGGCTGGCCAGCCGTGCTGGATGATGATGCCCGCTTGGAGGTCGCGATAGCACTTGGCCAATGGTCGGCATACACCCCGGAACCCCTCGTGGAGCGTGTAAGGAGTGCTAGCGGCGCGCTCCTCGCCAATCCGCCTCCGGCTGGCTGGCGTCCGCTCGGTCCTGACGACGAAGTTCTCCGGGCGCTCCTTCCCGACGAAGAAGCGTGACCAACGGCGGAGTGATGCTCCCGTCCGGTGAACAGGCCGCTTGAGCCCCCCTTGGGGTACAGGCCAGCCGAGACCGCGCTCCCATCAGATGCGTAGCAGGCGCCTGGACCTCTTGGCGCCGCTCGGGCCTCGATACCACGCGGTCTGGGATTTCCTATCGCCTTGTCCGCGGGTTTGGGGTGCGCCCACTACCCCGCCATCGGCGAGCAGAGCTCCACCAGGACGCCGTTGAGGTCTCTCACGTAGGCCACCGTCTGTCCCCAGGGCTTCTGCTTGGGGAGCTGCGTGGCCTCGGCGCCTGCCTCCACGGCGCGCGTGTAGGCGGCGGCCACGTCGGCGGTGACGAGCGCCAGTTCGATGGCCGCGGCGTCCTCCTTCGGACGCAGATGACGCACGGTGAAGCCATGCTCCTTCGCCGCGCCTTCCTCGACGAAGGCCAGGGCGGTGGTGCCTGTCTCCAGCTCCGCGTAGGTGCCACTCTCGTGGATGAAGCGGCGCGCCAGTCCGAAGGCCTTCTCGTAGAAGGCGATGGCGGCGCTCACGTCCGGTACGTAGAGGATGATGTAGCCGAGCTTCATGGCGGACTCCTGTCGGTCAGTGGGACGTCTGTGTGAGGGCGTCGTCACACGGATGGCGCGCGCCTGTCTTGAAGGAATCGGACAGCGCTCAACCCACGAGTGCGGTGGGGGACACGCCGGCCAACTCCCGCACGTCTCGTGACAGATGCGCCTGGTCCGCGTAGCCGCATTCGAGCGCGACGTCACACAGGTCCGCGCACTCACGGGAACGCAGCAGGAACACCGCTCGCTGGAAGCGCAGGACGCGCGCGAGCAGCTTCGGCGGTACGCCGGCCTCGTCCAGGATGTCCCGGTGCAGGGTGCGCTCACTCACGCCCATGGCGCGAGCCAGCGCGGCCATGCGTATCTGCCCCGACGAGGCTTGGAGACATCCCAGGGCCTGGACGGCGCGGGGCTTCGCGACACTCCGGAAGGAAGCCCAGTGTCGAGCGATGGTGTGCTGGAGCAGGGCCATGGCCCGGGCTGGCGAGGCGCAGTCTTCCATCCGCCGCTGAAGCTGTGCGAGGGCAGGCGAGCAGTCCTGGACGGAGACGTTGAGCCCGCAGAGTTCACGGGGACTGACACCCAGCAGGGCCTGCGCCCAGCCAGGACGGAGCCGGACGCCCAGGCTCACCCCGCCGGGCTCGAGGTCGACGAGGATGAAGCGCTTCATGGGGCCGACGACGGCCAGCCGGGGAGCGGAGAGCCACACCGGGCCTGGCGCGTGGTGGAAGCCGAAGATGAGGTCGGTGCAGCCATCCGGGAGCACCCGGTGCTGGCG
>NZ_JAAIYB010000656.1 GCF_010894475.1 Myxococcus vastator
GACGCGGAGGGTGGGGCGGGGTCCGGTTCCGGACGAAAAGCGGGCCTGCCGGTGTAGAAAACCCGTGACCAGGCCGTCACGTTGCCGTGACAGGGAACGAAAGTTCCCAATGTCGCGGCAGGCGACCCTGTACGAATGCCCGTCGGTTGGAAGGAGTTACTGGCTGGACGGAGGATCGGCCGGCGGGGTGGGGGTGCTGCCCGCTTCCGGCGTGGAGGGCGCCGCCGGCGGAGGCGGAGTCTGCGTTATCCCTGGGTTGGCGCCGGACGACTTCACGCGCCGCAGGACGTTGCGCAGGCCCAGGGCCAGCGCCGTGCCAGCACCCACCAGAATCAGTCCCCAGCCCATGCCGCGGGGGAGGGGCGAGCGGGCCACGGAGAAGCGCGCGGTGATCACCTTGAGGTGGGTGCCGCGGTATCGCACCTCCAAATCCCACGGCCCGGGCTCGTCTGGGGTGAACTGGGTGTGCCAGTTCACCCCGTCCCGCGTCAGCGTCTTCGTCTGCTGGGAAGGCGACCCGGTGGGGTGGAACGTGACGGTGAGGGGGCCATCGAATTCGGGGCCCTCGAAGCTGCCTACATGCAACGACACGGAGATGGGCTCTCCCTCCGTGGGCATGGCGGGGTGGACGGTCCCCTGGAGCCGCTCCTCCGCGTCGGACCAGCGGAGTTCCAGGACGTCCCCCCGGCGTTCGACGCGAATCTGATCGTTCGCGGGAGCCGCAACCGTGGTAGTTGCAATGAGGAGGCTGGCGAGCAGTACCCATCCGGATTTGAATCCGGGGTGCCTTTGCCTCCGAAGTGGCTGTCCTCTAAGATGCGCTGCCCTGCTGCATTCCACCTGAGCCTGCTCCCCGCCGGCGATGTCCCGGGATGAACCCTCAATCATTCGGGAAATATCAGCTTCTTAAGAAGCTCGCCACGGGCGGCATGGCCGAAGTCTGGCTGGCGCGCCAGACGGGCATCGAGGGGTTCCACAAGAACCTCGTGGTGAAGCGCATCCTCCCGCACCTCGCGGAGGACCGTGAGTTCGTGGAGATGTTCCGGAACGAGGCGCTGATTGCCGCGCGCTTCAACCACCCGAACATCGCCCAGGTCTACGAGTTCGGCGAGGCCAACGGCACCTACTACATCGCCATGGAGTTCATCCACGGCGAGGACCTAGGCCGGGTGATGCGCAAGGCCGCCAGCACGGGGCAGTGGGTGGCCCGGCCGCTGGCCATCCGCATCGTCGCCGCCGCTTGTGAAGGCCTGTTCTACGCCCACAGCCGCACGGATGACGCGGGCCGGCCCCTGCGCGTGGTGCACCGCGACATCTCGCCGCAGAACATCCTGATCAGCTTCGACGGCTCGGTGAAGCTGGTGGACTTCGGCATCGCCAAGGCGGCGGATCAGGCGTCGCTCACGAAGTCGGGCGCCATCAAGGGCAAGTTCGCGTACATGGCGCCGGAGCAGGCCGCCGGCAAGCCGCTGGACGGCCGCGCGGACATCTTCGCCATTGGCCTGGTGCTCTACGAGCTGCTCACGGGCGTGCGTCCGTTGAAGCGCGACTCGGAGCTGGCCACGCTGCAGGCCGCCATGGAGTGCGCCATCGCCGCGCCTTCACAGGTGGCGGACGTCCCGGAGGAGATGGACCCGGTGGTGATGCGGGCCATCGCGAAGAACTCGGACGACCGCTACCGGGACGCGCGCCAGTTCCAGATGGCGCTGGAGGAGATTCTCGTCGGGCAGCGCTGGGTGGCCGGCTCGGTGCAGATCTCCGAGCTGATGGAGACGCTCTTCGCCGACCGCCTGGCGGAGGAGAAGGCCCAGGGCCAGGTGGTGCCCGTGGGCGAGGACTCCGCGAACTCCGGCACGCCCATGCCGCCCACGCCGCCGCCGCAGGAGCGTGGCCGCAGCCGCACCTCCGCCGCCGCGGACATGAACTGGGAGGCGCCTCCGGGCGAGGCCTCGGTTCGCGAGCGTCAGCGTGGCGCGCCTTCCCGGACGTCCATGGGGCCCCGGCGCACCTCGGCCGCGGCGCCCGCGGTGGAGGCCGACGAGCAGGGGGAGTGGGAGGCGCCGTCTGGAGTCGAGGACGCCCCGCCGCCGCGCCGGAGCAGGACGTCCGCGGAGCTGCGCCGTCCGTCCAACCCCAACTCCACGCAGATTGCGCGGACGAGCTCCCGTTCGGACCTGAGCCGGACCGGCGTGGGCGAACCGCCCCCGCCTCGTCGCTCCGCCACGCGCGCCGCGCCCATCGTGGATGATCCAGGGCCGCCGCCTCCGTCCCGCTCGCGCGCGAGCATGGCGGCGGTCGATGAGCGCACCCGGATGGAGGACGAGGAGCTGGACGACGAGCGGACCATGCTTCCGCCGCCGGAGCCCGCGCCGCCGCCTCGCCGCAGGACAGGGATGCAGTCCGGCATCCACCCCTCCGAGGCCCCGCCGCGCCGCCGCACGTCGAGCCGCGCGGAGATGCCGTCGGCCCCGCCGCGTTCGAGGACGTCGAGCGTGGCCCTGGCGCGTTCGCGCGCCGAGGACGCCGAGGTGGACCGGGCGCTGGAGAAGTCCGCGCGGAGCGCTCGCGCGGGTGTGGCCAAGCGCAACATCGCCACGGTCGGGTTCATCGTGGGGCTGGTGGCCGTGGGGTTGGTGTTCCACAAGCCCATCCTCTCGGTGCTCAACAGCCGCGCCTCCGACGGGCAGTCGGTGACGCTGTCGGTCAACACCAACGAGAAGGTGAAGGTCTCGGTGCGCCACACCGAGCGCTGCGGCAGCCAGCAGCCGGTGACGGAGCTGGGGGAGACGCCCCTCGTCAATGCGGCGGGCGCCCATCTGCAGGACACGCTCATCCTGGTGAACGAGCAGCAGGGCATCTACAAGGAGGAGGTCGACACGCTCGCCTTCGGGGAGCCCGGTCAGGCCAAGTCCTTCACCTACGAGTTCCGCCGGGGCCAGCTCCAGCTGACGCTGAAGCCGGACGGTCTGCGCGGCATCTCCGTGAAGCGCAATGGCCAGGACCTGGGGCCCTACCTGGGCAACAGGGGCATGAAGCTCGACCTCATGGAGGGCCGCCACAAGCTGGAGCTGCAGGGCGGGCCGCTGAAGGAGCCCTTCATGTTCGAGGTCGACATCAAGCCCGGCCTCATCAACAAGCAGACCGAAGACTTGTCCGCCTTCGTGGGCTAGCGGCGTGCCGCCCTGTCAGTAGCGGGGCAGGCGGGGGTCCACCTGTCGGGCGTACAAGTCAATGCCGCCTCGCAGCGACACCGCGTCGATGCCCAGCGACATCAGGTAGGCCGCGCCGTCCAGGCTGCGCACGCCATGGTGGCAGTAGACGACCACGGGCCGGCCGCGCAGGGGCTCCAGTTCCTCCGCGCGCTCCTCCAGCTCCGGCAGGGGAATCAACAGCGAGTCCGGCAGGGCCACCCAGGCATGCTCCGAGGCAAAGCGCACGTCGAGCAGGGCGGGGC
>NZ_JAAIYB010000657.1 GCF_010894475.1 Myxococcus vastator
CTCCCCGAGGACGGCGAGCCTCCCTGCCCGGCCTGTGGCACCGCCGCGCCGCTGCTGGAAGGCGCCTGTAGCGACTGCGGGCTCCAGCTCGATTGAGGGGCGAGCGGACGCGAGCGGTTGTCACATCCCCGCTTCGTCTCATGAAACATTCACAGCACAATGTGCCCCGCAAACCCAGACGCGGGGCGTTCGCGCCCCCGTGAAGGAGCGTGAATGGAAGTCAAAGGCGTCGCCTTCCTGGCCCGGCAGCAGTTGATGGTGCAGACCCACGGGGAGGCGGCCTGGAAGGCGTTCCTCACCGACTTCGCGAAGAAGGAGCCCTTCTTCTCCAAGCCCGTGATGCCGGTGTCGCGCATGCCAGCGGACGCGTTCCTCCGGCTCAACGACGAGCTGCTCGCCCGCTTCTACAACAACGACCAGAGCGCCTGGTGGCGGTTCGGCGTGAAGTCCGCCGAGTACGCGCTGGGCCAGGGTCAGCTCAAGGCGATGTTCAGCCAGGGTGACTTCCGGCGCTTCCTGCTGTTCACCCCCGGCATCTGGAAGGGCTACTTCACCGAGGGCGACCTCAACGTGCAGCCCGGTCAGGGCCACACCGACCTGCACATCACCCACGTTCCCCGGCCGCACCCCTACTTCGAGCTGTCCGTCATGGGCTTCGCCGCCGGCGGACTGACGTACCTGGGCGCGCAGAACCTCGAGCACCAGGTGCTCAAGGGCTTCACGCGCAATGACAACGAAGTGCTGTACCGCTTCAACGTCGGCTGATGCCCGCGCCGGCCCGCGCCTCGTTCAAGGCGCGGTGCCGGTGGCCGTGCGCTCGGCGACCACGGGCACGGCTTCCGGCTTCAACCGCAGGTCCGCCACCACGGGGTAGTGGTCGGACACGTCCACGCGCAGCACCCGGCTGGCCACGGACGTGAAGGCATCACACGCCAGCACGTAGTCGATGCGCAGCGTGGGCAGGAAGAGCGGCAGCGGATACGTGCCTCCCGTAGCGGCGGCGACGTCATGCAGGGCCCGCCGCAGCAGCCGCGTGGAGCGGGAATCCGGCCCGTCGTTGAGGTCCCCCATCAACACCTTGGGCCGCGAGTCCCGCGCCATCAACCCCGCCACGTACGCGCTCTGCCGCACGCGGGTGTCGCTGTTGAAGGGCCGGCGGATGAGGTGCGTGAGGTAGACGCTCACCTCGCGCCCGTCCACCCCCACCACCGCGTGCGCCACCGTGCGAGGCTCCGCGCCGCGCGGCCCCGGCAGCGGGTACTGCGCCAGCGCCTCCAGCGGGAAGCGCGACAGCACGGCGATGCCGTAGGCCCCGCCGTACAAGTCCGTGGTGCGGAAGTGGGCGCGGTACTTCAGGCCGGTGAGGCGGGACAGCTCCTCCGTCTGGTCCATGCCCCGCGCGCGGGTGGACCCCACGTCCACCTCCTGCAAGGCGACGACGTCCGGCACCGCGGCGCGAATCACGTGCGCCACGCGCTCCAACCCACGGGCGCCGGACTGGATGTTGAAGGTCATCACCCGCAGCTCGCCCGGAGCGCGCCGCACGGCGGCGACGGACTCGGTGGAGGCGAGGTGGCCAGGGCCGGTCGCACACGCGAGCGGCCCCATCAGGAACAGGAGGGGGAGGAGGCGGCGAAGGCACATGGTCGGAAGGGGCGCGATGTTAAGTCCCCCCACGCGACCTTGTCGCCTCGCCCACCCCGGCTCGTCCGGGAGACAGCCGGCCGGGCAGGCCATCCGCAGGCAGGGAGCCGAGGCTGTGTCCGCCCTCTATCGGAGGGGCCCGACCCGGGAGCCCGACCGCGTCCGGTCCGGGCCACCCTTCCCCCTGCTCCATCCCGCGCCCAACCTGATGCTTCATGAAAACGACACTGGCATCCAATTCGACTGGCCCGTCCCACTGGCGCGCCTGGGCGCTGACGGCCATTCCCGCCGCCCTGCTGCCCGTGGGCCTCCTGCGCTACCGCGCCCGGCGCCGCGCACGCCGTCCAGCGCCCCTGCGCAGCGCCGTGGGCCTGGGGCTGGTGTCCGTGGCCATCCTGCGGCTGGCGGGCAACTCCCGGCGGAAGCCTCGACGAGTGCCGTCCTTCGCCGCCTTCCTGCCTGACGAGTTCACCGCCTCGGTGGCCTCCGGCCACTGACAGCGCTGTCGCGCCCGGAGGCCTCCTTTCAACGAGGCCTAGCGGCGACGGCGCAGGCGCGTGCCGAGCAGCGCCAGGGCCGCGCCCAGCAGCGGGACACCGCCCGCGGCGGCGCAGCCGCCCTCGTCGTCACCACCGCCGTCGTCGCCGCCGCCAGCCGCCACGGTGACGTTGAGCGTGGTGGCCGCGGAGGCGTCTCCCTGCTCGGTGCCGTTGTCGTTCACCGAGTTGCCCGCGCCGTACAGGGTGACGCTGCCGGGGGTGGACGGCGCCACCAGGGTGAAGTCGAAGCGGGCCGCGCCGCCGGAGAACGCCTGGATGGTTCTGTGGGTGACCTCCCCGCTCAGCTTGATGGAGCCCGTGCCCGGGTTGAGTGTGCCGCCGTTGTCGCTCACCGCCACGTTGTAGCCCGCGCCGGAGGCCGGACCGCCCCGGATGACGAGCGTGTAGTTGCCGGTGGCGCCCGGCGCCAGCGTGGTGGGCCCTTCGATGGTCACCGTGGGCGCGGTGCCGCCGCCGGTGTGGCACGACGCACAGGTGAGGCTCGAACCCTGCTTACCGCTGTGGCTACTGATGCCCGCGGAGTTGGCGAACGCGGAACCGGAGACAAGGCACGCCGACACAACGCCGGCAACTCCGAGAGATGCAAGGTACGACCGCATGAAGCCTCCAAAAAGGAACGACGGGAAGGAGGCCCTCTACATAGCGCGCCCGTCCCCCCCTTCACAGCCACCCTAGCGGCCGCTACTGCGCAGCAATACCGCACAGGCCTCGTCACGAAGCTGAGACAAGGTGAAGCGCATTCCTACACCGGAGTGCTCCAGTCCGGCCCCCAGGGAAAGCACCCCGTGCGCCACGGTCCAGGCCAGGTTGGCCAGCCGACGCGGCTGGAGCCCCGGGGCCAGCCGGCCCGCGCGCGCATCCGCCTGGAGCCGCGCCTCCAGCACGTCATTCAGCTGTCCACTCAGCGCCAGCACCCGCGCCTGGTGGGCCTCGGATTGCCGCCCCGTCAACTGTGGCCACAGGTAGACGACGCGAAAGCCGTCCAGGTCCTCCGCGTACAAGTCCACCCGGGCCCGCACCAGCGCGGCCAGGGCCTCCACGCCGCTGGCCGCGGCTGTCACCGCCGCCTCCAGCACCTTCACCTCGCGCTCCAGCCCCTCCACCGCCAGCGCCCCGACGAGGTCCTCCTTGGAGCGGAAGTAGTAGAAGAGTGAGGGCTTGCTCAGGTCCGCCTCCGCCGCCACGGCCTCCAGCGTCAACCCCAACACCCCGCCCCGCACCAGCAC
>NZ_JAAIYB010000658.1 GCF_010894475.1 Myxococcus vastator
TACCGCACGGGAGTCAGCGTCTCTCAGGCAGCCATGCATCAACTCCGCCTCGTCCGCTCAGACTTTCATGGGGACTGGAACTACGTCCTCAAGCCCAATTCGGATAAGTAATTTCTGATCGGGCCCTTACCATCTGCGATGGGTGCCTCAACGGCATCCACCTGCGAGGCTTCGCCACCCGTGAGGAGATTCTGGAGGTACTCGGCGCGCCCGCGCCGCTGCTCCAGTTCGTCCGCGTGGCGCGGCTGCGCACGGTCGTCGGCTCTGGCCTGTGAGTTGTCGTTTGTGGGCGTGCGAAAGTGGGTCTTTTTGCCGATGGCGGATGCGGATGGGGGCTGCACGAATGTTGCCGCATGCTCGAATGCCGCCATCGTCGGAGGGTGCTCGGTTATGGCTGGTTGGGGCGTGAAGGCGATGAGAAGAATTGGCGTTTCTCCGGATTGAACGAAATGGTTGCCGGATGTCGTGCCCCGACTCTGCCTAGGACGTCGATTTGGGCGAGTTCGGTGTTCGATTCGTTTGAGTATTCGGCTGTGTGTGCGGCTATTGGGTTGTCGACTGTTTTTCTGATCATGTGCTCTGTCTGAAGTCGAAGCCGAGTGTCTCTTCCGGGTAAGGCCAATTTTTCGAGGGCTGCTTGAGGACTAACGTGGGGGACTGGGTCGTTGCGGGAAGAGATTAGAATGAGTGTTCCTTCTTGTTGCATAAAGGTGATTGGAGGGGTTCCGAAGGCGACTATCCTTTCGATGTCGTAGAGGCGTTTGATGTCCGGGTCCATTGCAAGTTGTTGTGCAATTATTCCGCCCTGGCTGTGCCCGGTGAGAAGCAGTGTTGAGCCGGGAGGGACAGAGTTGATGATGTTGCGCTTGGCGTTCAGGAATGCGGTGTTTGATATGTTGAGTGCGGCTGGGATGTTTGTGGCAAAATGGGTGGCTTGGCCTTCTACGGTTTCAGTTCCTGATATGCCTATTAGGTGGATGTTTCTTTTGCTGGTTCCTTCTGTGAGTTCTGCGGAGACAATCGACATCGGGCCAAGCGTGCCGCCGTTGTATCCATCCTTGACGAACTGATAGAGTTCTGCTGCTCCGTTGACTTCTCCGGTGTCGCGGGGCGCGCTGTCAATTTGCCCATAGTCAACCCGATGTGGCACCGCCGGCGCTGCTGCTGGGCGCGGTTGGGTAGTTCTGGAAGGACTAGGCTCAAACGTATCGACGTTGCGATTGTTGGTGCGAGTCGCTGTCTGCCTCAGTGGCGTCGGCGTTGTCGCTGCTGGTCGGTTTGGGGTGGGCGTAGGAGCCGCCTGACGGCGCACTGCCGTAAGGAGTTGGTTCATTGTCCGTATTCCGGAAATGGGCATGTCGGCCTCCTTTGAGGGGGGTGGCTTTCATTGTAGGGCAACGAGAGCGTGGTAGGTATAGTGGGGTTGGGGAGTGTTTGATTGGGGACGGATGGTTCGTCTGTGTGAAGCGGCTGCGCTTGGCTGCGTGAGCATGAGTCAGAGGGCGGTTCCCTGTATGGAAGTGCGCGTTCTCCTGCGCTCGCGTGCCATTCAATAGTTGGCGCGCTGGGTGTGTGCTTCCGGGCATGCCCGCCCTCTTGCGTTGCGTGCCGCTTCGGCCGTTCGGTTCCAAGCCCAAGGAATGGCCGCAACAGTTGGACTTGCCGCCCTGCGAGTACTGCGGGGGGCCGTGGCACACGCTCGCAAGGCGATGGGGCGAGCACCTGGGGAACCCCACGGAGTTGCGGGAGAACATCCTCGCGGGCCGCGAGGCGAAGGAGCACCCCTGGTACACGGGGCGCTGGTCCATCGCCGCTCACCACCTCATCTGCTCCGAGGCCATGGAGGACGACGAGAACTGGGCCCAGTTCTGCCGGGACTTTGGCTACGACATCAACCGGCGGGAGAATGGCGTCATGCTGCCCATGGTGCTGGCCGTGGCGTGCGAGCTCCATGTGCCACTCCACAGGGGCCCGCACTCTGGGGGCTGGGCCTTCGACATGGATCTGGCGTATCCAGACGCGGTGAAGGTAGCGTTGGAATCAGTTGCCGATGCCGTGGAGCGGGGCGACTACTGCCCGAAGCCCGCAGAGCTGACGCAGGAGTTGGACCGCGTCAGCCGCACGATTCTCGCTAAGCTGGCCAGCGGGAAGTGGACGATCACCACCGACGGGCTGGACTACTTGCCTGGGGTGATAGGTTGCGCGGGCGCCACGAGCATTCAGGACAAGCCGCGCCGGGCATGCCCAGCCGGGCGCAGGCACAGCAACACCAAGGCGCAGCTACAGCGGCGTGTGCTTCAAGTGGGGGAGTAGGCCATGCAGGACGACTATTTTGTCCTGATGCGTGCCCGTTCCCAGCAGCACCCCTTGTTGGTTTGGGACCAGTCGGCTTCCGCGTTTCGGAAAGGGAGGCCCGTACAGGTAGTTGAGCCTGTGAAGCTGAAGCTGGGCGAGCCGGTGCCGCCCAGGCCCGTCATGGTCGACCATCACAGCTTGCCGTCTCCGGTGGTGTCCGGCCGAGTCAAGGATGCGCTTGAGCAGGGCGGCCTTCACGGTGTTCAGATGATTCCTGCAGACGTGCAGGTGGGCGACTCCATGTTGCGCTACTGGCTGGTCCACATGTGGCGACGGCTCGCCTGCATGGACCGGGACAAGTCGGTCTTCGAGGAGAGTGAGTCCGGACTCATCCTCCTGAGCCTCGACCGGCTGTTCCTCGACGAGGCGGTGCTCGGTGAGCTGCCGCTCGAAGAGCGCCTGGCCTTCCGACTCGCGGAGTCCGTAGTCCACCTATTCCACCGCACGGTGGTGGACCGGGTACTCGCCCTGACGCCACCGCCTGAAGGGCTGCGCTTCGTCCCCATGGTGGAGTGGGGGGACTCGTCGGCGTTTCGCTGATGCGTGCCACCCAGGCGCAGTACCGGCCGTCGAGCCCGGATAAAGCGGCGATCCGATGACTGTTGCTGAGCACGGTGGATGAGGGAGACCGGCCCGTTCTCGGACCGACTGGATGATGGGGAGTGGTAGCGCGCGGACGCGTTGACCATCAGCGAGTCGGATTCTTGCGAGTCACTGTCGTTGAGGTCCGCTGTCGCGCCGTGGAGAGGGCGGGGCGCGGCGTGGTGCTGCTACCGCAGCCGGAGAGTGCCGGCGACGAGTAGGCGGTGGGAGGGGTGTGGCGACACCCCTCCCACCAATGCCCCGCGAGAAGACTGTGTCGAGAGGTTCGCGGAGCACCCGAGGAGTCATCCGAAGTCAGAGAGGAGTCAAGTCCTGGGCCGAGGCAATGTAACCGTTCAGGGGTAGTGTTGAGGCCGTCGTCGCGGTGTGCAACCCGTGGCGGATGCACACGAAAACCCCTGCGACGCTGGAATCGAAGATTGAACGACTGGTCCACGAGCACCTGGTGGAGCAG
>NZ_JAAIYB010000659.1 GCF_010894475.1 Myxococcus vastator
GTCCCACCCACCCGACACCGGGCGGCCGCGTCCTGAGCGGGGAAGAAGGCGGCCGGCCCACGTCGCACGCCTGCCCCGCGACCCCCCATGCTTGCACCAGAACACCCCCGAAGTCGATGCCGTCCGCACACACCCCAGGTGGGTGGTGGACACTCCCTGGCGCGGGCGTGGATGAAACGCCACGAGCGTGTAGCGCCGGGTGGGAGTAAAGGAGGGGGGCCGTGTCCCGCACTCCGCCCCGCTTCCTCAACTTCCGGCGCACGTTCGCGCTGCTCATCGTCCTGGTGGTGGTGCCCTCCGCCGGCCTGTCCGGCTTCGGGGTGGTGGCCATCATCAACGAGCGCGCGGCCGTGGAGAAACGGCTGGAGGCCGCGTGGCGCGGCACCCTGGAGTCGTTGTCGGAGGAGCTGCCGGGCCTCCTCGCCTCGGCGCGCCTGGTGCCAGTGAATGGTCAGCTCCAGTTCGTCCTCCCCGACGGGCAGCCCGTGTCGGAGCCGGACGGCGCCTTCCGACTGGAGGATGGCCAGGTCCGCACCCGGGACACCCAGTTGGAGGAGGCGCTCAACACCGTGCTGCCAGAAGCAGGCGGACTGCCCACCGAGCCCACCGTCTTCTCGCTCACCGCGGGTGGACGCGCGGTGCTGGTGGCCGCCGAGCGGCGCGACAACGTGGTGCACGGCGTGCGGCTGTCGGTGCAGACGCTGGAGGCCCTGCTGGCCGAGCGCGTGGACTCCCGGGCCGTGTCCAGCGAGCCGGTGCGCTTCGCCCTGCTGCCCGTGCCCCGGGAGCCCTCCGAGGGCGGGCTGATGGGGCGCCTGGTGTCCGAGGTGGCGCAGGCGCGCGCCAGCGCCATGGGCCCCACGGGCCTGGCGGAGCGCGTGCTGCCCTCGCCCCTCCAGGACTTCCGGATGGTGGTGCTGCCCACCGGCGAGGACCCGGTGGCGCGCGCGTCCACGCGCAACCGCGTGCTGTACGGCGTGCTGCTGGGCCTGTTCTACCTGACGCTCACCTTCGGCGTCGTCTACACCGGCCGCGCGCTCTACCGCGAGGCGCAGCTGTCGCGGATGAAGACGGACTTCGTGTCGCTGGTGAGCCACGAGCTGCGCACGCCCCTCACGTCCATCCGCATGTTCATTGAAACCCTGGCCCTGGGGCGGCTGAAGGACCCGGCGCAGATGCAGGAGGTGCTCACCCTGCTGATGCGCGAGACGGAGCGCCTGTCCATCTTCGTCGAGCGCGTGCTGGACTGGGCGCGCATCGAAGGTGGGCGCAAGGTGTACCAGCGCGAAATCGTGCCGGTGCCGGAGCTCGTGGACGCGGCGGTGGAGGCCTTCCGCATCCAGCGCATGGAGGACGGCGTGGACCTGACGGTGGAGGTGCCAGACGGCCTGCCCGAGCTGGACGTGGACCGGGCCGCGGTGGCCGGCGCGCTGCTCAACCTGCTGCAGAATGCCTACAAGTACAGCGGGCCGGACAACCGCCGCATCACCCTCCAGGTCCGGGCAAGCGGCAAGGGCGTGGACCTGTCGGTGGAGGACAACGGCGTGGGCATTGCTCCCAAGGAGCGCAAGCGCATCTTCGAGCGCTTCTACCGCGTGGACAACCTGCTGACGCGCAGGACGGAGGGCAGCGGGCTGGGGCTGGCCATTGCCCGACGCATCATTGAAACCCACGGAGGCCGCATCTCCGTGCAGAGCGAGCCAGGCAAGGGAAGCCGGTTCACCATCCACCTGCCGGCGGGGAAGGCATGAGCGACAAGACACGGAGCATCCTGGTCGTGGAGGATGACCTGTCCATCCTCACGGGCCTGTCCATGAACCTGCGCTTCGAGGGCTACGAGGTGCTCCAGGCGCAGGATGGCCGCACGGGACTGGCGCGCGCGCTGGACGAGTCGCCGGACCTGGTGGTGCTGGACGTCATGTTGCCGGAGCTCAACGGCTTCGAGGTCCTCAAGGAGCTGCGCCAGCGCGGCCGGGACACGCCCGTCGTCGTGCTCTCCGCCAAGGGCCTGGAGACGGACAAGATTGTCGGCCTCAACCTGGGCGCGGACGACTACGTGGTGAAGCCGTTCGGCCTCCAGGAGCTGCTGGCCCGAATCAAGGCCGTGCTGCGCCGGCGCTACCCGTCCGCGGGGGCGGGCGCGCCGCCGCCGGTGACGTTCGGCGACGTGAGCGTGGACATGGCCGCCCGCACCGTCGCGCGCGCGGGCACCCCCGTGGAGCTCACCGCGCAGGAGTTCAAGCTGCTGGCGCACTTCCTCGCGCACCCGGGGCGCACCTTCACCCGCGAGGAGCTGCTGTCCGGCGCGTGGGGCTACCACTACGAAGGCAGCGCCCGCACCGTGGACAACTTCATGCGCCAGCTGCGCCTGAAGTTCGAGCCCGACCCGGAAGCCCCCCGCCACTTCCTCACCGTGCGCGGGCTGGGCTACCGCTTCGAGCGCTGACGGACGCTCACGGTCCGGCGATGCCGATGTGGCGCGAGTCCTCCAGGTCGAAGGGCTTGCCGTCGAAGCGGCCGTAGCGCTCGCGCGGCACCAACCCCGCCGCGGTGAGCGCAGCGTCCAGCTCCTCCGGAGAGAAGTGCCGCAGCTTGAGGCGGCGGATGGGGCTGGGCCCACCAGGGGCGCGCCGCTCGCGCAGGTGGAGGGTGAAGAGCGGGCGGCGGGGCTCCAGGCCGGCGCTGGGCGCCTCGTCGTCCCGAGGGAGCACGGGCTCGCGGGGGGTGTTGAGCACGTCGTAGACGAAGGAGCCGTCCGGCGTGAGGTGGTGACGCACCGTGGCCAGCAGCGCCTCCAGGTCGTCCTTCCCCGGCGCCAGCCCCAACGCGTGCTGGGGCGCGAGCACCAGCGGGAAGCGCTCCGACAGGCGCAGCGAGCGGAGGTCCGCCACCTGGAAGCGTGCCCTGCGTGAGATGTCCTCGGGCTCCGAGCCGCGCCGCTCCTCGGCGGAGCGAATCATCGCCTCCGAGGGGTCCACGCCCACGGCGTCGTGGCCATGTCCCGCCAGCGACCACACCACCCGGCCATTGGCGGCTCCCAACACCAGCACGGGCCCGCCCTGCTCGGCCGCCTGACGTGTGTAGAACAGGAGGTCCGGCTCCTGACCGACAAGAGAAAGTGGCATCCGGCCCCGCGCGTCATGACCACCCATTCGAGGAAGGAAGTAGCACGAATCCGGCCTCGCCCGGGACAGGCACGTACGCACGCTGGGAAGCGGATTACCCACATCGTGTCCGGCGCATGACGGACACACCACGCTTCGAGGCTGCTCGGGCTGGCACCGTCCTTGCGAACAAACGGGGATTGAACACGACGACCCACTTCGGGCCGGTCGGCTTTTCAGCAGGGGACGGTGACGAGATGAAGCGCGGATGGGGATGGGCGGGCGCGCTCTTCATGGCGGGCATGGTG
>NZ_JAAIYB010000065.1 GCF_010894475.1 Myxococcus vastator
GCTGTGGCTGGGGCTGATGGCGATGATGATGGGGATGATGAACGTCGAGCAGCTCCGCCGCACGCCGAAGGCGCCCCCCGCCGGGCCGCGGTTCGCCCTCCCCCGAGGGGTCCGCAAGCCCCGAGCGGGACCGGCGGGCGCCGTCTCCATCGAGCGGCTGATGGACGAGCTCCGGGGAACGCCGCTCCCCCCGGACGCGGCCGACGCGGAGGATGAACTGGAGGGCCCTCACGACCCGGCCCTGGTGGGCGAGCTGCTCCTGGACAGCGGCCTGCCGGAGCTGGCCGTGGGCTCGCTCCAGTCCGCCTTCACGCAGGCGCCCCTGCCACGCACCGGCCATGCCCTGGTGCTGGCGCTGCTGCGCACCGGGCGGCTCCAGGAGCTGGCCACGCTGCTGGACAGCTCACACGCCCGGCAACTGTCCGAGGACACCCTGGCCCTCATCTCCGAGCACGCCGGGACGGCCACCGAGGCCACACTCACCGAGCGGATTACCGCGCTGCGGCACGGGCGGACTCCTGCCACGGATGAGCCCCGCTGATTGCCGCGCCGCGCCAGAAGGTGCTCTGCGCCGGACGTCCCGACAGACACCCCATCAACTGCCTTGAGCGGGAGGCACCCATCCGGGTTATAGGGGCGTCCCCTCCAGCCAGAGGAAGGTCGCGCGTGTCTCGTCCCCGACTCATCAAAGAATCCTCAGAAGCGTCCGCGCCGCTCGAGCGGGAGCTGCTGGTCCGCCTCCATGACCTGATGGTGAAGACGCGCGTCCTCGAGGAGCGCCTTATCCAGATGTACAAGCAGGGCCACGGGTACTTCTGGATTGGCGGCCCCGGCGAGGAGGCGTTCAACGTCTCCCTGGGCCTGCTCATGAAGAAGGGCCAGGGCCCCGACTTCGACTATCTGCATGCGCACTACCGGCAGTCCGGCACCCTGCTCGCGCTGGGTGAGGAGCCCATCAGCTCCCTGCGGCAGATGAAGAACACGGCCACGGACCCGTATTCGGGCGGCCGCAACTTCGCGGGCCACTACTCCGCCCGGCGGCTCAACGTGGCGCCGGTGTCCTCGCCCATTGAAGTCCAGTACGCCATCGCCCCGGGCACGGCCATGGTGCAGAAGCGCCACGGCGGTGAGGGCATCACCATCGTCACCGGCGGCGACGCCGGCACGGCCGAGGGTGATTTCGCCTCGTGCCTGGTGTGGAGCAGCCGCCCCGCCAACCCGCTGCCCCTCCTCATCATCGTCACCAACAACAAGTGGGGCATCTCCACGTCGGCGGAGGGCCAGCACGGCGAGCAGCGCATCAGCGACCGCGGCAAGGCCTTTGGCATCCGCAGCAAGACCATCAACGGCAACGACGCCGTGGAGGCCTACACCGAGCTGCGCGAGGCCATGGCCTACGTGCGCACGGAGCGCAAGCCGTTCCTCCTGGAGGCCAACGTGTCGCGCCTCTACGGCCATTCGTCCGCGTCCGGCGCCAACTACGTGGGCAACGAGGTCGACTGCCTCAAGGACTTCGAGGCGAAGCTGGAGAAGGACGGCGTCCTGACGCGAGAGCAGATGGACGCGCTGCGCAACGGCTACACCGAGGAGATGGCCGCCGCCGCCCGGCTGGTGCGCGACGAGCCACAGCCCGACCCGGAATCCATCTGGAAGCACATCTACGCGGAGGACAAGTAACCCATGGCGAACATGGCACAGGCCATCCGCATGGCCCTGCACTACGCCGAGGAGCACCTGGGCGTCACCGACATCTTCGGCGAGGACGTGGGCGCCCCGCTGGGCGGCGTCTTCACCTGCACGCAGGGGCTGAAGACGACGTGGAACTCTCCCCTGGACGAGCGCGGCATCATCGGCGCGGCCATGGGCATCGCCATGGCGGGCGGCCGGCCGGTGGCGGAGATCCAGTTCTGCGACTACGTCTACAACACCATCGACCTGCTGAAGCTGGCGGGCAACACCAGCTGGTCCACCTTCGGTGACTGGCACCTGCCCATGGTGGTGCGCACGCCGGTGGGCAGCGGCATCCGCGGGTCCATCTACCACTCGCACTCGTTCGACGCGACGATGACCCACATCGCCGGGTGGAAGGTGGTCATGCCCTCCACGCCGCTGGACGCGTACGGGCTGCTCATCACCGCGTGCCAGGAGAAGAACCCCGTCATGTTCCTGGAGCCCAAGGCGCTCCTGCGCGTGAAGGGCGAGGAGCGGATTCCGGGCGAGCCGGATGACGACCGCGCGCTGTCGAAGCTCATCGACGCGCCCCTGGGAGACCGCTCCCAGTGGAAGCCGCAGTGGCCCGCGGGCCTGGAGGCGTACGCGGTGCCCTTCGGCAAGGGCAAGGTTGTCCGCGAGGGCACGCAGCTCACCGTAGTGAGCTACGGCCGCACCCTGCCCCTGTGCGCGAAGGCCGCGGAGACGCTGGCCGCGGACGGCATCAGCGCGGAGGTCATCGACCTGCGCTCGCTGTGGCCGTACGACTGGGAGCTCATCAAGGCCTCCGTCCAGAAGACGGGCCGCGTCCTCTTCGTCAACGAGGACACCGAGGTGACGAACTTCGGAGAGCACCTGGTGCGCCGCACGGTGGAGGAGCTGTTCTACTCGCTGCTGGCGCCGCCCCGGCTGCTGGCCGGCAAGTTCCTGCCGGGCATCGGCCTGTCGGACGCGCTGGAGATGGCGTCGGTGCCCCAGCTGGGGGACATCACCACCGCCATCCGCTCGCTCGCGGGCGAGCAGCCGTAAGCGCGGCACCCACAATCCCCTGCTCGTGAGTCCCTTGTCTCACGGGAGAAGCACCCTGGGCCGCCGTTCCTCTTTGGAGGGATGGCGGCCCATTCGTTAGACTCCAGGGGCCTTGTCACAACCAATCGTCCGGACAGTCACTCCCGTCGCTGGTGCTGATGCGCCGGCCTTCCGTATCCGCCGCGCCCGCCGGGGTGACGCCGAAGCCATGGCGTCGCTCCTCAAGGAGCTGGGCTACCCCCTGGGGACGGACCAGCAGACGGTCCACTGGGTCGTCAGCCATCCGGAGATTGAAATCTTCGTGGCCGGCGACCCGCAGGACCGGCCCGTGGGCATGGTGTCCTTCTCCCACCGGCCCCAGCTCCGGCTGCGCGGACGCGTGGCCACCATCGACGAGCTGGTGGTGACGGAGACCTGGCGCCGCCGCGGCGTGGGCCGCGCGCTCATCCGGCAGATTCTGGAGCGCTGCAAGGTGCTGAGCGCGAAGCAGCTCCAGCTCGTCTCGCCGATGACGACGACGCCGGAGACGCGCAACTTCTATACGGCGTGTGGCTTCTCCGAAATCGACTCGGGCGTGTTCCGCCACGTCGATACGGAATCCCAGCGCTAGGCACGCGCCGGGGGCCGCCCCCGGCCGCTACCGCTTGATGCTGTCCACCACGCGCTGAAGCCGGGCCCGGTCCTCGTCGCTCAGGTCCGTGAAGCGCACGCCAATGGCCTCGGCCTCATCGCGCACCCAGGCGATGACGCCGGTGATGTGGAACTCCTCACCTTCAATCGCCATGGACAGCCGGACGTGGGAGCCCACGTCATAGGACTTCCGCGTCAGCAGGCACAGGCCGCCCGCGGAGATGTTGATGGAGTACGCGCGCAGCGCCCGCGCCGCGTCCTGCGTCTGGTTGAAGCGCACCTCGAACCGCGCCGCCACACGCTCATCCGCTCGCCGGTTCGCGTATGCGGCTGGATCCCCATTCTCCATGTCATCCGCCGCCTTGGTTGTCATACGCACCCGATAGCCCCCACGTTCGACGCTGCTGGCGAACACCACGCTGCTTTTCACACCCACGCTTCCCCAGCCCGCGCGTCCGCCAAGTGTCCGCTGCTTTCCACGCCTGATTCAAGGGGCCCCCTCTATCGAATTCGGGTGCCTATGTCCTCGGTGACTTCTCTGGGAGAGCTCTGGAATGCGTTTGGACCGCCTGTATGTGTTGACTGGAACCCTGGCTTTGGCCCTCTGGGCGGCGGCCTGCAACGGCGGCAACGGGCCGGGCCCCGGCGGACAGGGGGACGCGGGCACCGATGGCGGCGGGACCCCCACGGTGGACGGCGGCGGCACGGACGCGGGCGGCGGCGCGCGGGACTTCGCCTGCAACGTGGCGCGGCAGGAGGGCTGTGCCGACGGCCAGGACTGCTACTTCGCGGACCTGGCGGACGGCGGCACCGGCAGCCGCTGCTTCGAGGCGGAGTGCGACGTGGTGGCCCAGGACTGCGCCCAGGGCCAGCGCTGCACGTATGCGGCGGAGAATGGCGTCACCCAGCGGCGCTGCGTGGCCCCGGGCACCGTGGACGAAGGCGCGCCCTGCACGCTGGCCCCCACCGACGGCGGCGTGGCCTACGACACCTGCCGGCAAGGCTTGTTCTGCCGCGAGGCACCTGACGGCGCGGGAAGTGGCTTCACCTGCCAGCGCCTGTGCCATGCCACGACCCACTGTGGGAACACGAGCGAGTGCAACACCGTGCTCCGCCTGGAAGGCACCGACGAGCTGCCGCTGGTCTGCGGTCCGCTGTCCACGGCGTGCAACCCCTTTGGAGAGGATTGCGAGGCCCCCCTCAGCTGCTACCCGTCCACGTCCGGCCCGCTGTGCGCGGGCAGCGGCAACCGGACGGAGGGCCAGTCGTGTGACTTCAGCAATCAGTGCGCGCCGGGGAGCGCGTGTGTGAATACGGGAGGCGGCCTCACCTGCCGTCCGCTCTGTCAGCCCGGTGGCACGCCCGCCTGCCCTGCGGGCAGCTGCCGAGCGTTGGATGGCAACCCAGGCGTGGGGGCTTGCGTCCCCTAGACACCCGGCCTGTCGCGCTGGAGGGCGGCCAGACAGGCGAGGCTTCGGAGGCAGCGGGTTCCCAGACGGCCGGCTGGCAGGGCACGGTGCGGTGTGCATCCTGCAAAGCCGGGAGGGATGGGAATGGGAATGAAGCCGGGGTGGCGACGGGTCGTCGTGTGCGCGAGCAGCGCGCTGCTGGCGTGTGCTGGCGGCGTGACGGACTCAGCCGAAGGGGACCTGCCGCCAGACGACGACCGCCACACTTCCACGATGGAGCAGAACGCACCGGACGCGTCACTGGAAGTCGCGCCCGTGTTGGTGCTGAACGACGGGAGGCAGGTGCAGGCCGCGCCGCCCCTCGCGCCGCCGGCGACTTCGTTCCAACCGGGCTTCCATCAAGCGCTCCGCGCGTCCCACTCAGCGGGCAGCGTGACGACCTTCCGTATGCGCGTGCCGGTGGCGCGCGACGGCGGGCGTCTGCGCGTGACGTTCCGCTCGGGCGACGGGAGCATGACGCTCGTGCGTGCCACCGTGGCCCATGCGGGCGCCAATGGCGCGCTGGGGTCCACGCCGGTGACGCTCACCTTCGACGACGGGGAGGGCTTCACCGTGCCCGCGCGCGCGCGGGTGACGTCGGACCCGGTGGACTTCCCGGTGGCGTTCCGGGACGAGCTGGCCATCACCTTCGAGGCCCGTGGCGCGCTGGCGGCCAGCGCCATCAGCGCCTTCCCGGGCAGCTTCGCGCGCGCGGGGAACCATGCGCTGGTGACGGGCGCGCTGGGCGGCACCCTGTTCGACCGCGCCGTCGGCGTGGCCACCGTGGACGTGGAAGGTCCCACGGGCCGCGCCTTCGTGGCCCTTGGCGACAGCATCACCGAGGGCTACGTCGACACGAAGAACGACACGCGCAACGCCTGGCCCGCGAGGGTGGAGGCCGCGCTGGGCGTGCCCGTGGTGAACGCGGGCGTGAGTGGCCAGGGCTTCTATGACGCGCTGGCGCTGCTCGACGGCGAGGTGCTGGCGCTCCAGGGCATCACCGACTGCATCGTCCTGCTGGGCACCAACGACCTGGGCGACAAGGACTCCCTGTCCGTCATCCAGGCGCGGATGAACACCCTGCTGAGCCGGCTCGCGCCCTTCTGCCGCACCTGGGTCAGCACCCTGCTGCCCAAGGAGAAGTCGAACCACGCGCCCTACGAAGCGGTGAAGGCCCAGCGGCTGGAGTTCAACACGTGGGTCCGCGGCGGTGGCACCGGCCCGGACATCATCGACCTGGAGGCGGTGACGCGCCAGCCGGCGGACGTGCACCTGTTCCTCGACGGGCTGGAGGTGGACGGCATCCACCCCAGCGTCGAAGGCCACCGGGTGATGGCGGACGAAGTCACGCGCGTGCTGCGCGACGAGGGCGGCCTCTAGCCGCGCCGCCGCGCTCAGCCCTGGCGCGAGCCGAGCACGCCGTGGAGCACCAGCAACTCCGCGAGCCCCGGCGGCGCCAGAATCCAGTCGTCCTCCGTGGGCACCCAGCGCACCGGGGCCCCGGCCCCCTCCAGCAGGCTGTTCACCTGGAGGAGCAGCGGCTCGAAGGTGGAGACGGGGGCCTCGCGGCTCCCCTCCGGTGCCGCCACGTCGTGGCCACCGGGCTCCAGCCGGAAGGCGGCGCGGCCTGACTGGGGCGTCACCTCGAAGCCGGGCAGGTACGGCTGCATGGCGGCCTGGAGCCGCTCCAGCAGCGCGCCGTCCTCGTAGGGGTGGGACAGCTCCCAGTCGAAGAAGGTGGGCAGCTGCGCGAGCAGCTCCTGGTGCAGCGGGTTGGCGCGGCTGTGCCGCCAGTGGTGCTCGGCCAGGTCATAGGCCGTGGCGGGCACGCGCAGCTCGTACTTCTCCAGCTTCGCGAGCAGCTCGCCCATCCGCTCCACCAGGTCCGCGGGCGGCTCGGCCCGGGACACCCAGCCCCAGTCCGCCACCGACTGCCCGCGCCGCTGGCCCTCCACCCGGTCCCCTTCACGCAGCTGGAGCGGGGGCTCCGGGGCCTCCTCTTCCGGGTACAGCCCCGCGTGCAAGAGGGGCCCGCCCGCTTCGGGCCGCAGCCGCGCGAAGCGGTGCGCCGGGTTGACCTCCACCACGCTGAACGTCTCCCTGGCCATCGCCGTCTCCTCGGATGTCCGACGTCGCGGAGCCTACCCGGTGTTGCGCATGCCGGCGGCGATGCCGTTGAGCGTGAGCAACAGTGGACGGTCCACCTCCGCCTGGCCCTCACGCTTGCGCTTGAGCAGCTCCACCTGGAGGAAGGACATGGGGTCCACGTAGGGGTTGCGCAGGGAGATGCTGCGCTGGAGCTGCGGGTTGTTGTCGAGCAGCTTCGACTCGCCCGTCAGCCGCTTCACCTGCCTGCGCGTGCGCCGGTGCTCCTGCTGGATGCGCCGCCACAGCGACCGGGTGGCGGCAGGCGCCAGCGACGCGTAGCGCCCGGCGATGGCCATGTCCGACTTCGCCAGCACCATGGTGACGTTGTCGATGACGGCGCGGAAGAAGGGCCACTCCCGGTACATGCGCTTGAGCTGCGCGGCCCCACCCTCCTCCTTCGAGTAGGCCTCCAGCGCCGAGCCCACGCCGTACCAGCCCGGGAGGATGGCCCGGTTCTGCGTCCAGCCGAACACCCACGGAATCGCGCGCAGCGTGTCCAGCCCCCCCGCCTTGCGCTTGCTGGGGCGCGAGCCGATGGGCAGCGACGCAATCTCCTCCACCGGCGTCGCGGCGGTGAAGAACGGCAGGAACTGCGGGTCCTCCCACACCAGGGCGCGGTACGCCTTGCGCCCCGTCTCCGCCAGCGTGTCGAACACGGCGCGGAAGGCGCGCTCGGCCTCGGGCTCCGGACGCGGCTGGGCGTCCAGCGTGTGCAGCAGCACGCCGCCCAGGATGAGCTCCAGCGTGCGCCGCGCCAGCTCCGGGCGCGCGTACTTGTGGTCCAGCGCCTCACCCTGCTCCGTCGCCTTGTAGCCACCCGCCACCGCGCCGGGCGGCAGCGCGAGAATCGCCTCCTGCGCGGGGCCACCGCCACGCGCCACGGACTCGCCGCGGCCGTGGAACAGCCGCAGCGGGACACCCGCTTCGCGCGACACCTCCGTGAGCGCCACCTGCGCGCGGTACAGCGCCGCGCTGGCCGCCAGGAGGCCCACCTCCTTGCCGGAGTCGCTGTAGCCCACCATCACCTCCTGGCCACCGCGCACGTCCAGGTGCTTGCGGTACTCCGCGTCCGCGAAGAGCGTGCGCAGCACGTCCGGGCCCGAGTCCAGCGCGCCCAACTGCTCGAACAGCGGCACCACGTCCACCGTGGCGCAGCCCCGCTGCGCGTCCCACAGGTCCGCGTGCTTCAAGCAGCGGAAGGCCGCGAGCACGTCCTCGGCGGTGCTGGCCATGCTCAGGATGAGCGTGCGGCACGCGGGCTCACCCGACTCCGACTGGGCCTGCTTCAGCCGCGCCAGCACTTCCAGGAGCCGCGCCCCACCCTCCGTCGGCGCCGGGCCCCCGTTGAACGAGCCCGCCGCGCTCACCGCGTCCTCCGCGGGCGCGCGCACCTCCAGCTCCGCCAGCGACAGTCCCAGCGCCAGCAGCCGCTCCCGGACCTGCCGCACGTCGCGAAGCCCCGCGTGCGTGCCCTTCGACGCCTCCAGCGCGCGGCCCAGCACGTCCAGGTCCGCCAGCATGGCCTCCGGCGTGCGGTAGGCGCCCGGCGGCATGGGGACGCTCGCCCCGGCGCGCTGCTGCGTCACGTAGTGGAGCGCGCGGTGCAGCCGCTCCTCCATGAAGCGCAGCTTGTGCCGCAGCGGCTCGCCCGGCGTGCGAGGACCGTAGCGGCGCTCGGCGTCGGGCAGCTCCTCCGCGTCCTTCGCCACCGAGCGCAGCAGCTCCTCGGACGGCTTCGCGTGACGCTCCGACTGGGACAGCCGCCCGCCCAGCCGCTCCAGGTCCTGCAGCAACCGCCGCAGTCCTCGGGCCCGGTGCGCGCGCAGCGTGTCCGCGAACACGTCGGGCGTCACCAGCGGGTTGCCATCCATGTCCCCGCCCACCCACGAATGGATGCGCACGGGCGTGTCCACCGGCCCCAGCGGCTCGCCGTAGGCGCGCTCGAAGGCCCAGTCCAGCAGCTCCGGCAGCAGGGACAGCTCGTCGGCGAGCACCTCCTCCACGTACCAGAGGGCGTTCTTCACCTCGTCGCCCACGGTAGGGCGCTCGCGGCGCAGCTCGTCCGTCTGCCACAGCAGGGTGATTTCCTCGCGCAGCAGCGCCAGGTTCACCGAGGACTCGCGCGGCGTCAGCTCGCAGCGGTCCCGCTCCTCCAGCAGGCCCGCCATGCGGTAGAGCTTCTCCAGCAGCGTGCGGCGCACGGCCTGCGTGGGGTGCGCGGTGAGCGTCAGCGTCACGCGCAGGGTGCGCACGGCCTCGCGCACGCGCTCCGCGGGGAGGCCCGCGTCCTTGAGCAGGAGCAGCGTGGCCTCCAACGAGCCGCGCTGAGGCCTGGCGGACGCGGCCTCCGCGTGGGTGCGGGCGCGGCGGATGCGGTGGTGCTGCTCCGCCAGGTTCACCAACTGGAAGTAGACGGAGAAGGCGCGCAGCACCGGCTCGGCCTGCTCCAGCGGCAGGCGCTGGAGCACCTCCGCCAGCTCGGCCGCCACCGCGCGCCGGCTGGCCACGGGGCCCCGGCGACGCTGGATGGCGAGGCGGCGCACCTCTTCTTCCAGGTCGAAGAGCGCCTGCCCTTCCTGTTCGACGAGGACTTCTCCCAGGAGCCGGCCAAGCAGGCGGACATCCCGGCGAAGCGGCTGATCCACGGCACGCAGTCGGGCCATATGGTGCGACGGTAGTCGCTGCGCGGCGGGCTGGCCCGCATTTCCGCGCGAGAAAGCGACGAGCGCCCGCGAATCACGGCGAGGTGTCTGCCATTCCCGACAGGCCTGGCCCGAAACACGCCTGCACGCGCCACGGCCCACCCCGTGGCTCCGGGACCACACACCCGGCCGGTCCAGGCCTTGCACAACCCGCCTCCCGAGGGCCGCGAACGACACCGCGGCCAAGGAGCTTGTCGCCATGTGGACGATGCGGGGTTGGAAGGTGACGTTGCTGTGTGGCTGGCTGGCCGCGCCGGTGGCCCTGGCCGAGACGGCGATGCTCGACGGGGTGCCGCGAGAGGCGAGGGCCGCGCGTGGCGCGGAGCTGCTCCCCTCCCAGCCGCTGTTCCCCGACGCGGGCCCAGGCGAGCTGGACGGCCCCGTGCTTCGCTACGCGGAGCCGGTGTCCTGCCCCGCCGCGCCGGAGGGCCGGGTGTGGGTGGCCCAGACGCAGGCGTGCGACGACGCGGGCTGCGAGTCGCTCACGACCGTGTGGGCGGGCGCGTGGACCGTCGAGGACGCGGGGCTGGTGGTGCGCTGCGAGACGGACCGCGTGGTGCTGGCCGCGGGCGACTGGCGGATGGTGCTCACGCCCGACGCGGGCGGCGAGCTGGAGGTGCGTGAGCTGACGCCGCCGGAGCCCGAGTCGCTGTCGGCGGCGCGTCCCTCGGAGGCGCCGGCCTCCGAGGGCTGAGCCCGGGCTACACGCTGATGCGGCGGAGCATCAGGATGGGGCCTTCATCCAGGCGCCGGTCCCGCAAGTCGATCTCGCAGTCAATCATCCAATCGCCGTGCCCTTCCGGGTCGATGATGCGCTGCTGGGTCTCCCACAGCCGCGTGCCCGCCTCCTTCAGGAAGGTGTTGGCGGGCTTGCGCGCCTGGGGCGTGAGCACCACGACCTTGTGCTCCTCGAAGTACGGCGCCATGGCCTGCTCCAGCTTGGGGGCCGTCCATTCGCCCAGCGCGTTGTCCAGCATGGACAGCGCGTCCAGGTAGCGCTTCTGGCCCAGCGCCTTGAGCAGCCGGTGCAGCTCCTCGCGCACGCGCGCGGCGAAGGCCTTCGGGTCGTCGGTGAGCTCCTTCGGCTTGAGCTCCACCACCGGCTTCGCCTCCACGGCGGCCTCCGGGTTGCGCATGCGCTCCCACTCATCCAGCAGGCTGGAGTCCACCTGCCGGAGCGTGGCGCGCAGGTGGTCGATGAAGTCCTCCACCTCCTCCGTGCGGAAGCGCTCCGGCACCGTCTGCACCAGCGTCTTGTATGTGTCATTCACATACCGCAGCAGCACGCCCTCGCTGCGCTGGAGGCCGTATTCGCGGATGTAGTCCGGGAAGGACATGAACCGCTCGAACATGTCCCGGACAATGGACTTGGGCCGGATGTTCTCCTCGCCCACCCACGGGTGCTTCTGCGCGAACTTGTTGAAGGTGCCGTAGATGAAGTCGCGGTTGGGCTTGGGCCACTCGAGCATCTCCAGCTCCGCCATGCGGTCGTCGTACTCCACGCCCTGCGCCTTCAGCTCGTTGACCTTCTCACCCTTGAGCTGGTTGAGCTGCGCGTAGAGCACCACGTCCGGGTTCTCCAGGATGGCCTCCACCAGCGACACCACGTCGAGCGCATACGTGTCCGTCGTCGGGTCCAACAGCTCCAGCGTGTCGAGCAGGTACAGCGACAGCGTGTGGTTGAGGCTGAAGTCGTGCTGCATCTCCCCCGCCACCTTCACCGTGGCGCCCGAGCCGCCCTGCCCCTTCTCCACCTCCAGGATTTCCGCCTCGCGCAGCGTGCGGAAGTCGCGCGCGGCCTCCTTGAGGTGCCGGCGCTTGAGGTAGTCCGAGTCGTGGCTGCGCTGCACCAGCGTCACCAGCCGCTTGTACCCGCCGTTGCCCTCCGTCTGGTGGTCGCTCTGGAGCAGGTTGAGAATCATGCCGTGTGACACCGCGAAGCGGGACTCCAGCGGCTCCGGCATGCCGTTCTGGAGCCGCTCGAAGGTGCTCCGGTCGTACTGCACGAAGTTCTTCTGCGGCGGCTTGGCCTTGGGCGTCTTCTTCTTGCCCGCGGCCTCCTTGGCGGCCAGCTTGATGTTCTCGATGACGTACTCGGGCGCCTGGGCCACCACGCTGCCCTGGGTGTCGAAGCCCTTGCGGCCCGCGCGGCCGGCGATCTGCTGGAAGTCGCGCACGCTCAGCGTGGTCAGCTTCTCGCCGTTGAACTTGAAGAGCTGCGTGAAGAGCACCGTGCGGATGGGGATGTTGACGCCCACGCCCAGCGTGTCCGTGCCGCTGATGACCTTGAGGTGCCCGTGCTGGGCCAGCTTCTCCACCAGCAGGCGGTACTTGGGCAGCAGGCCTGCGTGGTGCATGCCGATGCCGTGGCGCAGGAAGCGCTGGAACTCCTTGCCGTAGGGCGTGTCGAAGGGCGCGTCCTGGAGCGCCACCCGGATGGCCTCCTTCTCCTCCTTGGTGGAGAAGTCCACGCTCATCAGGTTCTGCGCCTGCTCGGCGGCGGTGCGCTGGGTGAAGTTGACCAGGTAGATGGGGTACTTCCCGCGCGCGATGAGGTCTTCAATCGTCTCGTGCAGCGGCGACTCGCGGTAGTCGAAGTCCAGCGGCACGGGGCGCTCGGCGCTGCGCACGGTGGCCACTTCCCGGCCGGAGAGCTTCGCCAGGCTCTCCTCGATGACGTGCGTGGGGCCCAGCGTGGCGGACATCAGCAGGAACGTGGTGTCCGGCAGCGCGATGAGCGGCAGTTGCCAGGCCACGCCGCGCTCGCGGTCCGAGTAGTAGTGGAACTCGTCCATGACGACGTAGTCCACGCGGGCGCTCGCGTCGCGCAGGGCCAGGTTGGCGAGGATTTCGGCGGTGCAGCAGATGATGGGCGCGTCGCGGTTGATGCTCGCGTCGCCGGTGAGCATGCCCACGTTCTCCGCGCCGAAGGCGTCGCAGAGGGCGAAGAACTTCTCGTTCACCAGGGCCTTGATGGGGCAGGTGTAGAAGGAGACCTTCCCCTCCGCCATGGCCTTGAAGTGGAGCGCCGTGGCCACCAGCGACTTGCCGGAGCCGGTGGGCGTCTTGAGGAACAGGTGCTTGCCCGCAAGCAGCTCCAGGATGGCCTCTTCCTGAGCCGAATAGAGGCTCAAGCCATTGGCCGCCACGTAGCCGACGAAGCGGTTGAGGATTTCGTCCGCGTCCAGGGGCGGTTCGCCCTTCTTGGGGAGCAGCGCGGCGAGCGGAGCTTGGGTTTCAGGGGTGGCCATCACCCGCCGACAATAGGCGGCGCGCCCGTCCCCCACCGGGAAAATCGCAATCGGAGGCACGGGGCGTGAAAGAAGGCCCCCTGAAGGGGTGTCCGCGAGTCCCAGGGCGCAAGGGCCGGGAGCGCGATACCCGGGCCCCGGCCCCCTCCCTACCGTTGCCCCTGGACTGAAGGTCAGGGGGTGGGGATGCGGGGAACCGTCAGAAAGAAGATGACGCGCCTCAAGCGCGCGGCGCTGCTGGGAGGCCTGGCTTCCGCGCCCTGCCTCTGGAGCGGCTGTGAGCAGCAGCGGGGCCCCACGGTGGACGCGGCCGGCGGCGCCGAGGCCGCGGGTGTCGCGGGGCTGGAAGGCGGTCCACCGACCGACACGATTCCCGCGGCCGAGGGCGGTCCTGACGGCGCCGCGTCGGCCCAGGCACCAGGCCACGCCGGCACGGGTCCCCACGGCGGGACAGGCAGCCAGAGCGCGCCTCCAGGCGCGCGCGGAGACACACCCGGCGGTGTCCCGAGGGACAGCGGCGGTCGGACGGGTGGCAGCAGCAGCGGCCCGACGGCTGGCGACAGCCGGACCGGTGGTGGCGGTGGGGCGCGGGACAGCGCCAGCCGGCCCGGTGGCGGCAGCGGCGCGGGCCGGGGTGGCTTTGGAGGTGGGGGCAGCCTCACGGGTGGCCACAGCGCCACCGGTGGGAGCAGCCTGTCGAGCGGCAACAGCGTGACGGGCGGAACCAGCATGACCGGGGGCGGCAGCAGCACCCGTCACGGCGGCGGCGTCATCTCCGGCGGCAGTGGCTCGGGTGGAACCACGGGCTTGCGCGGCGGAGGAACCAGCGCGGGCGGCTCGGCCACGGGAAGTGGGGGGCTGGACAGTGCCAGTGGCGGCGACAGCGCGTCCGGCGATGGCAGCGACTCGGGAGGCTCGCGGTCCGGTGGGATGCTGGGGCTGTGACGCCGCCTCACCGCGACGGACCGTGCCGCCCCTCCCGCGCGCGCAACCCCAGGTGACGCGGCCTACGTCGTCGGCTGCGTCGTCTGGATGATGGGGGCCTGCCCTCCCTGCTGCTTGATGTCCTCCAGCACGTCGTTCATCGACGACATCAGCGCGTGCGGCCCGGTGCCCGTCCACGTCCCGGCTTCCTGGAGCATGGCCTCGACGCCGCCGCGCGCGCCCACCACGATGACCCGGCCGCCTCGGACCGCCAGGACCTCCGACAGCTCGCGCACGGTGCGCAGGCCAGCGGCGTCCATGTACTTCACGTCCGACAAATCCAGTACCAGGTGCCGCGGCCACGGCGGGCCCTGAAGCGCCGCGCTCAGGTTGGCGGCGGAGCGGACATCCAGGTCGCCGCGAACGCGCAGCAACTGCATGGGGGGACGTACGTCCAGACCCTCGCCATTGGAGCCAAGGGGGCGGAAGAGCGGGCGCCCGTCGGTGCGGAGCAGGTGGCTGCCCACGTGGGCCTTGGGCGGCGAGAAGAAGCTGCGCGCCAGGGAGAGCAGCACGCCCGCGGCCAGCCCCGGCAGGAAGCCCAGCGAGGCGATGAGCAGCGCGGTGGCGACCGCCACCATGGCCTTGCCGGCGTTGTCCATCCACAGCGCGTGCAGCCCGCGGAAGTCCAGCAGCCGGGTGCCCACGACCACCAGGATGGCGGCGAGCGCGGCCATGGGAATCCGGGCCACCAGCGCACCGGCGAGGATGCAGGCGGCCAGCAACATCACCGCGTGCAGCACCGACGCGGCCCGCGTGCGCGCGCCCGCCTGCACCGACACGGACGAGCGGACAATGGCGCCCATCACCGGCATGCCGCCGAACAGCGCGGACGCCGTGTTGGCGAAGCCCTGGGCCACCAGTTCCTGGTCCCCATCCGTGCGGTGGTCCGTCATGCCGGGCAACTGGTCGAGCGCCCGGGACGCGAGCAGCGAGCCCAACGACGCCAGCACCGTGAGGGCCAGCACGTCCGGCAACAGCGCCGCGAAGTCCAGCCCCGCGAACGAGGGCAGCACGGGCATGGGCAGCCCCGTGGGCAGCGCGCCGACACGCGCCAGTCCCTCAGAGAGACCGCCGACGAACGACGCCACCGTGGCCAGCACCAGGCCCACCAGCACCGCGGGGATGGAGCGGTGGAGCTTGGGGATGGCGAGCATGCAGACCACCACCAGCGCGCCCACCACCACGGAGGCCCCGTGCATGGACCAGGCGGGCCAGTGGTCCGGGAGCACCATGGAGCGCGCCGAGGACGCGCCACCGGAGGCACCGAGGAGCCGGGGAAGCTGACTGTCGAGCAGCAACAGTCCGATGCCCGCGGTGAAGCCTCGTGTGACCTCGGCGGGCATCCACTGCGCCAGTCGGCCCGCGCGCGCGAACCCCAGGACGAGCTGCAGCGCGCCGCACAGCAGCGTCGCGGCGACAACGCCCGCGGCGCCGTGCCGGGTGGCGATGAGCAGGACGGTGGGAACGAGCGCGGCTTCCGGCCCCGTCACCTGGAGCCGGCCACCTCCGAGCAGCGCGGCCACCACACCAGCCAGCGCGCCAGTCACCAGTCCCACTTCCGGCGGAAGCCCGGAGGCCACCGCCAGCGCGAGGTTGAGCGGAAGCGCGACACAGGCCACCGTCAGCGCGGCGCCCGCATCACCTGGTAGCGTCCGGGGGGACACCATCTGCTTCCACTCCGTCCACAGCTGCCTCGGACGGTCCGTCCATCCCCGGGGAGTCTTGAGCGTGGGTGTCTCGACCATGCCCGGGCTGTTTTCATGGAACGTGCCGAACGGCTTCCCACTCTGAAGCCTGATTCACCTGTCGGCCTCTCCAGACGCCCCTTCGCCGCACCCGGACCGACACCTGTCTGCCCAAGCCGACACGCGGAATTTCAAACACGAACATTCGCTCGAAAATGCTGCGCGCGGTTCGCAAGCTCAGTAGAGGTGTACCCCGGAACGAGTGCGCCCCCACGCGCAACGTGCATCCGGCCCATGCGACTCGCACACCGACTGCTCATCTCTCATGCCCTCCTCACCGCCGCACTGCTGGGGGCCGCCGCCTTCTCGGTGGTCGCCATCGTGCGGATGACGTCCCTGCTCACCGAGGTCCGCGAGGAGCAGCTTGGCGGCGTCATCAAGGAGGAAGCGGTCCACCAGGCGGCCTGGGGCGTCGAGGTCGCCGCGAGGCATGGACTGTTCGCCTGTGAGCACAGCGCCGGCGAGGTGCCGGCCGCGGCCGACACGCTCAGGGAGCGGCTGACCCGCCTGGACGCCCGCCTCGCCCTCCACGGCGCTTCCACCCAGCCGCTGCTGCTGCGCGCCGCCCAGGGCTATCAAACATACGCAAGGCATATCCTCGCGGGTGACACCTGCGAACGGCTGCAGAACACGGCCCTGCGCAGCGAGCGCCTCTTCCTGGCCGAGCAGCTCACCGACGCGTGGATCAGCACCACGCTCGCGCTCCACTCGGCCATCCGCCAACGGGAGATGCGCGCGCACGACATCGGCTCGTCCGCCATCGCGGTGGGCCTCACCCTGGGCGGGCTGGCCGTCGTCGCCGCCTGGGCCGTTGCCCGCTGGGTGGCGCAGGGCGTGACGCGACCGCTGGGCCAGCTGTCCGCGCTGGCGCACCGGGTGGGCGACGGCAACTTCGCGCCGCTCCCGGAAGTGTCAGGCCCCCGGGAGATTCGGAACTTGTGGGCGGAGCTGGACCGCATGCGAGGCCGCCTGTCCGAGCTGGACCAGCTCAAGGACGCCTTCGTGGCGTCGGCCTCCCACGACCTGCGCACGCCGCTGGCCCGGCTCCGGACGGCCATTGGCCTGCTCGCGGATGGCACCGCCGGCCCCTTGACGACGCAGCAGCACCGCGTGGTGGAGCTGGCGCGCGTGGCCTGCGAGCGGGAAATCCGGCTGGTCACCGCGCTGTTGGATTTGACGCGCGTCCAGGCCGGCAAGGCCGTGCGACGGGACGAGGGCTGCCGCCTGGATGACCTCATTGAGCGGGCCGTCGAGGAGGTGTCCGAGCTGGCGGAGGAGCGTGGCACGGAGCTGGTGGTCATCGCCCAGGGCACGACGCCGCCCGCGTCCCTGGATGCCGCGCTGGTGGAGCGCTCGCTGGTGAGCCTGATGACGAACGCCGTGCGCGTCTCCGCCCCCGGGCAGCGCATCTATGTCACCCGCACGCTCGCGTCCCAGGGCCCGGACGGCCAGCCCGGGACGTGGGCCCGGGTGGAGGTGCGGGACGAAGGCCCCGGTGTCCCGGAGGATGCGCGCCCGCGCGTCTTCGAGCCCTTCTTCACCCGGGCGGTGGGCGCGGCGAACGCGGACGGGCTGGGCCTGGGCCTGCCCCTGGCGCAGCGGATGATGCGGGCGCTGGGCGGTGATGTGTTGTTGCTGGAGAACGCGAACCCCGGCGCGCGCTTCGCGCTGGTGTTGCCGCTGGGCCGGGGCGTTCCGGCCAGCACCACCCCCGAAGCGGGGACGAAGAGGAGCGACGGATGAAGGCCCGCGGCGGACATGTGTTGGTGGTGGACGACGACGCGGAGCTCTGCGAGCTCATCTCCCTGCGCCTGGAGGCGAAGGGCATGCAGGTCACCACCGCCCTCACGGCGGCGCGCGGCCTGGCGCTGCTGGAGTCCGAGAAGATAGACGCGGTGGTGCTCGACCTGCGGCTGGAGGGCGTGGACGGGCTGGAGGTGCTGGCCCAGATGCGCGCGCGCTCGCCGGACCTGCCGGTGGTCATCCTCACCGCGCACGGCACCATTGAAACGGCCGTGGAGGCCATGCAGCGCGGCGCGTATGGCTTCCTCACCAAGCCCTTCCAGGACCACGAGCTCTTCCAGAAGCTGCTGCACGCGACGGAGCGCAGTGACTTGCACCGCGAGCTCGCCGACCTGCGCCGCATCGTCGCGGGCACCACGCCGGAGCGGCTGCTGGGCACCAGCCCCGCCATCGCCGAGGTGAGAGACCGCATCGCCCGGGTGGCCCCGTCGGAAGCCACGGTGCTGGTCCTGGGCGAGTCCGGCACGGGCAAGGAGCTGGCGGCGCGGCAGGTGCACGCGCTGTCCCGCAGGGCCAGCGGTCCCTTCATCGCCGTCAACTGCGGCGCGCTGCCACCGGAGCTGCTGGAGAGCGAGCTGTTCGGCCATGTCCGGGGCGCCTTCACCGGCGCCACGCAGACGCGCGAAGGCCTGTTCGGCGCGGCGCGCGGCGGCACCCTCTTCCTGGACGAGGTGGGCGAGGCCTCGCCGCGCGTGCAGGTCAAGCTGCTGCGCGTGCTCCAGGAGCGGCGCTTCGCGCGGGTGGGCAGCGCCACGGAGGAAGAGGCCGACGTGCGCGTGGTCGCGGCCACCAACCGAGACTTGCGCGAAGAGGTCGAGGAGCGGCGCTTCCGCGAGGACCTCTATTACCGGCTGGCCGTGCTGCCCATCGTGATGCCGCCGCTGCGCGAGCGCGTCGAGGACATCCCGATTCTGGCCACGCGGTTCCTGGAGCAGGCCGCCGCGCGCAATGGCCTGCGGCTGCCGCGGCTGGCGCCGGATGCCCTGGCGCTGCTGCAGGCCCACGCCTGGCCGGGCAACGTGCGCGAGCTGGTGAACACCATGGAAGCGGTGGTGCTGCTGGCGCCCGAGGACGACGTGCGCTCCGAGCACCTGGCCCGCATGTTCGACCCGCCCACCTCCGCGCGGACGCCGCACGACACCGCGCGCGAAGAGGAGCCGGAGCTGCTGCGCGCCTCCGGTGAGCTGCCGACGCTGCGCGAGGCGAGAGACCGCTTCGAGCGGCGCTACCTGTGCGAGGTGCTGCGGCGCTCCAAGGGCAACGTGGCCGCCGCCGCGCGCATGGCCAGCCGCAACCGCACGGACTTCTACGAGCTCTTGCGCCGCCACGGGCTGTCCCCCGCCGACTTCAAGTAGCGGCCGTCGCCTCCCTCCCGTCCACGGAAGCGTTGCCGCGCGCACATCTCCCTCGTGCTTCCCGGCCATGGCGGTGTGCTTTTCAACTGCCCAACCTTCAGCTGAACAGCAGATGAGGGGGACGACAGTCATGCGAATCACACGAGCGATGGTGGGGGTGGTGATGATGGGGGCGGCCGTGATGTTCGCCGGCTGCGGAGAGAGCAGCGCCAGTGAGAACACGCTGGGCCCACAACAGGCGGCCGCGGACCAGGCGGTGACGCTCACGGACGGCCAGATTGCGGGCGTGCTCCTGGTGGCCAACGCGGGCGAGGTGATGCTGAGCCAGCTGGGCCAGGCGCGGGCCACTGACCCGGCGGTGCGTGACTACAACGCGCGCATGGTCACCCGGCACACGGAGGTCATCCAGAGCCTGGAGCAGCTGGCCATGGCCCAGGGCATCACGCCCGCGGAGAGCCCGGTGTCACAGCACCTCCAGCAGACGGTGCAGAAGACCGTGGACCTGCTGAGCGCCACGCCAGACACCTACTTCGACGTGTCGGTGATGGATGCGCAGGTCTCCGCTCACGCCGGCACCGCCCTGCTGGGGGACGGCCTGCTCGCGCAGCAAGTGCAGAACCCGGCGCTCAAGGAAGCGTGGATGGCGCTTCGGCAGACGGTCCAGACGCACCTCCAGGAGGCCTCGAACCTCCAGAACACCCTCTACAACGCCTGGCAGCCGTAGCCGCAACGGGGCTTCCGTCCGGGGTGGGCACGCCCCTCCCGGACGGAGGCCGTGGTTCGCAGCGGCCAAGGCCCCGTCAGAGCACCTTCACGGCCTTCACCATGTCCGGCGACAGCTCCTCGTGCTGGAGGATGGAGAAGCCCAACTTCCGGCTGATGGTCTGCATGGCGCGGTTGCCCGCGAGGATGTCCGCGACGATGCGCTCCATGCCCCAGTCCCGGCCGATGTCCACCAGCCGCTTCAGCATCTCCGCGCCCAGCCCCTGCCGCTGCACCGGGTCGCTGATGAGGATGGCGAACTCCGCGTCGCGCGTGCCTCGCAGCCGCGTGAGCCGGCCCACGCCGAGCAGCTCTCCGTCCTTGCGCTCCGCCACCAGCGCCAGCTCCCGCGCGTAGTCGTTGAAGCAGATGCGGGACAGCCGCGCGTGCGCCACGCGCGTGCTGAGCTGCACCAGCCCCGCGTAGCGCAGGAACACCGTCTGCTCCGACAACGTGCGGTGGAACTCCGCCATCTTCGGCTCGTCCTCCGGGCGGATGGGCCGCAGCAGGACCTCCTCGCCGCTTCGCAGCCGGAAGGGCGCCACGTACTGGCTCGGGTACGGTTCAATGGCCAGCCTCGGCAGCTCCGCCTCCGTCACCGAGGCCGGGTGCAGCACCACGCGCGCGTCCAGGGCCAGCAGTCGCTCGGGCGAGGCCAGCAGCGGGTTGATGTCCACCTCCTTCACGAAGCGCTGCTCCGCCACCAGTTGGCTGAAGCGCACCATGAGCTGCTCCAGCGCCGTCAGGTCCACCGGCGGGCGGCCCCGGACGCCCTTCAGCGCCTCATAGATGCGCGTCTGCTCCATCAGCCGCCGCGCCAGCGTGGTGGTCAGCGGCGGCAGCCCCAGCGCCCTGTCCTTGAACACCTCCACCAGCGTCCCGCCCGCGCCGAACAGCAGCACCGGCCCGAACTGCGCGTCCACGCTGCTGCCCACGATGAGCTCATAGCCGTCCAGCCGCACCATGGGCTGCACGGTGACGCCGTCGAACGCGCGCCCCTGCCCCAGCGCCTCCAGCCGCGTCCGGATGTCCCGGAAGGCGCCGCGCACGGCCTCCGCGTCCGGGAGGTTCAGCCGCACACCGCCCACGTCGGACTTGTGCGTCACCGTGAGCGAGTGGAGCTTCACCACCACCGGGTAGCCCAGGGCCGCGGCCTCCGCCACCGCGGCGTCCTCCGTCACCGCCAACCGCGTCTCCACGGTGGGGATGCCATACGCGGCGAGCAGCTTCTTGGACTCGTACTCCGTCAGCAGCGTCCGCCCCTCCGCGCGCGCCGCCTCCACCCACCGGCACACCTCGTCCCGGGCGCTGCCCGCCGCCTGCGCCAACGCGGGCGTCTCATACAGGCCCTCCAGGTTGTACGCGTAGCGCCACATGTAATTGAAGATGCGCGCGGCCGTGTCCGGATAGCCGAAGGTGGGGATGCCCGCGTCGTTGAGGATGCGCTCCCCCGCCGCGACCTCCGAGCCGCCCATCCAGCTGGCCAGCACCGGCTTGCCGTGCAGCTTCGCGTAGGGCTTGAGGCGGTCCGCCGTCTGCGTGGGCTCCGTCATGTCCTGCGGCGTGAGGATGACGAGCAGCCCGTCGCTGCCTTCGTCCTTTCCGGTGATTTCCAGCGCCTTCGCGAAGCGCTCCGGGTCCGCGTCTCCCAGGATGTCCACCGGGTTGCCGTGGCTCCACGGCGGCGGCAGGAAGGCGTCCAGGGCCTCGAGTGTGGACGGGCTGAGCGTGGCCAGCTCGCCGCCCCCCGACACCAGCGCGTCCGTGGCCAGCACCCCGGGGCCGCCCGCGTTGGTGAGCACCGTGAGGCGCCGGCCCGCCGGGCGCGGCTGCCGGGCCAGCGTCTCCGCCATGTAGAAGAGGTCCGCGATGGAGTCCACGCGCAGCACGCCGGTGCGGCGGAAGGCGGCGCTGAGCACCTCGTCGCTGCCCGTCAGCGCGCCCGTGTGGGACGCCGCCGCCTGCGCGGCCTGCGCCGTGCGGCCGGCCTTGATGACGATGATGGGCTTGGTGAGCGCCACCTCGCGCGCCGCGGAGAGGAAGGCCCGCGCGTCCCCAATGGACTCCATGTACAGCAGGATGGAGCGCGTCATCGCGTCATCGGCCAGGAAGTCGATGAGGTCGCCCCAGCCCACGTCCAGCATCGAGCCCACCGACACGAAGGCGCTGAAGCCCACTGCCTCGCGCAGGCTCCAGTCGAGGATGGACGTCAGCAGCGCGCCGCTCTGGCTGATGAAGGCCACGTTGCCCGGCCGGGCCATGGCGCCAGCGAACGTCGCGTTGAAGCCGCCAGGCGGGCGCATCACCCCCAGGCAGTTGGGGCCGATGATGCGCACCTGGGCCGCCTGGGCGATGCGGAGAATCTCCCGCTCCAGGCGCTCCCCCTCCGCCCCAATCTCCTTGAAGCCCGCGGAGAGGATGATGGCGCCCCGGATGCCCAGCACCGCGCACTCCTGGATGACGCCGGGCACCGCCTGCGCGGGCGTGACGACGATGGCCAGGTCCACCCGCTCCGGCAAGGCCCCCAGGGACGGCCACGCCTTGATGCCCAGCACGTTGGGCCGCTTCGGGTTGATGGGGTAGACGGTGCCGCCAAACGGGTTGCTGATGAGGTTCCACAGCACCGTGCGCCCCACGCTGCCGGGCCGCTCGGTGGCCCCGACGACGGCCACGCTCCGCGGCGCGAAGAGGACGTCCAGCGGCAGCCGCGTCCGCTGCTGGTGGAGCACGTTGTAGGACGGGTCCGTCTTCGAGGAGCCAGGGGCGCGCGGGTCCATGGCCTCCGTCATTGCGGCCGGGCTCGCCAGGGCGCAATCGCCTTCTCGTGCCGGCCAGTGAGCGCCCCCCCTCCCAGGTCCTCGCATGAATGGGATAGAACGGGAATAACTGCACTCCCTGCATGGGAACCCCGAGGCGCACCCTGCGCATGTCACCCACATGTCGCTCTGACAGTCAGTACGTGACGCGGGCCGTTCTGACACTCGCGGACAGTTTCACTGAACGAACATTCACCAGTAGGCAAGCATCCCACGGCCCGCTCGGTGTATACGGGGCGCCTCTATGACTCCTTCCGAGAAGCTTGTTTTCACCCAGACCGTCGAGGCGCTCTTCGTGCGCGCCCTCGAGAACCGCCTCACCCCGGCGTGCCGTGAGCACCTGCGCCGGGCGGGGCTGGCGCTCGACCAGAAGCTGGAGCGGGCCTACACGCTGGAGCAGTGGAAGGAGTTCCTCCGAATCGCCGCCGGCCACGTCTACGGCGGTGTCCCCGCCGAGGCGGCCTACTACTCGCTGGGCGAGCGCTTCATGGACGCGTACTTCGGCACCTTCTTCGGCCGGGCCCTGCTGGGCGTCGTCCGGCTGGCCGGGCCCCGGAGGATGCTGCTGCGCGCGGGCATGGGCTTTCGCGCCGGCAACAACTTCAGTGTGGTTGAAATCGTTGAACGGAGCCCCACTTCGGTGGAGCTGCGGATGAATGACGTGCTGGCGGACCTGCCCACCTTCTCCGCGGGCCTGCTGGCGCGCGCGGTGGAGCTGTGCGGCGGGTGGCGGGTGGTGAGCATCCCCGAGGAGTTCGACGGCACCGCGGCCACCTTCCACATCCGCTGGGCCGAGGCCTCGGCCGAGGCCGCCCTCGCCGCCACGGACGGAGACTCGGGCGCGTCCCGGCCTCGCGCGTAGCGTTCCTCCCGCGCGCCCCGTGGCGCTTCGCCACGGGAGGCCGCGCGGCACGCCACGCTCGCAAGGCAGGCGCGTGTGGCCGCGGGGCCACACGGCGGCCCGCGGCTCAGAGGGAGACACGCTGCTTCACGGCGGCGCGAAGCCGCTGGCATCGCGGCTGCAATTCCATGCGGCATCCCTCGGAGGATGACGCATGAGCAACCCTGAAGTGGTGACGCAGTCGCAGAACCGGATGCACTGGGGCGTGGGTGTGGCGGCGCTGGTGCTGCTGTTCGCGGGCGTGGGCACGTGGTGGGTGATGCGCCAGCCGGCGACGGCGCTGCCACACCCGTCCGTGGCGGTGATTCCCAAGCCTTCCCACCCCGGCGTGGCGCCGCGCACGGAGCCGCCGCTGCCCTCCTCCGCGGAGCTGGACGCGCTGCTGCGCACGAAGCTCGCCCGGGCCTCGCTCCTGCCGGAGTTCGCCGCGTGGCTGAAGGAGCAGGACCTGCTGCGCCGCTTCGTCACCGTCGTGGGCAACGTGGCCAACGGCGACAGCCCCCGCGAGGCGGTGAGCTTCCTCGCGCCGGCCGGCACCTTCGAGGCGCGCCGCAAGGGCGGCAAGCTCGTCATCGAAAAGAAGAGCTACGCGCGCTACGACGTCCTGGGCAAGGTGGTGGGCTCGCTCGACATGGGCGTGCTGGTGTCCACCTACCGCGACGTGCGCCACCTGACCGAGCGCCTCCACAAGGAGACGGCCCGCCCCGGCAGCACCTTCGACGCCACGCTCCACCTCGCCTTCGAGCAGGTGCTCGCCGTCCCCGTCATCGACGGTGACGTGGAGGTGGTCCCCAAGGGCGCGATGTTCGTCTACGCCGACCCGAAGCTCGAAGGGCTGACGGCCGCGCAGAAGCACCTGCTGCGGATGGGGCCGAAGAACCTCCGCCGCCTCCAGGACAAGGTGCGCGAGGCGTCCCAGCAGCTCACCCAGCAGGCGTCCCGCCGCTGAAGCGAGCCCCCCTGCCTTCGCCAGCGCGCGTCACCCGCGCGGGCCCTGGCAGGATGCAACGGGGGGCATGCAGATTGCGGCGCTTCGCCAGGGAGCGCCGGCCCTGCGTAGAGGGACAAGCCGGGGGCACGGGCGTTGCTATCGGAGGAGTCCTTCCTCCCGGGACGAAGCGCTGCCTGGCGGCGTGGAAACCCGGCAGGCGCCGGAGCTCCCGCGCCGGTGTCGCCCCTGCGTCTGGTGTTCATGCGCCTGCCTGTCCTGCCCGTGCTGCTGCTGTGTCTGATGCTCTCCGGCATCATCGCGGGCGTCCTGCACTTCATGCAGCGCGACCGGCAGGCGCTGGTGGACCAGATGGCCCGCGAGCGACAGGCGCAGTTGCTGGAGGCCGTGCGCGGCGTCTCCGCCGCCCTGGAGAGCGCGGAGGAGGACCTGCGCTTCGCGGGCGAGCTGCTGGCCCAGCCGGGCACCGCCGAGGAGCACCGGCGGGAGATGCGCGCCCTGCTGGAGGCGGTGGGACAGTACAAGGCCATCCTCGTCTTCGGGACGGACGGACGGGAGCGGCTCCGGCTGGTGGACCGGCGCAGCGCGGCGGCGATGACGCACCAGTTCACCACGGAGGACCTGGCCCTCACCGTGGCGCAGGCCCGCGGTCATC
>NZ_JAAIYB010000660.1 GCF_010894475.1 Myxococcus vastator
GCGATCACCCGGCTCGCTCGCACGCTGCGCGGACTGCCTCCCGCCGAGCGCTGGTGGGGCCCCGGCTGCGCGGGCATGGCCGGCTGGCTGAAGCGGGCGGCGCAGCCCCTCCCCCCCGAGGACCTCACGCCCCGCTTCCATGCGCTGCTCGCGCGCGTCCGACAGGGGCTGCCGGTGCTGCCGGAAGAGGCCCGACGCCACCAGTACGTGCTGGTGCGCGGCATGCTGGGAGACGAGCTGCCCGGCTACCTGCTGGACAACGTGCAGCGGCTGGAGCGCCGGGGACTGAGCGTGCGCGAGGCGGCGGTGGACACCGAAGGGCTGCTCGCGGACAACGTGGCGGTGCTGCGCGAGGTGCTGCGCGACGCGGAGTACTTCGGCCGCAGCGTGGTGATGGTGGGCCACAGCAAGGGCGGCGTGGAGTGCACCGCCACGCTGGCGCTCTACCCGGAGCTGCGTCACGTGGTGCGCGCGGTGGTGACGCTGCAGGCGCCGTATGGCGGCTCCTCCATCGCGCATGACCTGGCCACCACGCCCCGGCTGCGGCGGCTCATCGACTTCGCCTTCCCGCTGCTGTTCCACGGCGTGTCCCGCTCCGTGGAGGAGCTGTCCTATCCCCAGCGGCAGGCCTTCATCCAGCAGCACCCCTACCCCACGGACATCCCCACCGTGTCGCTGGCCACCTCGCGGCTGTCGCGCACCTCCACGCTGTACCCGCTCCAGCGCTACCTGCACGAGCGCTACGGGTACCAGGCGGACGGCATGGTGACGGCGGTGGACGCGGAGGTGCCCGGCGCGGGCGTGGTGCGGCTGCACGACATGGACCACGCGGAGGCGGCGCTGCGCGGCCTGCCGGGGTTTGTCCGCTACCACCCGGGCGACCTCACCGAGGTGATGGTCGCCCTGGCGCTGGAGGCGCGCTGAGCCTCACGCCGTGGCGGGCGTCAGCGTCACCTGCTTCATCACGTGCTCGATGACGGCGAAGCGCAGCGCCAGCTCGTACAGGCGGCTCGCCAGCGCGGGGTCCTCCTTCACCGCCTGCCCCATCTCCGGGCGGGGGACGCCGGTGAAGCCCGCGAGGTCCTCCAGCATGGCCTCCGTGGCCGCCCGGTCCGGCTGGAGGCCATCCCGCGCCGCGATGGCGCGCAGGACCAGGCTCAGCGTCAACCGGTACGCCGCGTCCGCACGGGTGAGCGGATCCTTCAGCCACCCCTCCAGCGCCTCCTGCAGCTCGTCCGGCTGGAAGTCCTTGCGCTGGAGCAGGGGCCGCTCCACCTCCGCCCAGCGGCGGCGCACCTCCTCATCCACCAGGGCCGAGGGCAGCTCCACCGGCGTGCGCTCCACCAGCAGGTCCATGACGCGCTCCTGGGTGAGCCGCGCGCTCTCGTCCGCGCGCTCCTGGGCCAACGCATCCCCCAGCTTGCGCATGACGTCGGTGATGGAGCCCATGCCCAGCCGCGCCAGCAACTCCGGCGCGTCGTCCTCCAGGAGCGTCAGCTCCCGCGCCGCCTGCACCTCCACGAGGAAGCGCGCGGGCTGCCCTCGCAGGGACTCCACGGGGTAGGTGTCCGGCAGCGTCAGCTCGATGCCCAGCGAATGGCCGACCTTCACGCCCTCCAGCGCCTCGAAGAAGCCGGGCAGCACCGGGTCCGGCGCCACGCGCACCCACCAGTCCTCGCGGGCGGAGAACGGCATCAGCCGGTCATTGGCGAAGCCGAGCACGTCCAGCCGGACGTCGTCCTCGGCCGCCACGTCCTCGCCCGGCGCACGCTCTCGGACGTCGGCGTGCTGGCGCCGGAGCGCGTCGAAGCGCTCCACCAGGTCCTGCTCCGTCAACGGCGCGGGCAGGACCCGAGCCACCGACAGTCCCTCCAGCGAGGGCGCCTCCACCGAGGGCATCTGCACGGGCTCGGTGGGGTCGAGCTGCAGCGACGCCGGCATCCTCTTCATGATGCCGAGCGCGTGGAGCTCGGCCAGCGAACGGGCATTCTTGCGACCGCCCTGCGAATCATCGTGGGTCGTCATGGTCTCTGGCTCCGTGCCCTTCGGATAGCACAACGCTCCGGGAGGACCGAAGCCCCCCCGGAGCGTTGGGACTGACGACGCGCTGCTTCCTAGAAGAAGGAGCCGATGAAGCTGGACACGGTGGAGACCACCGCGCCGGCCTGGCTCACCACCGGGATGTTGGTGGCGGCGGCGATGGAGCCCAGCGCCGTGATGCCGGAGGTGATCTTCTTGCCCGTGGAGGCGTTCGGGTCCCGGATGGTGCTCACGGCGGCGGCCGTGTCCGCCACGGCGATGGCGACGTTGAGGCCCGGCGCGAAGCGGCCCGCGGCGCGGGCGACCTGCGTGCCACCGTTGCGCAGCGCCGTCCGCGCCGCGTTGCCCGCCAGCCGCGCGGCGCGCTCGCCGCCCTCTTCGGCGACCGCGGCGGCCGCCTGACGCACCACCTGACGCGAGCCACCGTCCAGGGCGGCGTTGGCCGCCGTGGTGGCGACGCGGTTGGCGCCAGCGCCACCGCGCAGGGCCTCGGGGGCCGCCGCGTTGAAGGCCGTGCGGGCCGCGTTGGTGGCCGCGCGGTAGTTGCTGACGTTGCCAGCGACTTCCAGGCCACCCTTCACCACGTTCAGGCCGGTGGAGGCCAGGCTCGCCACGGAGCCGGCCGCCTTGTTGATGCTCTCACCGGACGGGTTGCGGAAGGCGTCACGCACGTCGCGGGCCGCCAGGTAGCCCGCCCCGGGGAGCTGCGCCACGCTGGCCGCGAGGCCGGCGCCCCCCGCCACGCGCGCGGCGCGGGTGTTGGCACCCTCCACGGTGGAGCCCGAGCTGCCCAGCGAGAAGGGGCCGATGCGGCGCGGGCCGTTGGCGTCGCGCACCTGGGTGGCGGCCACGCCGTCGGCGACCGACTTCACGCCATTGGCGACCTGCCCCACGACGTTGTTCGCGGCCTCGAACCGGTCCTCCTGCCGCGCGGCGGGAGGCGGCGGAGGCGGCGGCGCCGGACGCGCGACGGGCGGCTGCGGGCGCAGCTGCGGCGGCGGCACGGGAGGATGGGGCGGGTTACGGCGAATGGGAGGCGCCATGGGGTGTGCTCCAGGAAATCAGGTAACGCTTTTCGAAGCTCTATCCCGATCATCCGCATTTGCCGTGAAATGTTGCGTCCGGACTCGCAGGCAGTGCCATTTTCCACCCCCAGTACCAGACAGTCGTCTCTGCCCACCCCCGCAAGCCCCTGGAATCCATTGGAAATGGGCTAAGGTCCGCGCGCCATGCGGACCCGAAACCTGACGACTGCCCTCCTCTGCCTCAGCCTCTCCCTCGCCGCCTGCAAGGACTCCGACAAGAAGGAATCCACGGGGGGTGGGACCCCGCCC
>NZ_JAAIYB010000661.1 GCF_010894475.1 Myxococcus vastator
GCCCAGCACCGGCACCAGCCACGCCAGCCCCACCCACGCCACCGCGGCCCGCACGTCCCGCTTGTGCAGCACCGCGTGGGCGCTGGCCAGCGCGCTGATGAGCACCGTCAGCGCCGCCACCACGTGGGGCCAGGCCACCTCCAACCACGCGGGGATGTCGAACAGGTGCATGGCGAACGGCGGGGTCCTCCCGCTTCCGCCTATCACGCCCGCCTGGAACGCGCAGTCCTCCGCGCCCCAGGGCGTCGGGAATCAACGCCCTCGCGGCCGTTGCCCCCGTGTGCCGGCGCTGCATGAGTCCCGCCCCACTGCGTTGAAGGGGTTGACGCAGGTTGTCTGGGAATGCATTTTGCCAATGTCTGGCATTTTGCAATGGGTGTCCTTCCCCCCGGGCGCAGCGGACCTGACCCACGGGGCAGGTGACCGATAACCAGACAGCACTGTCTGGTTTGGGTGCGGCTCCCTCGAAAGAGGCGATTCCTCCGTGGCGACGCCACGTTGCCGGACGCGCTGTCAGGAGTATTTACGTCGTTTGACTTCAAACATGGAAGGTCGCCGGTCCATGTAAGGTCCTGAAGTCTTGCTTTGTCCTCTGGGCGTCAGCTTGGCGCGGCGGTTGCTCATGGGCGGAGCGCTCCAGGCCGCGGCTGGCGGAATCGCCGGGCGGCCGGTGCGTCCCCCGAAGTAGGCGTCAGAGGAAACCCCAAGATGCTTAAGTTCCGCTCCGTTGCGCTGGTGGCTGGTGTGGCCCTTCTCGGTTCCGCGTGTGGTGGCCCGGAGGCCTCCGAAGCCGAGCAGCCGAAGATGACGTGGGAGGAGTTCCGGGCCTCGGTGTACGAGGACCCCGAGGGCAAGCTGATTTTCGACGGCGACATGGCGCTGGACAGCGAGGAGGAGCTGCGGGCCTTCTTCGACAACAACGTCGCGGCGGAGACGGGCACCAGCCGGGGCGGCCTGGCCGTCTACAACACCAGCTCCACCAAGTCCCCCACCGGCGACGTGAAGTGGAGCGCCACCCAGGCGCGGAACCTCACGTACTGCATCAGCAGCACCTTCTCTGGCAACAAGTCGAAGATGGTGACGGCGATGAACAGCGCCACGGCGGCCTGGGAGGCCACCGCGAACGTCAACTTCACCCACGTGACGGCGCAGGACACGGCCTGCACCGCTTCCAACAACAACGTGCTCTTCGACGTGCGTCCGGTGAGCTCGGGCGGCCAGTACCTGGCGCGCGCCTTCTTCCCGAACTCGGGGCGCTCGGGCCGCAACGTGCTGGTGGACAACACCGCTTTCGGCAGCATCTCCCCCTGGACGCTGGCGGGCATCATGCGCCACGAGCTGGGCCACGTGCTGGGCTTCCGCCACGAGCACACCCGCTCCACGGGCAGCGGCTGCTACGAGGACAGCGCCTGGCGCGCCCTGACGACGACGTATGACCGCGCGTCCGTCATGCACTACCCGCAGTGCGCGGGCACCCAGACGGGTGACCTGGTGCTCACCACCCTGGACAAGCAGGGCGCTCGCGCGCTGTACCCGTAATCCCACGATGCGGAAGCGCCACCCTGGCCGTGCCGTGAGGCCCGGTCAGGAGGGGCGCGCTGGCTGGAGGGCTCCCCTTGCTCGGGCGGGGGCCTTCCGGCCTCATCGCGTTCGCGCGGGGACCCGCCGTCAGGACGGCGCGCCGACGCCCGGCTCCTCGGCCGCGTGGGCCGACTCGAAGTAGATGAGCGTCTTCACGTGGTCCGCGTCCTCGATGTCGAGGCACTCCAGTTCGCCGCTGTCACTCTCGTCCGCGTAGATGTGGTCGGGCTTGAGGATGCGGTGGGTGACCTCGCCGCCCGGCCGGCCGACGATGATTTCCACGGAGCCCTTGTCGCTCCCCTTCGGCTCGAGGGCAATCTCCACCAGCGGCAGCCTGCCGGCGAGCGGCTGGTCGCCGAAGTCGGCGCTCTCCGTCTCGATGCGCACCCAGTGGTCCCGCTCCAGGTTGCTCAGCAGGGCCAGGTAGTCCCCCCAGCCTTCCTTGGGTATCTCCCGCGTGTGATGCATGTCTCTGCCCTCCAGATTCCGTTGCCCAGCAAAACCGTAAGGCTTGTGCGTGCGGGGTGTGGGACGGGCCTGCTCCCCTGGCACGTCACCACACGCCGCGGCCGGGCCCCGGGTCCGCTGACTGGAGACAGCGTGGCTACGCGAGCCGGGCCTGGACCTCGCCGGCCTCCAGCGTCAGCCGGAGCGTGCCGTCGTTGCCCCGGTGGCCAAAGTGCTCGTAGGCGGCCCGCTCCAGCAAGGGCGCGAGCGTGGTGCGCAGCCCGCGCGCGCCTGTCTCCCGCTTGAGCGCGCGGGCGACCACGAACGCCCGCACCTCGGGCGCCACCTGCAGGCGCAGCCCTTCTTGTTCGAACTCCCGCTCGTAGGCGCGCAGCACGTTGTGCTGGAGGATGTCGCCCAGGGTGGCCGTGTCCAGGGGGGAGAAGGAGACCAGCCGGTTGAAGCGGCCGATGAGCTCCGGGATGAAGCCGTAGCGCGCGAAGGCGGTGGTCTGTTCCAACTGCTCCTCCGTCACCCGCGTGGCGATGCTCTCCGCCCGCGCCGGGAGGGGTTCACGGCCGAAGCCCAGGTGCTCGCTCCGCGCCAGCCCCTCCGCGGTGGCGCCCAGGCCGCTGAAGGCGCCGCAGGCGATGAAGGTGACGCAAGCCAGCTCCATGGTGTCGGGCCGCTGGCGGCTGGTGAAGCCGAAGTCGGGTGGGAAGTCCGCGCTGGGGGCGGACAGCATGTGCAGCAGGCCGCGCTGCACGCCGAAGCCGCTGACGTCCTTCGTGGTCTGCTGGCCGGCGAAGCGGCTGTCGGAGCGACTGGTGGCGAGCTTGTCGAACTCGTCCATGCACACCACGCCGCAGCCGGCCCAGGCCGCGTCCCGGTCCGCGGCCTCGTACAGGCGCGACAGCAGCGTGCTCACGTCGTCGCCCACGTAGCCCGTTTCGGAGAACTGCGTCGCGTCCGCCAGCACGGTGGGCACGGCGAGGATTTCGCGGAACAGCAGCTCCACGAGGAACGTCTTCCCGGAGCCGGTGGGCCCCAGGAAGAGGCAGTTCTCCCGCATGCCTGGCTCGGGGGCGAGCCCCTCCAGGTGCAGGTGGCGGATGCGGCGCAGGTGCCGGTATGCCAGCACGGACGCCGCGCGGCGCGCCTCCGGCTGCCCCCGGTAGCCCCGGTCCGACAGCCGCTCGTCGATTTCGCGGGGAGAGAGGACCTCGATGGCGGCGACGCGCGCGCGCACGTCCTCGTCAGGCGATTCGGGCAGCGGCTCCAGGCCAGGGTGGGTGACGCTCATTCCAGGGGACTCCAAGCAGGGGCGGGTGGCCGCCGGAG
>NZ_JAAIYB010000662.1 GCF_010894475.1 Myxococcus vastator
GGGGTGGCGCGGAGGCGGGCGCCACGCCCAGCCGCGCCTGGTTCCCGGAGACGTTCCTCTTCGAGCCCCTGGTGGTGACGGACGCGTCCGGCGTGGCGACGGTGCCGGTGCGCGTGCCGGACCGCCTCACGCAGTGGCGGGTGCTGGCGCTGGCGCACTCGCGCTCGGGCGCGCAGTCCGGCACGGTGACGTCCTTCACGGGCACGCTGCCCACGTACGTGGATCCGGTGCTGCCGGCCTTCCTGCGCGCGGGCGACGCCGTGCGGATGCCGGTGCAGGTGATGAACACCACGGACGCGGCGGTGGAGGCGTCCTTGAAGGTGGAGGTGCCGGGCGCGCTGGTGGAGGGCGGCAGCCGCACCGTGCGCGTTCCGGCGCGCGGCAGCGTGGTGGAGTACGTCACGGTGCGGGTGGCCACGCCGGGGCAGGTGGCGGTGCGCGCGGCGCTGGGCGCCACCGACGCGGTGGTGCGGGACTTCCCCGTGTGGTCCACGGGGCGCCCGGTGGTGGAGACGCGCGGTGGCACGCTGGCGGCGCCGCGCGCGCTGTCGCTCACCGGGGCGGTGGACGCGCAGCCAGGGAGCGAGCGCGTCCGGGTGCGGGTGTTCCCCGGCGGGCTGGGCGTGCTGCGCTCGGAGTTGCTGAACGCGAGCTCACGCGAGGACGCGGCCGGCGTGGCCTATTCACTGCTGCTGGCGGGCCGCGCGCCGCGGCTCCTGACCGCGCTGGGCGAGACGCGGTCCGCCCAGGCGCTGGAGGCGCTGAGCACGCCCGGGCAGCGGCTGAAGGCGCCCGTGCCTCCGGAGCCCGGCGAGGTGGACGTGGAGGCGGTGCGGACGGGGCTGATGCGGGCGACGCAGCGCGCGCTGCGGTGGAGCCGCGCGCCGGACGTGGCCACGGCGGCGCTGTTGGCGGAGGGCGCGCTGGCGCATCCGGACAACCCGGTGCTGGCCCGCCTGGGCGAGCGGCTGGCCGCGCAGGTGGCGGCGGCGCAGCTTCCGGATGGCACCTGTCAGGGCGGCTCCGGCTGGACGCTCCAGCGGCTGCTGGTGGCCACCGCGGACTGCACGCGCGCGGTGACGGCGGCGGCGGTGACGCCGGAGGGCAAGCGCCGCGCGGCCTTCTTCACGGCGCGGGCCTCGGGCGCGCTGGAGCGCAACCGGGCGCACGTCAAGGACGGCTACACGGCGGCGGCGCTGCTCGCGAGCGGCGCGGTGACGGGCTCGCTGCGCGATTCACTGCGCGAGCAGGTGCGGGACGCCGTGCAGCGGCGCGACGAGGGCGCCGCGTTCCTTCCCGTGGAGGAGGGCGTGGTGGACGCCGCCGGCGGCACGCCGACGGAGGCCGAGGCCACCGCGCTGGCCGTGCTGGCCCTGGAGGGCGACGCGAAGGCCCCCGTGGCGGACCTGGGCGCCGCGTTGCTCGCCAGCTACGAGCCGGTGAATGGCTGGGGCAACGGGCGCGCCAACCGCCTGGCGTTGCAGGCCGTGGTGTCCCTCTTCCGCGAGCCGTTGCCCGCCCAGGTGCGGGTGGTGCTGGAGCGGGACGGCCAGGTCATCACCGAAGGCACCTTCGACGCCAAGGCCCTGCGCGAGGTGATGTCGCTGGAGGCGGCGGCTCCGGGCTCTGGCGGCGCGCATACCTGGACGGTGCGCGCGGAGCCCGCGGTGCCCGGGCTGGGCTTCGCGCTGGCGTTGAGCGCCGCGGTGCCGTGGACGCAGCAGGCCCAGGCAGGCCTGGAGCTGTCCGTGCAGGTGCCCTCGGACGCGAAGGTGGGGCAGCCGTCGGAGGTGACGCTCCAGGCGTCCACGCCGTCAGGCCTGGCGCTGGTGCTTCGCCACGGGCTGCCCGCGGGCGTGCAGGTGGACACCGCCAGCCTGGAGGCGCTCGTGGACGAAGGGAAGGTGGCGTCCTGGGAGAGCGAGGATGGCGCGGTGACGCTGCGGCTTCATCCCCGAGGGCCGGGCGAGCCCTTCCAGGCGCGCTTCCGCGTCATCCCGACGCTGGCGGGCACGCTCCAGGGAGGCGCCTCTTCACTGGTGGCCCTGTCGCGGCCTGACCTGGTGTCCTACGTACCCCCCGCTACGTGGGCCATCCGCTGAGGAGCCGTCGCTGTCACGTCCTGCCCCCCGGGCCACTGCCCTGGTGCCGGGGGGCGCGTTATGTGTCGACTCGTGGTGACTTCACGAGCCTCCAGGAAATGTAGTCCGCGCTCCCAACTGGGCACCCACGCAGGGGATGCACAGGTTTCCCAGCAGCAACACGGAGTCGCAACCACTCCCAGGGTTGTTTCGTCGTGGGTGGCAAGCATGGAGCTCGACGGCGCGGAGAGGGACGAGCTACAGCGGGCGCTGACCAGCGCGTTTGCATCGGTGGAGCACCTTCGCCGGGTCGTGGCCGCCACCTGCCGCAGGGATTTGGAGGCCTTGGGCATCTCCGGCGGGCTGCGTGAGCGCGTCTTCACGCTCATCCACATGGCGGAGGCGGAGGGTTGGCTGCGCGAGTTGATTCGCGGCGTCTACCAGGCCCTGCCCCGGCACCCCCGTCTCCAACGCTTCGTGCAGGTGTACCTCGCGTCCGTCCAGCGCAGCATCCCCCGCGTCGGACTGGAGCGCATCTTCGGCAGCGGCCGGGCGGACACCGAGCGCGAGCGCTGGCGCAAGCGCCTGACCTCCATCGAGCGACAGGTGTGCCGCGTGGAGCCGGAGGTGGGCGCGGCGCTGGGCACGGGCTTCCTGGTGTCCCCCAACGTCGTGCTCACCAACTTCCACGTCATCGAGAACAGGCTGCTGGAGTCGCTGCGGGTGCGCTTCGGCCGCAAGGTCCTCCAGGACGGGACGCTGCTCCATCCGGGGACGGTGTACCGCGTGACGCGCTGTCTGGCGCGCAGTCCCTACAGCCCCGCGGACCTGATGCACCCGCGTCCGCGCGATGCCACGCCGGGCGAGCTGGACTACGCCTTCCTGGAGGTGGCGGGCGTGCCCGGCGAGGACCTGGTCGACGGGGAGCCCCGAGGCTGGCTGGCGCTGCCCGACTCGCGGGAGTCCTTCACGCCCGGCAGCCTGGTGCTCATCGTCCAGCACCCGGCGGGCCAGCCCATGAGCGTCGCGCTCGATGAGTTCCTGGGCGTCAACCCGGGCCGCACGCGCGTGGCGTACCGCGCGTGTACGGGGCCGGGCTCCTCGGGGGCCCCCTGCTTCACCCAGGACCTGCGGCTGGCCGCGCTGCACCACAGCGGCGGGCCCCGCGTCCCGTCCGCGTCGGTGGGACACAACGAGGGCATCCCCATCGACACCATCCGCGGCAGCCTGTCCGGGAGCATGTTGAGCCAGCTGGGCTGGGGGTAGGGCGCGAAGTGGAGGC
>NZ_JAAIYB010000663.1 GCF_010894475.1 Myxococcus vastator
CCTCGGGGCCGGCGCCCACGCCCCCGGCCAAGGCCGCCCCGGCGCCCGCGACGGACGACGCCGCCCTCCTGCGGGGCCTGCTGGGGGCGGTGCGGCCAGCGCCGGCGGAGATTCGCGCCATCGCCATTGAAGACCTGGCGCTGCTGGGGGACGCCCGCGCCCTGGATGCGCTGGCCACGCTCCTGTGGGACCCCAACCCTCGCATCCAACAGGCGGCGCTGCGGGCCGTCACGCTGTTCCAGCATCCCCGGGCGGAGGAGCTCCTCGCCAACGTGGTGCGCCACCCCCGGCTGCCGGACGCGCTGAAAATCCAGGCGCTCAACGGGCTCGTCTTCCAGCGCACGCCCACCGCGCGCCGGGCCGTCCAGGACGCCGCCGTGGACTCGCGTCTCACCGCGGGGGTGCAGAACGCCGCGCGCACCGTCGTGTCCCAGTGGGACGCGCCGCGCCGCTGACGCCCGCTCGCCGGGCAGCCATGCGGGCCCCCCCCGCCAGCGCCGGCGCCCAGGTCAAGGGCCGATTCCTGGAGATGTGACGCCCCTGGGCTACACTGCGGCGTCATGAAAATCACTCCGCTCGACATCCGGCAGAAGCGGTTCGAAACGGCCCTGCGCGGCTTCTCTCGCCGTGAGGTGGAGGCCTACCTCGAGCTCATCGCCGGTGAATTCGAGGAGGTGGTGAAGGAGAACATCGCGCTCAAGGAGGAAGTGAAGCGCACCCAGTTCAAGGTGGAGCAACACCAGGAACGGGAGCGCACCCTCCAGGAGACCATGGTCACCGCCCAGCGCATCAGCGAGGACCTGAAGGACGCCGCGAAGAAGGAAGCGGAAATCATCATCGCGGACGCCGAACACCAGGCGGAGAAGATCGTCCACGGCGCCCACCAGCGGCTGGTGCAGGTGGTGGAGGACATCAACGAGCTGAAGCGCCAGCGCACCCAGTTCGAGTCGCAGGTCCGCTCCGTGTTGGAGGCCCACCAGAAGCTGCTGGAGACCTTCAAGAGCCCCACCTTCGCGGACCGCGACTACGCGCGCGTCGAGGACAACGTGGCCTATCTGTCCCAGAAGAAGGCCAACGGCGACTCCTGACGCGCCGCGCCGCGCGGTGAGGTTGCGGCAACCGGGGGCGAGGCTGTTATGTCAGTGGGAACGTGAGGCCGCCGCACATGCGCCACCTGCCTGTCCTGCTCCTGCTGCTCGCCGCCTCCGGGGCCTGGGCCCAGGAACCGGGCGGCCCTCATGGCACCCACGCCCATGACGTGGTGAATGACGCCGCGCTGGTGCCCCGGACGCGTCCGCCCCAGGCCAGCGGGGAGGTGACGACGGAGCGCTTCCGCATCCTCCACACCGCCGCCGCCACCGCGGCCGCGCACGAGCTGTCCCGGCAGATTGAAGGCGTGCGGGACAGGTTCGGCACCATCCTCGGCAAGGACTGGCCGGGCGTCACCGAGGTTCGCCTGGGCGTGGGCCGCGCGGAGTTCGAGGCCCTGGCGCTGCCCGGCGGCAAGCCCCCGGGCTGGGCCGTGGCGCTGGCCTACCCCGCCCACCAGATCATCCTGCTGGACGCGCGCAGCCTCCACGAGCCAGAGGGCCAGCAGACGCTCCGGCACGAGCTGGCGCACGTGGCCCTGGGACAGCTGGCCCCGTCGTGGCCCCGCTGGTTCCAGGAAGGCGTCGCGCAGTACGTCACCGGGGAGCGCTACTCCCTGACGCACTACTCCGCCCTCTTCCGGGCCGTCACCCAGGAGCGCGTCTTCCACTTCGAGCACCTCGACCGGGCCTGGCCGGACGTGCCGTCGGACGTGGAGATCGCCTACGCGCAGAGCGCCGCCTTCGTCGCCCACCTGTCGGCGAAGTTCGGCCCCCAGGCCATGGCCGCGCTGGTGGACGGCGTGGCGCGCGGCGAGCCCTTCGAGACGGCCTTCGGCAAGGCCTTCCGCACCTCGCTGCTGGTGGAGGAGACGGACTGGCGTGAAGGCCTGGCCGCGCGCTACGGCTGGCTCCCGCTCACCACCAGCTCCGCGCTCGTCTGGCTGGGCGCGTCCTTCCTCTGCGTGGCCGCCTATGCCCGCCGCCGCCAGCAGCGGGCCGCGAAGCTGGCGGAGATGGCCGCCCAGGATGCCGCGGAGGACGCCGCGCTGCGCCTGCTGGCCGCCCAGGCCGCGCAGGCCCAGGCCCAGGGCGCCGCCGTGAGCGCCGGAGACTCCACCTGGCCGGACTGGCCCGCGGGCTCGCAGGGCACCCAGGCCCACCTGGAGGCCCAGGACGGCGAGGCGCCCGCGGACAGCGCCGTCAGCGACCTTCCGGGTGAGCTGGACGACGAGGACGGCCCCCATGGCCGGCCGCCGAAGCCCACCCTCCACTGAGCGCCGCCCTTTCCGTCCTGCCAGGGCTACAGGGCGGGGGCTGTAGTTTCTACGGGCGTCCTGCTCCGCTGCCTACCCCTCCCTTCAAGGCAAGTGGCTGATTTCACTGGGAAGACGTATCCCAGGGGCGTTGGCCGATGGATTGCTTTGGCCTCCGTACGCGATGCGGAAGGCACTGGACATGAGCGAGCGTGGACGTAAGGCAGCCGTGCTGGCGCGGTTCTTCCGTCAGCAGCCGGATCGAATCTCCGCGCTGTGGCGGCGGATGGTGCTGGCGGCGCCCGATTCGGACGCGTCGCAGGGCGCGCCCACCCAGTTGGACAACCTGGTGGAGCCCTTCATCCGCGAGCTGGGCCGGACGCTGGCGGGTGAGGAGTCCAGCCCCTGGAGCCGCACGCGCGCGGTGCTGCGCTTGTCGGCGCACCGGGGCGCCCGCTCGCTCTATGACGAATTCGCGGCGCTGCGGCGCTGCCTGGTGGATGCCTCCGAGGTGCTCGGCGGCGGGGATTGGGAGCGCGAGCGCATCAACCGCGCCGTGGACGAAGCCGTGGACTCCGCGGTGGCGCTCCTCCAACGGATGAAGGACCCGCGAGCCGATGGCCCGCGGGTGCCCTTCGGTGGGCTGGTCGTCGAGTACTTCGAGCGTCCTTCCGGGACGCGGCGCGTGTCCCCGGACACGGGAGATGGACGTACGGCGATGCACTGAGGGCGTGTAGGGGTTGGCCGGCCCGTTCGACTTGACGTGCCCGGAAGACGGGCGCGTCCGAGACCGGCGGGAGGGAGTGTGCCTGGGTGGGGGCCCATGGCGCGCTTTGTGGGAAGGCGTGCTCCCGCTGGGGAGTGGTGAGCGCGCACCGCGAGCCGCTGGCAAGACGCGTGGATGGGGGTCCACGCGACTCGCCGGTCGGACGGGTCGGCGCATTTGTCGCAGGGAGTGCAGCAGCGGCTGTGGGGGCCGTGGGTGGAGCA
>NZ_JAAIYB010000664.1 GCF_010894475.1 Myxococcus vastator
ATCAGGTGCGACTCGAGCAACATAGGCACGGGCAAGAGGCTGCAAACCCCCAGGCGTGGACGATCAATATCCCCGCGGCAGGGAAGCCGGGTTTTTGACACCCCGGAATGGCGCGTGCGATAATCTTCTATTGTCCTGAATCAGCACCGCACAAGGAGTGGCAGGCGATGTTCACGGGCGTGAAGGTCTTCTCCGCCACCAAGGCGAAGGAGCGCGAGGAGCTGGGTGAGAACGTCACCCGGTGGCTGAAGAGCAACTCCGACCTGGAGATTGTGGACCGGGTCGTGTGTCAGTCTTCCGACAACGAGTTCCACTGCTACACCATGGTGTTTTTCTACAAGCACGGCAAGAGCGAGCAGGCGGCCCCGCAGTCCTGAGCGGGATGCGCCGGCGGAAGGGGGACGGCCCACCCCTCCACCGGAACATCTCCGCGCCGCTACTCCTGGTGGGGCACGTAGACAGCGACGCCGCGCGGCGGGACGACGAGCACCGTCTCCGTGCCAGCGAGCTGCAGCGTCTGCCCCGTGAAGATGTCCACGTAGGTGTCGCTGCTCGCGGCCAGGCTCCCCATCAGCTCCAGCACCAGTGAGCGCTCCACGGCGCCACGGTTGATGGCCACCAGCGCGCCCCGCCCGTCCGGCAGATCGCGCTGGAACACGTAGAGGTCATTCTCCACGCGCAAGGTCCGCCGCGCGCCCGTCTGCAGCGCCGCGTGCGCCAGGCGCGCCTGCCCCAGCTTCTGCACGAAGCCGAGCAGCTCCTGCTCCATTGGCGCCAGCGTGCCGCCGAAGCGCATGAAGCGGCGGTTGTCCGGATCCCCCGCGCCCGGCAGGCCGACCTCGTCGCCGTAGTACACCAGCGGCACGCCCGGCTGCGTCAGCACGAAGGTGAAGCCGTACTTCATCTTCTCGAAGGCGGTCGGGTCCGTCACCACCGTGGACGGGCGGTTGGGGCCGAAGGGGTCGCTCCCCTCCCCTTGCAGCTGCCCCGCGGCCTGGGAGATGAAGCGCGCCACGTCGTGGTTGCCCAGGAACGGCGAGTTGAGCGTACCCGGCGCGTAGAAGACCTCGTTGGCGCGCACCGCGTCGTCCACGCGCTGCAGGCCCTGGCCGTCCGCGAAGGCCTCGCGCACCGGCCAGTACAGGGGGAAGTCGAACTGCCCGTCCAGCTCCCGCGGGCTGATGTAGCGGGCAATCTGCGAACGGCCGTCCGCGCCGACGAACGTCTCGCCCACCAGGTAGAACTCGGTGCCCGTCATCGCGGTGATTTCCTTCAGCTTCCCGCGGATGGTGCGCCCGGCCACCTGCTCCATGTGCTTCACCGCGTCCAGGCGGAAGCCGTCGAAGTCCGCCTGCTCCAGCCACCACAGCGTGTCCGCGGCGAACTGGTCCACGAAGTCCGTGGAGCGCCAGTTGAAGTCCGGCAGGTAGTCCGTGAACTTGCAGATGAGGCGCTGGGCCTCCCAGTCGCAGTCCTGCGAGCCGCACACGCAGCTGGCGGAGGTATTGAACCAGCCGTCCTGGCCGTGGAGCGTCCAGTAGGGGTGCTCCTGGTGGACGTGGTTGAGCACCAGGTCGGCGATGACGCGGATGCCCCGCTTGTGCGCGGCCTGGGTGAGGGCGCGCAGCTCCTCCAGCGAACCGAAGCGGTGCTGCGTCTCGCGCGGCTTCGACGGCCAGTAGCCGTGGTAGCCCGTGTAGTACTTGCCGCCGGTGCCGATGAAGCGCCCTTCCGGGTTCTGATCCACCGGCGAAATCCAGAGCGTGCGCACGCCCAGCGCGTCGAAGTAGCCCTCTTCCAGCTTCTGGGTAATGCCCGCGAAGTCACCGCCCAGGTAGTTGGCGATGGGGTCCACGTCCGCCACCGGGCCGTCGTTCTCCGGCCGGGCATTGTTGAAGCGGTCGGTGAACGCGAAGTACATCAGCCCCGACTCCCAGCGGAACCGCTCCGGCTCCACCCAGAACGGCAGGTAGAGCGGCTCCGCCTCGCGGCCCTGGCTGTCCCGGGCCACCACCTTCACGTGGTGCTTGCCCTGCTCCAGGCCCTGCACCTTCAGGCTGAAGCGGCCGGTGGCGGCGTCATAGGCGTCCGGCTGGGGCGTCCCATCCAGCGTCAGCACCAGGCCCTCACCCGCCGGGCCGGCCTTGTCCGTCCCATCGAGGTAGGCGACGGCCACGTCCAGCGCGCCCTCGGGCGTCACCGTGAAGCGGTTCAGCTCCAGCACGGGCTGGCGACAGTCCGGCACGGTGAGGCGCGAATACTCCTCCGCGCGAACCCAGCGCGAGTACGGGTTCTCCGGGTCCAGCTCCTGCTTGTCGCCCAGCACGAAGCGGTAGCCGTAGTCGCGCGGCTCCAGCCCCTCCAGGCGGAGCGTGAACACGCCGTCGCCCCGGTCGGTCATCGCCTGAGGCAGGGAGGCGAAGTTGTTCCACTCCCCCATGACCTGAACGTCGCCCGCGACGGACTGCTGCGGTGCGTAGGTCAGCGTCACGTCACAGGTCCGGACAGGGATGGAGTCAGACTCACCACATGCGGCCGCCGTCAGCAGCGCAGGGAGCGTCAGGAGTCGAGGAAAGCGGAGGTGCGTCATGCGAGCCCCGTTGTACGGGAGGCTCGCTCGCTTTTCCAAGCCCCCGGCGCGCAACCGGATGACTCATTGCGTCGAATCATGGACGCCCGGGCTGGCGGGCTTCGTATTCCTGCAGGGTGCGCAGGACGGTGCTCGCGAGCGGATGGTCCGACGGGGCCAGCTCCAGGAAGCGGTGGTAGTTGCGAGCCCCTTCCTCGGCTCGCCCCAGCTTCACCTCCACCGCCCCCAGCAGCAGGTAGCACTCGGCGTTGCCGGGCTCGAGCCGGGCACACTCGCGGGCGGAGTTCCGTGCGGCCGTGTACTTCCCCTCGCGCTGGAGGGCTCGTCCCGTGGTGAGCACCCTGGACGCGGGCCCCGCCGTCACCGGCGACACCGCCAGGGCGTTGCCCGCCGCGCCCAGCCGCGCCGCCTGGGCCTGCCGCGTCGTGCCTCGTGCGCCCGTGCCAGTCGCGGGAACGACCTTGCCGCTCCGCGCTCCGGAGACCGGCCGCGCCACGCCGGAGCGCCCGGCCGCGGCTTCGGCCTCCGGTGTGTCGGCGTTTCCCGACACCTCCTCGTCATCCGCGTTGTCGACCCCGGCCTCGGAGGCCCGCGAAGGCGCCGCTGCCGCGACCGGGGGGCTGGCGGGCGTGGCGAGGGGCACGATCCGCTGCGCCACGGGCGGCCCGGGCACGCGCGCCTCCTCCCTGGCGGCGGCCAGCAAGTCGGACCCCACCCGCGTCACCGC
>NZ_JAAIYB010000665.1 GCF_010894475.1 Myxococcus vastator
CAACCCACCGCGCGCGACCTGCTCGCCTTGCTGCATGACGAGACCACCGAGGCGACACGGCCGCTCGTCGACCAGTGGCTGACGGAGGTCGTGCTGTATGACTTGAAGGTGGAGTCCGCGGCCTGCGAGCCCCTGGCGGATGGCCGCTACCGCGTCACCGCGCGGATGTCGGCGTCGAAGCACGCGCGCCGGAACGGGCAGGACGTCCCCCTGCCCCTGGACGAGTCCCTGGACGTGGCGGTGTTCACCGGCCCCCCAGACGCGTCCGGCGATGCGCCGCTGTACGCGGCGAAGCACCGCTTCACGGACGGCCCCACCGAAATCTCTCTCACCGTGGACGAACGTCCCGCGTACATCAGCGTCGACCCATTCCTCCGGCGCGTCTCACTGGAGCGGGCCGGCACCCTCTGGAAGCTGTAGCAGCCCTGAACACACCCCCGTGGGTCAGAGCAGACCGCGCCAGCCTCGGTGAGGTTCAAAATTCGTGTATCCCTGTGTGTCCGATACTCCGGTCCCGGGGTCTTCTTCACGCACTTGAATTCAATTCCGAGAATTCACACCGAAGGGTCCACCATGTTCAGGTTTCACTCCGTTGCTCTACTGGCAGGCATCTCCGTCCTGGGCTCCGCGTGCGGCGCCCCCGAGCCCGAGGCGCAGGACACGCAGCAGGTCTCCTTCGAGGAGTTCCGCGCCAGCGCCTACCAGGAGCCGGAGTCCGGTGGCTTCGTCGTCGACGGTGACATCTTCCTGCCGACGGAGTCGGAGCTGCGTGAGTTCTACGAGCAGTCCGTCAGCGGCCTCGGCACCCAGCGGGGCGCGCTGGCCGTGTATTACAGCGGCGGACGGGACATCAAGTGGAGCGCCAGCCAGGCGCTGAACCTCACGTACTGCGTGAGCACCAAGTTCGGCGGCAACTACACGCGCGTGGTCAACGCGATGAAGAGCGCCGCGGCGGAGTGGGAGGCAGCCGCCAACGTCAAGTTCGTCCACGTCAGCGCGCAGGATTCGAACTGCACCAACCGCAACAACAGCGTCGTGTTCGACGTGAACCAGACCAAGACGTCCCAGTACCTGGCGCGCGCCTTCTTCCCCAACAGCGCCCGCCGCAGCGCCAACGTCCTCATCTCGACGACGTCGTTCCAGAACATCTCCCCCTGGACGCTGGAGGGCGTGATTCGCCACGAGCTGGGCCATGTGCTGGGCTTCCGCCACGAGCACACCCGCCTCACCAGCACCGGCTGCTACGAGGACAGCGCCTGGCGCGCGCTGACGCCGTATGACGCCAGCTCCGTCATGCACTACCCCCAGTGCAGCGGCACCCAGACGGGTGACCTGGTGCTGACCAGCAACGACCGCAGCGGCGCCCGCGCGCTGTACCCGTAAGCGCCACGTTCTTCCGCTGGACCGGTGGGCCACTGCCTTCATGGCGGTGGCCCATTGTTCGTTTCGAGCGCCCTGCCTCATCGCGGCGTCCCGGTTGGCTGCCCGACACCCGGCGCGGGGCCCACCGCAAATCCCTGGCCAGCCTCCGCCGCGGATGCCCTGAATGCACGGCATCCGGGGGGGCGGCGAACGGCCGGGTCGTCCTCGGCGGAAGGAGCCTGCCTCCGGCCATTGAGGAGTCGCCATGAAGTACACGCAACTGGGCCGCTCGGGGCTCTCCGTCAGCCGGCTGTGCCTGGGCACCATGAACTTCGGCTGGACGGCCGAGGAGCCGGAGTCCCACGCCATCATGGATTCCGCGCACGAGCACGGCATCAACTTCTTCGACACCGCCAACGTCTACGGCTTCGGGGAGAACAAGGGCCGCACCGAGGAGGTCATCGGCAACTGGTTCTCCAAGGGCGGCAAGCGGCGCGAGCGCACCGTGCTCGCGACCAAGCTCTACGCCCCCATGGGGGACTGGCCCAACGAGGGCAAGCTGTCCGCGCTCAACATCCGCCGCGCGCTGGATGCCAGCTTGAAGCGGCTGCGCACGGACTACGTGGACCTCTACCAGTTCCACCACATCGACCGCGCCACGCCCTGGGAGGAGATATGGCAGGCCATGGAGGTGGCCGTGGCGCAGGGCAAGGTGCTCTACGCGGGTAGCAGCAACTTCGCGGGCTGGCACATCGCCCAGGCCCAGGCCGTGGCGGCACGGCGCAACTTCACCGGACTGGTCAGCGAGCAGTCGCTCTACAACCTGATGGCGCGCACCGTGGAGCTGGAGGTGATTCCCTCCGCGCAGTTCCACGGCGTGGGCATCCTCCCCTGGTCTCCCCTCCAGGGCGGCCTGCTGGGCGGCGTGCTCCGCAAGGAGCGCGAGGGCAAGCGCCGTCTGGAAGGACGCGCCAAGGAGGCCCTCCAGAAGCACCGTGAGCGCATCGAGCGGTACGAGGCGCTCGCGGAGGAGCTCGGGCATGAGCCCGGCGACGTCGCGCTGGCATGGCTCCTCCACCAGCCCGCCGTCACCGCGCCCATCATCGGACCGCGGACGTCCGCGCAGCTCGACGCCGCCCTCCGCGCGGTTGACGTCACACTGGATGCGAAAGCATTGTCACGCCTGGATGACATCTTCCCGGGCCACAAACCCGCACCGGAGGACTATGCCTGGTGACGCACCGGGCGAGACATAAAAGGTTACAATTCCTCTCAAGCGATTGGAAAGAACACCCATCCATCGCGGAGCGCCTCTATTGACGACAGGGAATTCCTCTCATATTCCCTGCCGTCGAGTCCCCCCAATCGAAGAGAGGTTCACATGAAGTCGATGGCCGGAATTGTCGTCATGACGCTGGTGATGCTGACGTCCTGCGGGCCCCTGCCCTCCGAGGAGCAGGCCCAGGTCGATGCCGAGGAGCACTTCGTCTCTCAGGAGGCCGCGCTGGCGGGTGACTGTTCCGTGCAGATTGAGTGCGCGAACGGCACGATGAAGACGTGCACCGGAACGGGGTTCGCGTGTTCCGCCAGCGGCGCCAACAACGGCACGGTGACGTGCAACGGCGTCTCCTCGTCCTGCTCGCCCATCATTCAGCCCGTCTGCAGCTGCCGCGCGGACGGCTGCTGCAACTCGCGGTGCCTCACCCCGGACCCTGACTGCTTCATCCTTCCCGACGACCCGGCGCCGCACCTGCCGTAAGCGCTGAACGCCTGGTGCGGCACGGCTGCCGCACCGGGCATCCCGCCCAGGCACGCTCAAATATCCTTCATGGGCGGGGCATCTTTTGGAACATCAATGGTGAAGGTGGTGCCACGCTCGGGAAGGCTGTCCACGCTGATGCTCCCTCCGTGGGCCTCGGCCGCCCCCCGGAC
>NZ_JAAIYB010000666.1 GCF_010894475.1 Myxococcus vastator
GATCCTGGTCCAGGCCGCGACTGCGAATGGTTGTGCGGCCACGTCCTCCGTATCGAATGGCATCGCGGGCAGCGCGGTGGGCGGGGGGCACGCTGGGGCTACGCCTGGAAACAATGCGTTTCCTCACACCGGGCTTGCCACGTTCATGCAGGTGGCCCTGACTGCCCCTGCCGCGCCGGTGATTGCGCCCGCGACGGCCGTGACGACGAACAATCCGCTGCCGACGCTCACCGGAACGGGGACCGCCGGGACCGAGGTGGTGATCTACCAACGCATCTCGGGTGTACCGAATGGCCCGGAGTTCGGCCGTGCCGTAGTCGGTACGACGAACTCACCCACGGCGTTCGCCGTCACCCTCTCCCGGGCATTGCCCACGGGCAATACCGTGCTGATGGCCGTCACCGAGGCCCAGGGACTCCAGGGCCCTCCCAGCAACACGGTGACCTACACCGTCGACACCACCGCGCCCGACACGCATTTCACCGCGAACGGCACTCCCACGTCTCCGTCACGACTGGCGAACGCGGTCTTCCAGTTCGCGTCGAACGAGACGTCGGGCATCACCTTCCACTGTGTCCTTCAGACCGGCGACATCGCCTCGCCACCCGCGGTGGGCGCCGGCGCGTGGCAGACGACGCCGTGCTCGGGGACGGGGACGCATACGACGGGCACGCTGACGAATGGGGAGACGTACACCTTCTGGGTCCGGGCGAGGGATGCAGCGGGCAACGTGGACACGACGCCTGCGCGCCATGTCTGGCGGGTCGACCTATCTCGGCCCACCACGGATTTCGCCGACGGCGGTACGCCTCGGGTGGACTTCAACGAGGCGGTCGCGGTGTTCCGGTTCGAGTCGAACGAGGACCCGGTGACGTTCCAGTGCGCACGGGATGATTCGGCAACGACCCAGGCTCCGGCGGAGGGCAGCTCCCGGTGGCAGGACTGCGCGGCCTCCCATCTGACGCCTGCGTCCACCTATGTGACGGCGCCGCTGGGGGAGGGGACCTACACGCTGTGGGTGCGGGCGAAGGACGCGGCGGGGAACGTGGACAACGCTCCACCGCATCACACCTGGACGGTGGACCTGACGCCGCCCGACACGGAGCTGTTCGGGGCGCTGCCCGCCGCGGTGAACAACGCGAGCTCGGTGGTCCTCACGTTCCGTGAGCTGCCGACGGGGAGCGCAAATGCCTTCGAGTGCAGCCTGAATGGTGCTGCCTTTGCTGCGTGTGAGAGCGGGGATTCCTTCCCGACGCCTGGAAACACCACGTACACGTTCCTGGTCAGGGCGAAGGATGCTGCGGGCAACGTGGACCCGACGCCCGCCAGCTACTCGTGGCGGACGGACAAGACGCGTCCAGACACCAGCATGAGCACCACGGTGGGGACGTTGAGCAACGCGTCCCGGGCGGGCTTCGAGTTCGATTCACCCGCCAGCGACGTGGCCGGCTTCCAATGCGTCCTGGAGAACTCGACGACGACGCAGGCGCCCGTTGAGAGCAGCCCGCTGTGGCAGGATTGCGCGGCGTCCTACCTGACGCCGGTGCTGACGGATGGCGCCTACACGCTGTGGGTGCGGGCGAAGGACGCGGCGGACAATGTGGACGCCTCGCCTGCTCGCCACACCTGGACGGTGGACCTGACGCCGCCCGATACGGAGTTGTTCGGGGCGCTGCCGGCGGCGGTGAACAACGCGAACGCGGCGGTCCTCACGTTCCGCGCGCTGCCGGTTGGCGACGCGAGCGACTTCGAGTGCAGCCTGAACGGCGCGGCCTTCAGCGCGTGCGGGAGCGGGGATTCCTTCCCGACGCCCGGTGACAACACGTACACCTTCCTGGTGCGGGCGAAGGACCCGGCCGGCAACGTGGACCCGACGCCCGCCAGTCACACGTGGCGGACGGATAAGACGCGCCCGGAGACGGAGTTGAGCACCTCGGTGGGGACGTTGAGCAACGCGTCTCGGGCGGGCTTCGACTTCGATTCACCCTCCAGCGACGTGGCCGGCTTTCAATGCGTCCTGGATACGCCAGCGACAACGCAGGCGCCTCCTGAGAGCAGCTCGCGGTGGCAGGACTGCGCGGCGTCCTACCTGACGCCGGTGCTGACGGATGGCGCCTACACGCTGTGGGTGCGGGCGAAGGACGCGGCGGGGAACGTGGACAACGCTCCACCGCATCACACCTGGACGGTGGACCTGACGCCGCCCGACACGGAGTTGTTCGGGGCGCTGCCCGCCGCGGTGAACAACGCGAACGCGGCGGTCCCCACGTTCCGGGCGCTGCCGGTTGGCGACGCGAGCGACTTCGAGTGCAGCCTGAACGGCGCGGCCTTCAGCGCGTGCGGGAGCGGGGATTCCTTCCCGACGCCCGGTGACAACACGTACACCTTCCTGGTGCGGGCGAAGGACCCGGCCGGCAACGTGGACCCGACGCCCGCCAGTCACACGTGGCGGACGGACAAGACGCGTCCGGACACGGAGCTGAGCACCCTGGTGGGGGCGCTGAGCAACGCGCCCCGGGCGCTCTTCACGCTCTCTTCCGCCGCGACGGATGTGGCGGGCTTCCAGTGCGTCCTGGAGACCGGGGGGACGACGCAGGCGCCCGCCGAGGGCAGCTCATTGTGGGAGGACTGCGCGGCGTCCTTCCTGACGCCAGTGCTGACGGATGGCACCTACACGCTGTGGGTGCGGGCGAAGGACGCGGCGGGCAATGTGGACGCCTCGCCTGCTCGCCACACCTGGACGGTGGACCTGACGCCTCCGGACACACAGATTGACTCGAAGCCGGACATCCTCACGAACCTGCTCACCGCGACCTTCGTGTTCTCTGCCTCGGAGCCGGGCGTCCACTTCGAGTGCAGCTACGATGGGGGGGCCTACTTCGCCTGCACCTCGCCGTATGCGCTGCCCAACGCGGAGTTCCCTCTCATCACCGAGGGCGAGCACCGGATGCTCATCCGGGCCATCGATGAGGCGGGAAACCCCGACGACACGCCCGCCCTGCACATCTGGACCGTCGTGGTGGGTGAAGTCGAGACCAACATCGTTCCTGTGGCGTTGTCGAATCCCACCCAGAGCACGACCGCGACCTTCAGGTTCACCTCGAACCTGTCCAACGTCATTTATTTATGTCAGTTGGACGGCTCGCCGTACGAGCAGTGTGCGGACTCGGCGAACGCCGAAAAAGTCTACGAAAACCTGACCGAGGGCTCGCATTCGCTGAACGTCAAGGCCGCGGAGGGGGAGTTCGAGGACCAGTCGCCTGCGCCGTTCAACTGGACCATCGACT
>NZ_JAAIYB010000667.1 GCF_010894475.1 Myxococcus vastator
CCACTGCACGACGGCGACCGCGCTCTGTCCGGGCAACAGCCGCGGTTCCTGCAGCAGCAGGGGCAACTCCATCGTTTCGCCTGTTGGCTGCCCGTTCATGTCCAGCGATGTCAGCCGCGCGATGCCCGGTTGCCAGGGCGCCTCGCCCGGTGGGTTCTCCAGCTTCACCGCGAGCGCCACCCACGCGCCGGAGCGATAGCTGTCAAGCTGGCGGACCTTGAGCTCCGCCTCGCTGGCTGGGGCATCCATCCACGTGCCGAGAACCCCCGTGATGCCGATGGCGCCGGAGAGGATGGCGCTCGCGAGCCCCGGTTGTGGCAGCGGCCGACGCGCCGTGGCCAGCCGGGCCTCCAGCAGTGCGTTGCGCTCACGCAGCGCCACCAGCTCGGCTTCCAGTTGCGTCACGGTGGCGGGGTGGCGCCGGACGTCGACGACCGAGTCCACCACGTTGGCCTCGGTGGTCAGCTCCAGGACGAGCCGTTGTGGCGCGGCTGCGTCCGTGAAGCGCAGCACCAGGGGCGCAACGCCTTGGGTCGGCATGGCGATGGCGGGCTGGAGCAGCAGATGTGTCCCGGTGACGTCCAGCCGGGTGAACAGTCCACGCAGGGCCTCGGGCAGCTCACCTTCCAGCGCGGCGTCCGAGTCGAGCAGCACCGTCGTCACCACGCCGGGCGCCAGCCGGAGCCGCTGGACGGGCTCACCCGCGCCCGCGCTCAGGACCAGGGCCCGCTCGACGCGGCGCCAGCGTTTCGTGTTCGGTGTCTGGGCCAGCGCCTCCGTGCCCAGCAGGAGCACCACCGCCGTCATCACCAACGAGCCAGGGGGGAACACGCAGGGGCAACCTCCAGGGTTCTAACCTACTCGACAGGGATGACACGGCGGGACGCCTGAACGCGCCTCCGTCTGGCACCTCGGAATGGGCGATGTCTACCTGAAAGGTAGTCAGAAGCGCACAGGACGTTCAGCGGCCGTCGGAGCCCTCCCGCCGCGCGCCGGAAGAAAACGCACCGGGCCCGCGATGGGTCGCCCCGCGTGTTGACGTCTTCCACTTCGAGCGCCGCCTTCCATACCCCTGGAGAGGTATCCACCGCCGTCCCTGGCGTCGCTATGAGGGAGCGTCATGGGAGAGCAGAGCGCGTCTCGACTGGAGGGCGACCGCTATCAGCACCTGCTGAGCTGGTACGAGCTGCTCCGGCTGCTCGACGCGGGCAGTCCCTTCTCACACGGCTATGTCGAGCACCCGGCGGCGGGCTCGGCGGACGACGTGACGCTGCACGCCCGGCCCGGCACCGGCGTGGCCAGCCGCTACATGCAGGTGAAGTGGCACGTCGACCACCGGGACACCTATTCCCTGGCGGGGCTGGTGACGCCGCCTCGGGTGGGCCGCTCGCTGCTGCGGAAGCTGCTGGAGAGCTGGCTGGTGCTGCGGCCCCTGGGGCCCGTCGAGGTCTGGCTGTTGAGCAACTGGGCGTCGGCGGCGGACCTGGGCCGCTATCTGCATGGCAGGGACCACTGCTTCACCGACGCGTTCTTCGAGCAGCCGCCGCGGGGCGCCCTGAAGAAACATTGGGCGGCGTGGGAGCAAGGGCTCGGGGTGCCGGCCGAGACGCTGCGGGCGTTCTGCAAGGACTTGCGCTTGCGGCTCGGCGTGGGCGGCATCGCCGACGTGGAGGAGCAGGTGGACGACCGGATGGGGCGGCTGGGCCTGCGCATGGGACGGCAGCCGCGCGCCATCGCGGTGGACGGGCTCCGGCAGTGGATTGAGGTCGGCGGCGGCAGGAAGTACGTCACCCCGGAGTCGCTGCGGGAGGCCCTTCGCGCGTGGGGACTGCTGGCCTCGCGAGAGGACGCGCCCGCCGTGAGCCTCTGGATTCATGCGTGGGCGCGGCGCGTGTGGGAGCAGCCACCCACCGAGGAGCTGGACTGGACGCCGCACTTCGACCGCGACGCGCGGACGGTGCCGTCGGAGGCGGTGTGGCGGGACGTGCTGCTGCCTTCGCTGCTGGCCGCGCGGCAGCGGCTGTCGCGGCGGCCTGACGGCGCGTTGATGGACCTGCGGGGCAAGCTGCCGCTGAGCATGGCGCTGGCGGTGGGCTTCCACTTCCCGGAGGTGGGCGGCTACCGCTTCCGCGTCGAGCAGCCCACGCGGGGAGAGACCTTCTTGTGGCGCTCGGACGTGAAGCCGTCTGCGCGCAGGTTGCGGGTCACCGGGCACGAGGGCGACGCGGACGCCACGGGGCTGCTGGTGGTGTTCCAGGTGACGGGGGACGCGCGCACGGACGTGGAGCGCTTCATGGCCGAGCGGCCGGGGCGGTTTCGCGCCGTGCTCTACCTGGAGCCGGAGGACGGGCCGCATGATGGCGCCGTGGGCTCGGCCGCGGACGCGGTGGCGTTCGCCGTCCAGGCGCGTGAGCAGCTCCGGCGCGCGCGCAACGAGCTGCGCACGGCAATCACGCACCTCATCCTCTACGCCCCCGCGGCGTGCTGCGTGTTCCTGGGGCAGCGGCTCAACGCCGTGGGCCCCGTCGTGTCCTACGAGCGCACCGGCGCGGGTGGCTACGCGCCGGCGCTCACGTTGCAGACGGGGTGATGGTTTCGTTTGTCAATATTTACCTGGCTTGCTGGACATTCGCTGTACTGTGTGTGCCCCTGCTTCCTGGCGTCGCGCTGGAGAGGTTGCGTTCATGCCTTCGATTGACTTGCTGTTCCCCGTGCAGGGCGCCCCGGTTCCGCTCGACCACGGCTACCTCTTGTTCTCCTCGCTCTCTCGCCACCTCCCCGTGCTGCACGAGCGCAAGGATGTGGGGGTCTTCAACCTTCGAGGGAAACGGATGGGCAAACAACTGCTCCAGGTGGATAGGGGCACGCTGCGGTTGCGCTGCGGCGCGGACGCGCTCTCTGAAATCCTGCCGCTGGCGGGGAGCACGTTGGAGTTGGCTGGCCGGGAGCTGCGTCTGGGAATGCCCACCGTCTACCCGCTGGTCGCGACGCCCACGACGCTCTCCGCGCGCGTCGTCACCTTCAAGCACGCGATGGACGAGGCCACCTTTCAGGCTTCCACGATGAAGTTCATGGCGGAGCTGGGCTGTTCGGGGACGCCCTATGTGGGTCGGCGACGTGTTGTCTCCATCTCCGGGAAGAAGGTGGTTGGGTTCGCGCTCACCGTGAGCGCGCTGTCGCCCGAGTCGTCTCTGTTGCTTCAGGAGCGGGGGCTGGGCGGCAGGCGCCACATGGGCTGCGGCCTCTTCCTCCCCTCGCGCCTGCGCGTGGCCTTGAA
>NZ_JAAIYB010000668.1 GCF_010894475.1 Myxococcus vastator
ACAGCTCCTCGACCATGATGAGCTTCTCCTCCATCCCCCCAGGCCCGCCAGCGGGAGCCGCGCTCGCGGCTCCGAGCGAGCCGCAGCAGGCGGTGAGGACGGCCAGGCCCATGATGCGTCTGTCTTTCTTCGGTGATAGCACTGTCATGATTTGCTCTTGTTGGAATCCGGCTGCGGACACGACAAAATCCGGTGCCCACCAGAAGCAGACGGGACCGGATGGATGGGGACAGGCTTTGTGAACAGCGGGGCCACCGGAGCGACAGGAAATGCGCTCCGGCGGCCGGGGTGCGGCTACTCGCCCGCGGGGACGAGGACTTCCGGCACGTTGTCGCGCAGAATCATCCGGTTCATCTCCTCGACGTACTCGCTCTGGAAGCGCTGCGAGCCATTGAGGTAGCCCTGGGCGACGATGATGTTGGACGTGAGGTCCTTCGTCACCGGGCGCACGTTGTAGGCGCGGGTGTACTCCCACTTCTTGTCCAGGGAGACGATTTCATCCGCCTTGCCGTGGCGGTCCACGAGGCTGTCACCCACCCCGATTTCGCGGGCCCGCTTGAGCGTGCCGTCCGGCGTGACGAGCGGGTGCTCGGTGGTGACGCGCAGCTCCCCGCCAGAGCGGGTGCGGAACGTGAGGATTTCCTGCTCCGTGGCGTCGCGGTCCAACGTGTAATGCTCGACCTTGTTGTCAAGGAACTCGACAGAGGCGAATGACGCCTCGGGCGAGAGCGTCACCAGGTCCGTCCGCCCGGACTCCAGCGCCTCGCGGATGCCCATGGCGCCATCAGACAGGAGGATTTTCTGGTCCGGCGTGTAGCAACCGGGCTCGCACACGCCGTCCATCTGGATGTGCGCGGGCTTGAAGTTGTAGGGAACGGAGGTCTGGATTTGCGTGCCCGTGTACGACGCCGTCGCGGTCCCATACGCCCCCGGTCCCTTCCAGGGCGTGTACATGTTGTTGGGGTCCACATAGACGGGGTACAGCCAATAGCCCATGGACACTGCCTGGTTGGCCTCGAGCGTGTAGCTCGAGTGCCAGTAGTTGTGGTCCAGCCCCCCCCACATCGTGATGCCATAGGGATTCTGCTGCTGCCAGCGCTTCGCCCAGCGTTGACGACCCTCGGCCTGATTCGCGGTGAGCTGATCGAACGTACACCGATATTCGTTGGGCGCCCACGCGGCGAAGGCCGATGACGACATCGCCAGTGAACCAATGACCGCGAAGATGGTCTTCTTCATGTCTTACCCCCTGCTGGTTGGTTGAAGAACGGCCTGCTACGGGCTCGTCGCGAACTGGACGACGAACACGTCCTGTCCACCCTGGTTGGGGGCCCCCAGGCTTCCGCGGGTCGTTCCCCATCCCAGAGCCATTCCTGAGCTGGTCATCACCACATCGCGCAGCTCGTCATCCGCGCTCGTCCCCCACTGCCAGGCGCGTGTCTGGTGGCCCCACCTGTCGAACCGGACGACGAACGCGTCGTGCCCGCCCTGGTTGGGGGCGTCCGTCATCGCCGCGGTCGTCCAGCCCGCCACATAGGCATTGCCCTCGCTGTCGACGGCGAGCCCCGTGGCAAGGCTGAGCTGGTTGGCCGGCCCGACGCGGCGCGTCCACTTGAGTTCTCCCGAAGTCGAGTAGCGCATCAGGAAGGCGTTGGGGATGCCGTCGTTTTCGACGAAGTTGGGGCGGCTCAGGTCGCTGTAGGAGAGCGCGAGCACGTAGATGCGGTCATTGCCGTCCTGGGCGACCGCGAGCGCCGCGTCGATGTCCGGCGTGCCCACCTGGGCGGTCCACTGCAGGTTCTGGGAACCGTCGAACTGGCGGATGAAGAGGTCCGTGGAGCCCATGGGCTGGGCGCCCAGGCGGCCTTGCGTCGACCCGACGACCCAGGTCCTCCCGCCCGGAGACACGGCGATTCCCTCGCCGCGGTCATGAGCCTGGTTCATGGAGCCGAAGACATCCTTGCGGACCTGTTGGCCCTGGTCGTCAACCTGGAGCAGCGTGACGTCGAAGCCATTGACGGGAGTCTCCAGCGTGGCCCCGGCGATGCCGATTCTTCCTTGCGGACGGAGCGCGGCGGAGAGGCCGTAGTCCTCCTCCTGTGTGCCGTGCTGGACGAGCCAGGAGCGCCGCCCCTCGTTGTCATACCGGGCCACGAAGACGTCCGCCCCCCCCGACGAGAACTGCCCCGGGAGCGAGTCTTGCGTGATGCCGACGACGTGCGCATGGCCCTCGCCGGTGACGACCACGTCCCGCGCGGCGTCCTCGCCCGGCGAGCCGAACTGGTGAACCCAGTTGAACTGCAGGAACGAGGAGAGCTTCACCAGGAAGACATCCTGCCCGCCGCCCTGCTCTCCCGGCTCTCCGAAGGCGCCGCCCGTGTTGCCTGAGAGGTACACGCTGCCTTCGGCGTCACGCCCGAGCGCCACCGCCTGGTCGTCGGCGTCCGTCCCGAACTGAAAGAGCACCTCCTCCGTGAGGGAGTTCCCGCAGCCTTCCGTCTGGAGTTGATTGAGGATGGGCTCGGCCGTGCCCAGCTCGGAGGATGGCGCGTGACAGCCACAGCCGAGCGAGGAGATACCAACGAGGATGCACCAACGCGAGAAGCTGGACATGATGAAGAGACCTCAGGGATTCGATGTCTGCTGTTGACGCGCGAGCGCCCAGAGCGCGTCGAACCTGACGCGGGCGTACTCGAGCAGGGGTTCGTAAGGGGTGCCTCGGGACTGCGCCAACAACTGCTCCGCCCGGGCCCGGTCGTTATGGAGGAGGATCATCATCATCTCCACCTTGTCTCCCGACAGCGAGCGCCGCACCTCCGGGTCCTGGGTGGCGCGGATGTTGCGTGCCATGACGAGCGACTCGACGGTGTCGAGCAGGTGCGCCCGCTCGGGATTGTCCTTCCATTCGAGCGCCATCCCCAGATACTCGACCCGGTACATCCGGCGGAATTGATTGTCGTCGCTGTAGGTCTGTTCGCTTTCAGCCAGCAGGTCCCGCCGCGCCACTTCAATCTGTTCGCGGTCCTTGTAGATGCCACGCAGCAGCTCCCGCTCCTCTGGTTTGAGCAGCACCTTGCGCTGCAACGTCCGGAACTGGGCCAGGTCGGGGTTGCCGGCCATCATCGCATCGCGCAAGTCGTCCACCCGGAGCCTCGGGCGCCGCTGCCCGGACTCGCCCGGCGCGGCCGGCTCGGAGATGACCACCGGCGTGGTCTCCTCCGTGGGCAGCTCCACGAGGGGCCGCGCGGCGGGTGGCGCGGAGGGAGCG
>NZ_JAAIYB010000669.1 GCF_010894475.1 Myxococcus vastator
TATAAGAGACAGAGCCGCCTCCGCCTCGATGCGCAGGTCCGTCAGCGCATCCATCATCATCTTCGCGGACTGGAGCGCGCGCAGCGCGTCATCCGGACGGGCCACCGGCGCGCCGAAGACGGCCATCAGCCCGTCGCCCAGGAACTTGTCCAGCGTGCCGCCGCAGGTGAGCACCGCGTCCGACATCCGCCCGAGCACCTGGTTGAGCACCCCCACCACCTGCTCCGGAGGCAGGCTCTCCGCCAGGCCGGTGAAGTTGCGGATGTCCGCGAACAGCAGCGTCACCTCGCGCTTCTCGCCGGTGAGCACCACCGCGTCCGCGCTCTTGAGGATTTCCTCCACCACCGCGTCGGACGTGTAGCGCGCGAACAGCTTGCGCATGCGCTCCGTCTCGCCCGTGCGGCGCACCACGCTTTCGATGCGCGCGGCCAGCTCGTCCATGGACGCGGACTTGTTGACGTAGTCATCCGCGCCGGCGCGCAGGCCGCGCACGCGCTCCGCCTCCACGTCGTTGGCGGTGAGGATGATGACGGGCACCGCGTGGCTGGGGCCTTCCTTCAGGCGGCGGCACAGCTCCACGCCGTCCAGGCCGGGCATCTCCAAGTCACTGAGGACGATGACGGGCTGGATGCGGCCCATGCTCTCCAGGGCCTCGAACGGGTCCTGGAAGCAGAGGACCTCGTAGCCCAGCGCCACCAGGCCCTCCTGCACGAAGGCGCAGGCCAGCGGGCTGTCGTCCACCACCACCACGCGGCGGCGGCCGTCGGAGGAGGGGCGCGGCAAATCCTGCCGCCCGGCGATGCGGTTCTGCAGCCCCAGCGCCTCGTAGATTTGCTTGTAGGTACAGTGGCCCAGCTCCACCAGGATTTCGCCCAGCTTGCGGCCGTCGCGGCGCTGACGCGCGAGCGCCTCGTCGAGCTGCGCCAGCGTCACGTACTTGAGCCCCACCAGCAGCTCGCCCAGCGCGGGCTGCAGGGGGCTCTTGTCCTGGTGCAGCCCGAGCGCCTCTCCCAGCGCGTCCTGAATCTGCTCCCGCGTGACGTAGCCCAGGGAGATGAGGGCCTCCCCCACGCGCTGCCCGGTGAGGGCCTGGAGGGCGAGCGCCTCCTGCACCTGGCTGGGCGAGACAATCCCCAGCTTGAGCAGCAAGTCACCAAACAGGGGGCTGGGAGCACTCATGGCGTACGAGCGTACCCCACACCCCCCACCCGCGGGGAGTCCGGGGCTTACGGACGGCCGCGCGGCGCCACCACTCGGAGGTCCATCCGGCGGTTGGCCTCGCGTCCGTGGGAGGTCTCATTCGACTCGACGGGCCTGTCCGGGCCGAACCCCCACGCCTCCAGCCGGTCCGGCGGGACACCCCGCTCCACCAGGTAGTCCCGCACCGCCTCCGCGCGCGCCAGCGTCACCTCCCGCTGCACGTCCGAGTCCCCGCGGTTGTCGGTGTGGCCCTCGATGGCGATGACGCCCAGCCGCGGGTGCAGCAGCAGGACCTCCGCCACGTTGTCGAGCGCCGGCTGGACGCGCGGCTGGAGGGTGGCGGTGCCGGGCGCGAAGGTGATGCGCTCCAGCAGCTCCAGCCGGTCCGGGCGGATGACGACGCGCTGCTTGCGCGCCGCCGGGCAGCCCTGGTTGTCCAGCGCGCCCCGCTCGCGCGGGCAGTTGTCCCGGTGGTCCGCCACGCCGTCCCCATCCACGTCCCGCTCCGGGCAGCCACGCAGCGAGGGCAGGCCCTCCTCGTCGGGACAGGCGTCCTCTTCATCCGGCACGCCGTCCCCATCCGCGTCGCGAATGGGACATCCCTCACGCGAGGCGGGCCCGGGCTCGTCCGGGCACTTGTCCGCCGCGCCCTCCACCCCGTCGCGGTCCGGGTCGTCGATGGGGCAGCCCCGCCGCTCCAGCAGGCCGAACACCCGCGGGCAGGCGTCCCTCGCGTCCTCCACGCCGTCCTCGTCCGAGTCACGGATGGGGCAGCCGTCCCGCGAGGCGGGCCCGGCGCGACGCGGGCACGTGTCCAGCGCGTCCTCCACGCCGTCCCCGTCCGTGTCCTTCACGGGGCAGCCCTGGAGCCTCGCGAGCCCGCGGACGGTGGGGCAGGCATCCTCCCCATTGAGGACGCCGTCCCCATCCGCGTCCAGGCCCGGTTCGAGCGCGGGCGCGTGCCGGCAGCCCGGGGCGGCCACGGCCAGCACGGCGGCGAGCAGGGCCAGTCGGTGGAGTGCGCGCGTCTTCATCCGCGGAACCAGAGCGCAGCGAGTGCGGGCTGTCCAGACGCTCACGCTGGCAGGGGCAGCTCCACGGTGAAGGTGGAGCCCTTGCCCGGCTCGCTCTCCAGGCGGATGCGGCCGCCGTGGGCCTCGACGATGCGCTTGGTAATCCACAAGCCCAGGCCCAGGCCCTTGAAGTGCTGCACCGACGCGGAGCGCTCGAACTGCTCGAAGATGCGCTCCTGCTCCTCCGGCGACACGCCGATGCCCTCGTCGCGCACGGACAGCCGCGCCACCGGGCCCACCGCGTCCACCTCCACCGTCACCGGCCGGCCCGCGCCGTACTTCGCCGCGTTGGTGAGCAGGTTCACCAGCACCTGCTCCAGGCGCAGCCGGTCCCACTGCCCCGTCACCGGCCGGTCCAGCAGCAGCCGCACCTCGTTGCCCGCCAGCGCCAGCTCCTCGGACATGCGGCCCACCAGCTCGCGCGTCAGCGCCGCCAGGTCCACCTCCTCGCGCTTCAGCCCCAGCCGCCCCGAGCTGAGGCGCGACACGTCCAGCAGGTCATCGATGAGCAGCCCCAGCCGCTGGCCCGCCTTCGCCGCCCGCTCCGCGCGCTCCGCCAGCCCGTCCACGGCCATGGCGTCCCGGGCCATGCGCGCCAGCAGGTGAATCTGGAGCTGGAGCGCGTTCAGCGGCGACTTCAGCTCGTGCCCCGCCACCGACAGCAGCTCGTCCCGCGCCTTCACCGCCTGCGTGGCTGCGCCGTACAGCCGCGCGTCTTCAATGGCCAACGCCGCGCGCGCCGCCAGGCTCTCCAGCAGCGCGCGCTCCTCCACCGAGTACTCGCGGCCCCGCGCCTCGCGCATCACCCCCAGCGTGCCCAGCACCCGGCCGCGCACGCCCAGGGGGACGACGATGACGCTGTGGGGCCCGTAGCGCTGGAGGAAGGGCATGCCCTCCGGCACGCGCTCATCGCGCAGGTCCTCCGCCTGGAGGCGCGGGACGAAGAGCGGCTGCCCCGTCGCCGCCACCCGGCCCGGCAGCCCCTCCCCC